>NZ_CP151099.1:4374500-4685500 GCF_038096175.1 Nostoc sp. UHCC 0302
TTGTTTCCACAAGTTTAAAACATCCAAGCTCCCCTTCACCAAATTCTCACCGCCGAGAAATATTAGGTCATCTTGCCGTTCTACATTTATATCTGGCTTCTGGGGAAAGGCAGTGCCATTGCAAATTACAGACAGTTTATGAGGTTGTTTGAGGAGATGCCTAAATTTACTAGCTACAGTTTCAGATACCGCAACCATTGCCTCTAAATTATCTTCTTCTTCCAAACCTGGCCGCCAAGCCGAAGGTGGGGCATCATGAGCGACGTAAACACACTTGGTAGTTGAAGGCAAGTAGGGAATTACAGGGTCAAACTCGCTACAGCTATTAAAAAATACCAGATCCTGTGGATTGTTTTTAAGCCATTGTAATAAAAGTGTAGGTGTTTCTGGTACACAAGCATGTAATCCTAAAGATGCTACTAGGAAATCATCACTAGTAATCCATGTGGGTTTAGCTAGTAGGAGCATTGTTGTCTCGTGTCCAGCTTTAGCTGCTTGCTGACAACAAGACAAAGCAACAGGAGATATACCACCGCTCTTATCGCTAGGAAGTAACCAACAAAGTTTCATTTATAAAAATTTAGTTTGATAAACTAATTGACTTTTCATTAAATAGGATTGAGCAGATATAATTCTTATACTTTTCTATATTTAGATTATTAGATGCCCCTGTTTGTACCTTTGGCTTTCGCAAAGCTTTTACAGTTACAAACCAGGGAAAAGCAAAAATAAATGGCCAAAGCATTTTATTGGAGATAACAATCTCTAACCATTTTTTTAGTAAGAATAATTTTTGATTTGATGAAAGAGCAGTCCGCAAAGTTGACCAGCATTGTTCCAGGCGCAAGAAAAACTGTTGAGATAATGGAATACCTAACCTTTCCTGATAAGGATTAGCATTTGATGTCAGCCACAAGACATCTCTAGCTACGGTGTTACCTGAAGCCCAATTATCTGTTTTAGTTATTTGATCTGCATGGAAGCGGTAAGCAAAAATAGGTTCATTTACAGCAGTTACAGGGTATTTTGAGGAGAGTGAAACAAATATATCCCAATCTCCTATAACAATAGTGTTGAAGCCTCCAATCCCACTCAACAATTCTGTACGATACATACAAGCACTAGGATTAAAACACCTGTAGTCTTCCAGTCTTGCCCATTGCCTCTTAGTTCTTAATTTAGGAACATAAGGTTCACAATAATCAAATAAATTGACTTGATTCTGCTCTGGAATTTCCTCAAACTCCAATATTCCTCCCAAACAAAGTGCTGCACTAGGTTCTTCTTGAAGAGTTTTAATTTGCTTCTCTAAAGCTTCTGGAAAAAGTAAGTCATCACTATCTAAGTATTTTATAAATGTTGTTTGACAAAGTTTTAGACCTCGCATAAAGTTTCTATACTGCCCTACGTTATTTTCATAATGGTAGTATTCAATCTTTAAATCTGTAAATTTGTCTACTACCTCTTTGAGATTCTCTGTTGAGGCATCATCGCAAACAATCACAACAAAATCTTTGTAAGTTTGCCATCGTAGAGATTCTAATGCTTGAGCCAGCATTCTGGCACGATTATAGATAGGAATAATTACTGTTAATTCCATAGATTTAATGTATTTAATTTGTTTGATTTACTAAATGTATTTTTTCTTGGATATTGCGTATTTTGTTTACTATTGTGAGGTAAATAAATTTAATACATATCCACGAGGCATAAAAAAGCATCTTCAATGAGAAACTACCAATAAAAGCTTCTCGAATTTGGTTTATAGCAGCATAGGTATCACCTTTATTAACTAATTGGCTTGCAAAACCAAGAGCCAGAAAAGCATATCCATGTAATGATTTTTGGGTAACTTGATTAACACGATCACTCGGTAAATAATGCTTAATTATACCAATAGCTCTAATTATATCTTTAGTATTCTCACCGCTACGGTGATAACGACCTGTGTTGGAATTGGAGTGTATGCGATATACTGCTAGCGGTTCAACTTCATACCATACTGAATAGTGAGCAGCAATACGAACCCACATTTCCCAATCTTCACTCCAGGACAAGCGGTAATCAAAACCTCCTAGCCTTTCATATACGTTGCGCTGCACCACAATTGAAGGTGTTTGAATACGCTGATATTCAGCAATTCGCTCTAACCAATTGCTTAAAACACCACTTTCTGATTGTTCTAAAGTAGAAATTCCCATCCAGTGCCCGTGTTCATCCATAGTGAGATTGCGGCAGAAAGCCGCTCCAATGTTAGGGTTTTCTTCAAAGGCCAGCTGCAACTTACGATAAAAGCCATCACGCACACAATCATCCCCATGTAACTGATGAATCAACTTTCCTCGTGCGCGTTTCAAACAAGTGTCAAAATTTTTTGTGTGACCTACATTCTCTGGTTGGCGATAGAATCCAACACGATCACCTCCTAGTTCCCGAACCACTGCTTCGGGATCATCTTTTGTGGAGTGATCGTCCACTACTTCGATCTGCATGATATCTGGTCCCGGATCTTGCGCCAAGACGCTTGCCAGGGTCTCTCGCAGATAGTTGGCACAATTGTAGGTAGGAATCATTACAGACCAGAGCGGGCGAGGTGTTCCATCTGGGATAGGTGGAATAACTGCACGAAAAGAATTATGTTCGCTCATATTTTTGTCATCTCCATTACAAACCATAACGTAAGCGCCTATAGAATTTTTGTAAACGCCTATAGAGCCATTCGGGTACCAATAAGCTAGTCAGACTCATCCGCTCAAAGTTACCCATTTTTATTTGTCTAAGCCAGCAGGAAAACCTTTTATCGAATGGCATTACTCCCACGCGGTCAAAAATGAGCTGCTCAAGGTCAAGATTATTGAAAGGACAAACTTTCTGTAAAAAGACATCGGGTTCGCCAATAAATATTTCATCCTGTGGAGCCGATGTTACAGTTATCCGAGGCAAAGTGGTAGCACGGAGATATACTTCTTCTAAAGACTGCTGCCAATTACTTGCTGTATGTGTCTCCTCGATCTTTCTTCTGGTCGCTTCCCCAAGGGATAGCCTGAACTCCTCATCTTCGACCAAATGTGATAAAACCACCGTGTACTCTTCAAGATCCTGTACACGAATCAAATTGCCTGTCAAACCAGGCATATCAGCACCAAGGATTTCGCAGGCATCTGAGGAGTATTGGTAGCGAGCCACCAAAGGTACGCCATAGCTTCCAGCTTCTAGCAGTGATGTAATTGATATGAAAGGATATGAGTCAACATATATGTCGGCCGCCTGGTAAAACACAGCTGTATCCGGAGTTTCTTCAAGAACTCGTATTCTTCCCTGAGTTTGCTGAATCGCTTCTGACCAATCTTCGCGATTGCCTGGACCAATAACAATCAGGATAGCTCGCTTATATTTTTTCAATAATGGCAGATGTATATCTGCAAAGCTAGTACCATCTAATGTTTTGTACTTTACAGCTCTAGCAATAGATAGAAGCAGCACGCTGTTTTCGTCAATACCAAGCTGTCGCTTTGCCTCTAAGCGGGAAAGCATCCGGCGAACAGGCTCCACAATGGTAGGAAGAACCATGTTACGCATTGATTCAATGCCTCTACGCTGTTGAGATAGACGCATACCAGAACCACGCAAATTAGCAACAACATCACTGATACATACTCCCGTCCAAAAACGCTCGTCAGCGTGATTCACATAAATAATCGGCGGAGATAGCTCTCTATGTGCAAATGCAATGATAGGTACACTACCATCCTGCAGTGTATGCAATACAACCATATCAGCTGATGTGGCAATTTCGCGTAATCGTTTGGCACGAGAGATAAAATTCCCAATAGTTTCATTTAAAGCATATATTTTGCCGTGGCTTTTAAATACGGCATCTTTTAAGACTTTAGGCGCATCAGCTACTGTCATCTGAGTCAATACTATTGAGTGTGAACGCTCGGCATCCTGCTGAATCCAACGCCAAAGTAGTCTGGAATGCCCACCAGTATTCCATACCCCATAAACAACATGCAGTATATTTTTTGGCATTCCATGCAATGAGCTATTTTCATTGCAATGACGACTGTTTTGTAAAGTTTTTCTGCCAATTGTAAGGAGAAGATTTTCGAGTTCTGGACTAACAAAAAGACCACAATGTTGACTGAGCGATGCATATTCAACTGCTATATCTCCATAAATAGCTGCCATGTTATAGTTACCTTGCTCCAAACAGTCTTTTGCTTGTGCCACTAAACTGCGGAACACCTTAAAGTTTTTGGGAATTTGGCGACTACCTTCTTCGTGCCAAACACTAAGTGTATCGTTCGCTATTTTCTCCATACAATTTTTTTGTTGCGAACTCCCGCTAATTTTTGCTAACTCTATAAAGCATCAGTATATATTCTGAGAACTTCATCTCTATCAACTAGAAAAAACGATCGCCTACACAAAGAAAGGCGATCGCGCTACTCAAATCTTGGAACACTTTACTAAGCTAGAAGCAGCGCTGCGATCGCTTTTGTGTTTAGGCATGACATGGTAACGGCGTTCAAATTTATCGCGTGTCAGGCGATCGCCATTTTCTACCAATAGCAACAATTTTGCTAGATTGCCCTTTTCAAAACCCCGATCGCCCGTTCCTGTTCCTGCTCGGTCATTTGATGGAACAGGGGCAAAATAATGGCCCGATCCTGTGCTTGTTCACTTTCAGTTAAGCGATCACATTTTCCTAGTTCACAGTTACAAGCTCCCCGATTAGTGCTACACGACCAAGCTTCAATCTGATATGCTGGTTCGCGGTGAGCGCACATAATACCGCGTCGCGTAGCAATCCCAGCATCCAACATCACCTGCATTACTTGCACTTGGTCGCACTTTTCTGGTAAGCGTACACAGTAACTTTGCCAGTTACTTTTTGCCCATGCTGGTTCTATGGGTAATTTCAATCCCGGCACATCTGCCAACTGTTCATCATATCTTTGGGCTAAGTAACGGCGACGTTCTACAATCTCTGGTAGGCGTTTGAGCTGTTCCCGTCCTACTGCTGCTTGAATGTCGGTCATCCGGTAGTTGTAGCCCAACATTGGGTAAGATTCAAAGATGACTTGTTTGGCTCCGTGGCGCACAGTGTCAGGTACGCTCATCCCATGTTGTCGCCAAAGGCGAAACTGTTTGTCCCATTCGGGATTATTTGTAGTCAACATCCCACCATCGCCTGTGCTAACTACTTTGCGTGGGTGAAAGGAAAAACAAGCGATATCTCCATGTGGCTTGCCGATTTTTTCCCATTGCCCATGCCAGAGAATTTCACTGCCGATCGCACAGGCTGCATCTTCAATCACTGGTAGATTATACTGATGGGCAACATCTAATATAGCCTTCAGGTCGCAGGGCATCCCCATTTGGTGAACTAAGAGAATGGCGCGGGTGCGTTCACTAATCGCATCTGCAATTAATACGGGGTTAATATTATAGCTTTGCGGTTCAATGTCCACAAACACAGGTGTTGCCCCACAGTAACGGATGCTGTTAGCGGTAGCAACATAAGAGTGGCTGACGGTAATTACCTCATCCCCAGGCTGTACACCTACAGCTAACAGCGCTAGGTGCAATGCTGTGGTGCAATTTGAGACAGCGCAAGCATACTTTGACCCTACGTAAGCGGCAAATTCCTGCTCAAAGGCAGCGACTTCTGGCCCTTGAGTCACCCAGCCTGACATAATAGCACGCTTGGCTGCTTCAGCTTCGGGTTCACCCATCCAGGGTTTTGCAATCGGAATATACTGCATTTTCTCAGACATTGCTTGCTTCCTTTGCCAATTTCTGTTCGCGCCACCAATTCACCAACTGACGCAATCCTTCTTCTAAAGATACCTGTGTCTCAAAACCCAGTAGTTTTTTAGCTTTGCTGACATCTGCCAGTCTACGTGCTACGGGGTTAACTTTGCGCTCTGGGCCATATTCTGGTTGCAAATCTGATCCCATCACTTTGGCTAAACTATAAGCAAGGTCATTTAAGCTGCTTTCCACGCTACTGGCAATATTAAACACCTCATCAGTAACATCGGCTTTAGCAGCCAATATATTGGCTCTAGCAATGTCCTCAATATACACAAAATCCATTGTCTGCTTGCCATCACCGAAAATTAGTGGCGCTTGACCTGCAACAATACGCTCCATCCAACGAATTAAGACCTCAGTGTAGACACCGTAAATATCCATACGCGGCCCGTAGACGTTGAAATAGCGCAATGCTACATAGTTTAGCCCATACATATCGTAGAAACTGCGTAATAAGCCTTCATTAAAGACCTTAGCTGCACCGTAGATAGTGCGATTGTTATAACCTACATTCCGCACTTCAAATTGAAGTGCAAAGAGATTACAGTCAAGATAAAAGCAAAAAATCCGGCTAATTAAGACTCATAGTACTAAACGAATCTGCGGCATGAAGAGAAATAATCCAACATAAAATATTTGACCTATAAAAGTAGGTTATGTAAGCAATAAAAATTTGAGGTACAATTACTGTTCCTCCGGATATTAATAAATTGTTCTTCACTCTCCAAACGTTGTTTAGATTAAGAAAGCAGATAATATTTTTTGCAAGACGATGGCAGACAATTTAAAATAAAATGGCGTTCTGACGTTAAATTAATAATTTGATTAACCCCATTTAAAATCAAAAGATGAATTCCCTGGAAACATTGAAATACCCATCTTAACGTAGGAGATAAGGTTAACTTTCCTAATTGATTTTTGATTCCGATTTTAATTCTTTTTAAGCTATTCCTCAGTTCCCTCTGACCGAGATTGTAAACTAACAAGCACAGAGACATTAAAAATAACATCGTCTCTATTCTCTCAGGGTTTTCAACAAAAAAACTATCAGCAAAAAATAGAGGGTCTTTCAAAAATCTAAATCCTCTCTCACAGGACTGTTGATTTTTATAATTTCTAATAATTTCTGATGGTTCTAATTTTTCATCATCAACTAAATTAGTAGCCAAAATAAATCTTCCGGCTGATTTTCTTTGTATTTCTATTTCTTCTGGTTTTTCATTGCCCAGTCCTGACATTTTGTAAATAGTCTTATTATCTTTTGTTTTACTCTCGATAAGTTTAACTTCTTTAATTTCAAATAATCTCAATTTTTTGTTGATGACTTTTAGTTTATATCGGGCTTGCTCCGGAGTCTCAAAATTTTCTTTTTTTAATTCTTTAAGCAGCTTTTCAACTTGAGCTTTTTCTTTCTTTAGCTTTTTATCTAGCTTGTCTAAATCACTATCTTTTCTTTTTTGGCTTTCTACTATTAGCCAAGTTTGTTTAATACTACCATAAATTACTATTTCTGATTTCCACTTATACCCGTCTAAATTTAGGGCTGTTCTTCTCTCTATTTCTTCTAGATTTATCTCTTCTATCTCTACAGACTGAACTAACTCTTGTGCTTTTTTAATTGTCATTGGTACTCTACTTATCCATTTTAAATGTTCAATTAATTTGAGATTTTCTTGGCTATATAATGCGCTGTCGCAGACCATAATACTGTCAAAAACTATTTGCTTTTTAAATTCTGCTAAGATTTTCCCAAATACGGCTTTATCCGCTTCATTACCATCTCCCGCTCTCATTAATAATGGGATGTCTCCATCACTACTCATTATTAAATCTAAAACACATTGTTTCAAATCTGGTCTATGATCGCGAGAATATCCTTTGGTTATAATTATTGGTCTTTCTCTAATTATTTCTGATTCTTTTTCCTGATTATCTTCACTATTATATTTTCCATGTAGATGAAATGATGTCGCATCCAGATGTGAGTATTTTGTATCTATTTTGAATTTTTTAATTATTGATAATCCAATTTCTATAAACAGGTTATTCAATCCATATTTATATAGTTTATCCATGACTCTTCCAATTTTATCATCATTTATATAATCATTCTTTATATCTTTTCCCAATAATATTTCTATTCCTTTATCATCAAAAAATTGGCTAAATAAATATAAAGGTCTTGAGACAAATCCTAATCCGTTGAGCAAAATAGCTTTTACTAATATTCCTGATGAAATTTTTTCCCGAACATCTATTCCTAATTTGGAGTTGATTATTTCAACTATTCCTATTTCATCAATTAGCCCAGCTACTATTCCTAAGTGATCTAAGTTTTTAATCTCAATTTCTTTTTTTTGATAATCCATTTTTCGGGTGAGATTTTATTTATGAAAGTTTGATTCCTAATTCTCTCACTTTTTTTGAGCATCCCTATTTGTTTCGCAGCAAAAATACTTATCATCCCACTTTCTGTACTTCACTTTGTAACTTACTAAGATGACCAAATATAGCAATCGCTATAGGTATCGTCCAACCAACAATTCTTCTCAGCATTAATACTTAATAATATGAATATTTTTGGTAACTATTTTTGTATTATTTGTAGTACGCTTTGAAGTGCGGAAGATGGGTTATAAGGGTGGTGAGATTCAGTTGTGGGAAACTCCTCCGCCATGCCATATATTGAGGCTGAGGAAGCAGCAACTACCTTTTTGACCCCAGCTTTCACAGCTGCTTCCAACACATTAAAAGTTCCATCAGCCAGAACTTCTAATGCCAAACGCGGTTCTTCAGCACATTGGGTAATACGGATTGCAGCCTGATGAAAGACTATATCCACACCTTGCATGACTTCTGTAAGGAGTTTTTGATCTCGGATATCGCCTTCCACAATTACTAAAGGGCCATGTTCTTTTGCCCAAGCAAGGTTTGTTAATTGTCCGCGTGTGAAGTTATCCAAGACAACAATCTCGGAAACCTCTTCTTTGACCAATAAATCGGCAATATGAGAGCCAACTAAACCTGCACCGCCTGTAATTAATACTCGACTATTTTTCATTTTCTTGTAGTTTGATAATTTGTGTTTCCAGATTTTGAATACGATTTAGTAAATCAGATATACGTAAACCCAATGTGCTTTTGACAGACTTAATAATATTTGCTGCTGCTGTCTTTTCTTCACCTTCAAACTGAACTTCAAAAATTCTGAGTACACCGTCACCTGTCAGGACATCAACAAAACCCTCTGTTTTTGATCTGCCGATAACCCGTCCAGCTATGCGCCCTACATAGGTGGGAGGGTTATCTACAGGTTTAGCTCGCCACACCAACAACTTTTTCCCTTGGAAGTAGGTGTATGAACCGGGAAAAGGTGAGACTAATGCCCGAATAAAGCAGTCTATACTTCTAGTAGAAATTGACCAATTAATTTCACCGTCTTCGGGAAGGCGAGTACAACAATAACTAGCTTCAGCATTATTTTGTGGTACGCCTTCATAACCATGAAAAGCTTTGACAACTGTATCTCCTAAAAGTTGCTCCTGAATTTCATTTAATTTGTCGTATATGGTAGCTACAGTATCATCAAAACCAATCGTAATTAGCTGCTGAAATAGAATGTTTCCTTCATCTAAACCAGGCGATATTTTATGAAAAGTGATCGCGGCAGAAGTTTCATCATTAATAATTGCCCAATTAACGTTGGCACGACCGCGATAATGGGGCAAAGGGGAATAATGGACATTAATAAATGTAGACAGTTCAATCAGATTTAGTGGCAGTATTTGGTTATAAGAAGAAACTACTACGCAGTCTGGCTGAAACTTTAATAGTAGCGATCTAATTTGTTGCTGAGAAGTATCTGTAAATATAGGAACACCTGCTTGTTGGGCGAGACTGACAACAGGATCATTAGATTCAATGTCTACATTTCTCACTACCCCTTGGACGTTGCACTTTGAGACTAAAGATTTCAGCGCACTTAAGGTAGTTGTACCAATCCCGATTAGAAGTACATTAACCATTCACCACCTACATTCACAGCAGTTGCACAAATTCCATAGCTGAGTTATTTGGCTGTAAAGATTGTCGCCAGATAGCTTCTGCTGCTTTCAGCCCACCTGTTTGCAGTCGGATAATTGGTTCTGGGCCTACCGCTGAGGGGAGAATAGCCATGTGTCCTGGTTTTGGCTCTACTTCTGGGCATACTGGTATATTATTAGCAGAAAAAGCAGAACGTTCTATGTCTCCCCAGTACTGAGCTACAAGTGCTCCTGGCCAATACTTGGCAATTATAGCGGCATCTTTAACAGATAAGACTGGGTCTGGGCGTGGTTGCAGAGCCACCAAGATTGCATCATATGTTTTGTCTATGGGCGTTGCTGCGATACTATCAACAGTGTCTACATTAGCACCAACATTTACTAAACCACGTTCAATGAATGAACTAAAAGGGTTATCACATAACAATAAAATATTACTTGTGTAAACAGCAACTCCTGCATCTAACAGGAGCTTGACTGCCATGATTCCCAAAAATGAGAAGACATCCACACTAGGGTGGCGTTCATTCACACCTGCCACTTGGATACCCCATTGATGACAGCTTGTGAGATCCACATCTTCTGGTCTAAACTCCCACGCTTCATACATTAAGCCAATGATTGCTGTGGGTTTCATCCAGGCAATCATTTCTGCATTAATAGGACGGACGTGTCCGCTGTTAGTGATAATGTCAGCTTGGGCGACAATATCTTTAGTTTTCTCGGTGATAAATTGAATCTGATCGCTCACGCCTGCTAGTTTAGCTAATTCCAGTGTCTGAGCTTTCACTTCTTCTAGAGTGCCATAACGGCTACTGCGAGCGATCGCAAACACCTTTTTTGCTCCGGCGATCGCTGCTATTATAGGTGTGACTGCATAAGCTCCAGTCGCTGCTTCTGTAAGTATGATCAAGTTATCTAGTTGCAGTTCGCAGCGTTTAACTGCTTGCTGCATTAGACTAACGAGGCGTTGGGAGTTTAAACCAGGACGGGTATCGTACATTAAACAGTGACTCCCTGAAGAATGCCTTGAAGACTTTCAGCCACAATATTAATTTGTGGTGGTGTTAGTTCAGCATACATAGGTAGTGAAAATACCTCCTTAGCTGCTAGTTCTGAATGCGGAAAATCACCTATTTTATAGCCTAAGTCTGAATAAGCTGGTTGCAAATGTACAGGAATGGGGTAATGAATACCTGTTTGGATGCCCTGGTCATTTAACTTTTGCTGTAGTTCATCTCTTTGGGGCGATCGCACGGCGTAAACATGGTAAACGTGGCGACTATAGGGCATAACTGTAGGTATGGTCAAACTGACATTTTTTAGTAAAGCATCGTACTGTGCTGCATTTGTCCGCCGTGCCTCAGTCCATTTCTCTAAATAGCGCAGTTTCACTCGTAAGATGGCTCCTTGGATACCATCCATGCGGTAGTTATAGCCTTTGATCACATGGTGATATTTACGTTCTTGACCCCAGTCACGCAACATCTGCATAGTATGGGCATATTCGGGATTATTGGTGACTATCATGCCTCCTTCACCATAAGCCCCTAAGTTCTTTCCGGGGTAAAAACTGAAACAACCAATGTCTCCGATGCTACCTATCCGCTGTCCCTTGTATTCAGCCCCGTGAGCTTGTGCAGCATCTTCTATAACAGTCAAACCATGACGGCGGGCAATCTCCATAATTGGCCCCATGTCCGCTGGTTGACCATACAAATGCACGGGCAAAATTGCTTTTGTGCGCTCAGTTATGGCTTTTTCGATTTGGGTGACATCGATTGTGTAGGAAACAGGGTCAATGTCTACAAAAACTGGTGTAGCTCCGGTGTAACAAATCGCCGCCACGGTAGCAACAAAAGTAAAAGGTATGGTGATCACTTCGTCACCAGCACCAATGCCAGCTGCTAATAACGCCAGGTGAAGGGCACTTGTACCTGTATTGACAGCAATACCATGTTCAGCGCTACAGTAATTGGCAAACTCTTGTTCTAGAGCAGTAACTTCATTCCCCAAAACAAATTGTGTACTTTCTAGTACTTTTAAAACCGCGGTATCAATTTCATCCTTGATACTAAGATACTGAGTTTTCAGGTCTAAAAATGGAATCATACTGCTACCTCTGCTAAATTCAGTTCAACTAATTGACCACGCTGCTTTATAGATTGGGTAGCAGCTTCCAAAATCTTTACTGTCTGTAGTCCTGCTTCCCCATCGGTAATGGGACGATTGCCTTGGTTAATACAATCAATGAAGTGCAATCCTTCTGTCCGCAGTGCTTCTGTCATATCCAACTTCGGAGACCACATATCCCCAGTGCGATAACCAATCAGCATCTGGTACAGACTTTCAGAATTACCATTTACGGTAATTCCCTTGTCGTAAATCTTGACTTTTTCGCTGGGTTCCAAGTCGTCATAGACAATCATGCGTTGACTACCACCAATCAGAGTGCGACGAACTTTTACAGGTGCTAGCCAGTTAACATGGAAGTGAGCAATCAAGTTGCTTTCAAAGAAGCATGTCAAGTATGCAATATTTTCTGGTTCTCCCGGAACATGGCTGATTCCTGTCGCAGATACAGCATAAGGCTGGGATGGTAATACATAATTCATGATTGAGAGGTCATGAACTGCTAAGTCCCAGATGACATTAACATCATGCTGAAAAAGCCCCAGGTTGACGCGCACAGAATCGTAGTAGTAAATATCTCCTAACTGATTGGTGGCAATCAAATCATGCATCTTGCGTACAGCGCCTGTATAGACAAAGGTGTGATCCACCATTAGTACTAGCTTGCGTTTTTCTGCCTCTTCAATCAGTCGCCTTGCCTGCTCAGATGAGGCTGTCATTGGTTTTTCTACTAGTACGTGCTTGCCAGCCTGTAATGCTGCTAGAGCCAAATCGAAGTGAGTGGAAACTGGTGTGGCTATGACAACAGCGTTAATTTTAGGATCTGTAAATATGTCTTGACAATCTGTCGTTACTTGGATGCTGGGATAACGAGCCTGCACCTTCGCTAGGAGTTCTGGTTTAAAATCGCTGACCTTAGTAACTTGTGCGCCTGGAATTTCAGCAAAATTCCTTACTAGGTTAGGGCCCCAATAACCATAGCCAATGACACCGATATTAATATTTACCATTGTTTCTAACTAATCAAAATCTATTTTCATTAAATTTGTAAGACTAGGCACTGTCCTTAATAGACACCGCTTATGTTTGTGTGCAATTGATTACAACAAAAAAATTACCAATTCAAATAGCAATTCTTTTGATGATCGCAACATAAATTCAATTCACTGAATAATCTTTCCTAAAATCAAGGGAATTGAAGAGGATATTTATACAGAAAACTAGGAAAAAATTACATAAGTCTATATTTTCATAAATAAAAATTTAAATTTTGAAGTTAATTAAATTAGAAATTTTTGAATGCTGAAATAATTATCTTTCAGACATCTATCGTTGAATCAGAAACAATACTGTAAATTAGCTTAAACTGCTAGCGGTCATTTCTAAATTTTGGCTGCGATCGCGTACATCACCAACCTCTCTAGCTGGCACTCCTACTACAATTGCATTGTCAGGAACATCACGAGTCACTACAGCCCCAGCGCCAACTATGGCTTTTTCCCCAATCGTTACCCCTGGCAAGATAGTAGCGTTACTACCAATCGATGCAGAGCGCTTGACTAAAGTCTTGACTGTATACCAGTCATCATCAGTTTTCAAACTGCCATCTTCGTTTGTTGCACGTGGATAAAGGTCATTAGTAAACATAACTCCATGACCAATAAACACTTCATCTTCGATAATGACTCCCTCACAGAGAAAGCTATGTGATGAAATTTTGCACCGATTTCCTACCGTAACATCTTTCTGGATTTCCACAAAGGTACCAATTTTTGTGTCATCACCAATCATGCAACCGTAGAGGTTCACGAGAGTGGGATGGAAAATCTTCACGTTGCTGCCCAATTTAACGTCATCATTGATTGCCATTATTTATCTGCCTATTTAACTAAAATTGAAATTAATACTTTTCAACAGATTGCCAAACTGCATCTTCTAAATAAGTACACTCATCAGATTCCCATTGATACTCTGGACGCTCAATTTTGTGCATGGTGACGTCAAAAGAACAAATATCTCGAAGGTTTTCTAGCAGTGTTTCACTACGACGCTCAGAAAACCATGTTGTTAAAGTGTATGAACCCATGTACAGCCTGAGTTTTGGGATTTCACATCGCAGAATAAATGTCCCCGCTTCTCTGCGAAATGGTGCTTCTGGTTCGTAGAACCAGAAAATAGAAATAGGTTGCTGTAAGGCGCTTATTATTTGGAAAGAGAACCAAAGACTTTCATGGGGTTTAGTAACGTGTAGAGCAAACTCAAAAGTAATAGGCTGTCCCCAAGAGTGAATCCCTTCTCCCTCAGAAGTATGTACTCGTGCCCAAGCTACATGGTTACCAGTTTTGGTCAAAGGAGCTTGATAGTAGGCAGGCTCTTCGTTAGAGGCTTTTTGTCCAGCACTGTATAGTTGTACTGCTTTGCTGGTATTACCATCAAACTGAACATTACCTTTAGACAGCAGTATACAACGCTTGGTCAGCTGGGCGATCGCCTGCATACTATGGCTCACAAACAAGACTGTTCGTCCTTCTTTGGTAGCCACATCACCCATTTTCCCCAAGCACTTCTTTTGAAAAGTCGAATCGCCTACTGCCAAAACTTCATCCACAATCAAAATTTCTGGCTCTAAGTGGGCTGCTACGGCAAAAGCAAGGCGCACATACATTCCAGAAGAGTAACGTTTGACAGGCGTATCTAAAAATTTCTCGACTTCGGCAAAGTCAACAATTTCATCAAACTTTTTCTTAATTTCAATTCTACTCATTCCCAGAATAGAACCGTTGAGGTAGATATTCTCTCTCCCAGTTAATTCCGGGTGAAATCCTGTACCCACTTCTAATAGGCTTGCCACCCGACCTTGGATAACGATTTGTCCTTTTGTCGGTTCAGTAATTCGACTCAAAATTTTTAATAAAGTCGATTTCCCTGCACCGTTGCGCCCAATAATACCAATAGCTTCACCTTGCTGAATCTCAAAAGAAACATCATTCAATGCCCAGAATTCTTCACGAGATGGATTAGGCATTTTTTTACCAGTTGGCTGGAGGAATTTCTTTCCTAAAGACTTGGTTCCCTGAGCAATTACATCTCGCAAAGCCTTGTAGCGATAACGTCCGCCAGTATCCTCCTGCTGGTGAGAAATGATATATTTTTTACAGAGATTATCTACTCGAATTACATTATTAGACATCTGTTCAAATCCAGCCTAAATTACATCAGCAAAAGTTCGTTCCATTTTGCGAAAGTACCAGATACCACTGACTAGCAAAAGAACAACTAATGCTAAAGATAGTGTGAATCCCGGCCAGTAAATTTTTGAATCTCCGCCTAAAATAGCCCAGCGAAAACCATCAATTACTCCCACCATTGGATTCAAAGAATAAAGTAAACGCCACTGCTCTGGCACAATACTGCTACTAAACCCTACTGGTGATATGTATAACCCAAACTGCATAATAAATGGCACAATGTAGCGAAAGTCTCGGTATTCTACATTTAATGCTGCTAACCACAACCCCACTCCCATAGAAGCAGCAAAAGCAACGCCAATAAATAAGGGTAGTGTTAGTATTCGCCAATCAGGAACAAAATTATACCAAGCCATCAAGCCCAACAGAATTATGCCAGAAATCATAAAATCTACAAAGCTGACAATTACAGCGCTGATTGGCACAATCAGACGAGGAAAATAGACTTTGGATATAAGATTAGAATTACTAATTAGACTATTACTACACTCACCCAAGGCATTAGAGAAGAATTGCCAGGGTAGCATGGCTGCAAACACTAGAATTGGATAAGGTGCACCTTCGGAAGGTAATTTTGCTAACTTTCCAAACACTAGAGTAAATACTACCATCGTCAAAAATGGTCGAATTAACGCCCAAGTTATGCCAATTGCCGTTTGCTTGTAACGCACCAAAATGTCACGCCAAGCCAGAAAATAAAATAACTCCCGGTAGCGCCATAGGTCTTGCCAATACTGGCGTTCAGCACGCCCAGCTTCAATTACTAACTCCTGCTTAGACGTCATACCTTGACTACTCATAGTATTAATTAAAGGCGATTTAAGACTATTGTCTTTAACACTTAAACTACAAACTGGAAATCTTTCATGCCATGATAGCCAACTAGCCTTGAGTGCCTGCGAGTAAATTCTCCAACAGAAGGGTTACCTTGAGGATCAATTACTCCTGTTACTTGCTGCCAAAGCTCTTGTGGTGCTAACGATAGTTCATAGGTGCGTTCGTCAGATTTACAAACGTGATACCATTTCTTTTGTTGACATTCTTCACACCAGAAAGCTTCTAGCCACTCTCCTTTAATAGAAACTGTAGTCTTGGTTGCTACCAACATTAATGCATTTCGCCGACTCATTCCGCGTTGCTGCAACTGGCCTGGTTGATCGGCAAATATTTGATATTTCTGACTTACGCTATCGATATAGCAGCCATGAATTGGACAGTAGATAGCCCGTCGTTTTGAACGTTTCCGATTTCGATCACACCTTCTCTGCAATTCGACCTCCCATGTCAGTAAATAAAAACCAAAAATAAGGAAGGCTACGTTTGGAGGGACTGAGATCATAAAGACCATCGAAGCCCATCTCCTACCTAAATTAACAATTTAATACTATTCAGTTAGAGTTAAGATGATTAGCAAAATTTTAAAAATAAAAATTTACTTCTTGTTTAAGTATTACTAAAATCTTTGACATTTTTAGCAATCAATAATTTAGATAGAAAATTTTTTAACTTAACTATTTTTTAACTTAACTATTATTTTCTGTTGTGAATCCATTTTAGATTATAGTAACAGTCTTTGAACTATTTAAGCTTTTTTAATTTAAATAAACATGAAAGTTTAAACAAACTTTTATTTATATCTAGCTGTCCTAGTTTTAAGCAATGCAATAAGAAGACTCATATCTCAAAAATAAGTCGTCAGTCTAACTTTTTGCTATTGCTATTGTATTTCAGTATTGAAGAAGCTATACCAAAATCAAAACAAGTAATTAAAACTACCATTGATGGTAACGAATACTTAATTATTGATGATATAGCGCTTGTTCTTATGGCGGATACAAGCACGTCGTTGTCAATCCTTATGCTCTAAGGGACAACTGATATGTTTTGAAAAGATAAATGGTGATTTTGACTCTAATCGAGTTTATTTTCAACAGAGTTTAGTACCAAAGACTAGGACTGTTGGAATCCACCACTAATCTTTTCTTAACACTATCAAAGCGAAATCCACCAAAAGCTTATTTTGGAGAGCTTTGTGGAACATTTACTACACTATCAGTCAATACCGCCTGCTGCAAAACTTCTAGGTATTGTTGAGAGATAATTTTAGGCGTAAAGTGCGATCGCAAATATTGACGACCTGCATTGCCCATCCTTTCACCCAGTTGTTGATCCCGACTAAGCAACCGGATAAATTGAGCTAGGGCATGAGAGTCACCATTGTCAAATGTGCCGCCACAGCTAGCTTCTGCGATTAGTTGTCTCAAGTACGAATACTCTGAACAAATTACTGCTATCGGCCGTCCTGATGCTAAAGCTGAGTAAAGTTTGCTAGGTACAACCAAGCTCTCGGTTGATGCATCTACACTAACTAGTGACAAATCGCAAGCTGTTAGAGAATAGGGCAGCACCTGCTTGTCTTGATATGGTAAGAATGTAAAATTTCTCAGCCCTAATTGGTTGACTTCTTCAATCAAATCATCCCGTTTAGCTCCACCGCCAATGCACACAAACTGAATTGGCTCATCTTGCAGTTCCTTGGCAGCTTCCAAGATAGTAGACATATCATGACAGCGGCCCATATTACCGGAGTAAAGTACGGTAAATTTTTTCACTAAGTCATGCTTTCTAGCAAACCAATTTTCTTGTTTGGCAATTGGTACAATCAATTCAGGATTTGCCCAACTGTGAATTACAGTAATCTTGTCCGCTATCTGTGGACAATAGGCTGTAATCTCCTGCTTCATTGCTGGACTGAGAACTACAATCCCTTTAGCATTTAGCCAAATCTGTCTATTGATGCCACGCCACAAACGTGCTACCCAGCTATCTTTTGAGATTACTCCCAGAGCGATCGCAATATCGGGATAGAGATCATAGAGTATGCAGACATAAGGAAGTCGGAACAACAAATAAGCCAGATATCCAATGACTGGCAAAAATGGTGGTGCCGTAGTTATCAACAATACATTTCGGCGTTGCCACGCTCTGAGTATGTGTAGTGCAGCACGTAAGGTGTACAAAACACCATTGATGGCTTTGCCACGAATCCGTCCCGGCCAGAGTTGGGCAGTGCGCGATCGCTGAATTCGAATTTGTCCAACACGTTCAACTGCTGGAGCAGTCTGAGACTGAAATGCATATCCTGGTTGACTCGTAAAAACCTCAATATCCACTCCTTGCTGCCCTAACTGCTTCACTAGTTCCTCAATCAACTGCCCTGTAGGAGCAAAGTCTGGAGGAAAAAACTGGGTGATTACAGACAATTTGATGGATTGCTGAGCTTTTAGAGAATACTCATCGTCAACGTCTAACCGAGTAGAAATGGATTGCAAAAATTTTTGATTAATCCATTCATTGAGTCTCATCAGTTGTATCCTAAATGTAAAAATTTTGTTAAAGACACCACTGAACTGCTCAAGCCATTAATTCGTATATAAATAAATTGTCTTGCCAGGATTAATAATATTTTTAATACGTACATTTTTAATTTGTACCTGACATTTATTAATCTACTGAATATATGAGTTTTACCAGGGTTACAGAAACATCTGCTAGTTCCGCTAGTAACACTGCTGACTAATAGAAATTTCTATTGGTTACAGCTTTTACACGAGATTCTTCGGAATTGGGGAACACAACTAGGGGTATTGAAGTCTGAGCAGCTATGCACTTAGTAGGCGCATATTCTACACACACTAAACAGTTTTACAGGGAACTTTACTTTTTATCCAAAGCCATCTCTCAACAGTAGCAAAGGCTGTTTAACACTGGCTTAGTCTAGCGAATTCTGGGTTTAAGTAATTAGTATGTGCTTTGGGATGTTTCCACCTCATTCTGGATAACTTGTGTTTTAGCTTTTTTATCATACTATGATTTTTTACTAGAGTACTGATGTTCAAAGTCAAGGTCTTACATCTGAATTACTTACTAGAATACCACGAGAAAAGTATGTTTCAAATTAACTTCTATACTTCATCAAAAATTTATTTACTGAAAATATACTTAAACAAAATCTTCATAAAATAGATTTACTCTTTTGTATTAATTTTTATGTATGATTACTTATTACATTTATTAATTATAATAAGTAGCTTTTATATATTTCTTCTATTGAATTGTAAGTATTAAGTTCGTCTAGGCGAGCAATCCTTTAATATGTTTAAATATTATGTTTCACTATAATAAAAGGTAGCATTTTATTGAAATCCTAAGCTACGTAAAGCTAAAAATTTAACATCTACATCCTAAAAGGGTGTTCAACATAAAACATAGTTCTGGAATAAACTAGTAGTAAATTAAGATACATATAAACAGTAGTTGCTATAACTTTCGTTTCTATAGAACTTACTGAGGTTTAGCTAAAGTATAATTTAGGTGTGAGTAGTTCAGTATCCATAACTGAAAGAAGCTTTTATATAGCTTTTAAACTTAAGATCGTGTACTTTATTGACTTGCAAACTGCTGTATGGTTCCTAAAATCTTTGATTTTTATTAGTTATGTAGATTTATACTTAGTACTTATTTTAAATTAAAGGTTACTAAAAATAGATGTAATTTTTATCTCATGTTTTTAGCCCTATTTACAGTTGTAAGTGGAAGTTAAAGCTAATCTCGCTTAGAGAATAATTTTTTAAATTTATTGTATATTTTAAAACTTAATATAAATTATAGTTCCTCACTCAACTAGAGTAAATCTATTGAGATTTTGCATAAAGATTATCTGTTCTACAAGGTATAAAATAATTTTGCTTCTTAAATGGCTTATAGCTTATTGAAATATACACTATAAGCTAGAATCTACAATCAACTGAAAAACTGAACATCTTCCGAAGGTAGAGCATATCTAGATAGCTTATAGAACAAGTGGTTTGCAGCAGGTAATACTGAAACTATAGGAGCAGATCACTGATAACTTTTAAAATTCTTGTTAAACTTTTAACTTAAGCTTGTCGATACTTGATTCTATCAGGCTTAAGAACAGCTATGTATCAATTCTCTAAATTGACCTATAATTATCCGTATATAAAGCTATATAGGGATTTTAAGGTTCAAGTCACTCCTCCAACTAACAATAAACCCTATTTTATTTGCTACTCTGCCTTAGATTGATAAAGCTGTTATACAAATCTTACCTAGTTTATTACCAAGTATTAATATAATGATGGAGAATCCTTCTTCTCACTCCTCAAGTTCTGATCGCAGTAGTAACTCCGCACCTCAATTTCTTCAGGCCCAATCTTTTCCCTGGACTGAAGGACAAGGGGACAGCTGGAATTTTCAAGAATTTCTGAGTCTTGTACGACGGCGAGCGCTAGTCATTGCAGGGGTATCTATTACTGTAATGGCAACCGTGGTTGCTAACTTGATGCTAAACCAGAAGCAACCACAATACGAAGGTAGCTTTCAGATGTTAGTGGAACCTCTAAATGATGATACCAAAGTAGATGTTGTTAAAGATACTACTAACGTAAGCCAGACTGGTCTAGATTATCAAAGTCAAATTCAGGTTCTCAAAAGTCCTCAACTGATGGGAGGTATTATTAAGCAGTTACAAACTAAGTATCCGGATATCACTTATGCTTCTCTACTCAATTCTCTGACGGTGGTTCAGGTAGGTGAAACCAAGATTATAGAAGTTCGGTACCGAAGTAACGATCCAAATCAGACTTACTTCGTACTCGCCCACATTTCGCACGATTACTTAAACTACAGCCAAGAAAAACGGCAGACTAAATTACGTCAGGGAATTCAGTTTGTTGATAGACAACTGCCATTTATACAGAATCGAGTTGATCAGCTCCAAAAAGAACTACAAATTTTTCGGCAAAGGTACGACTTTACCGACCCAGAACAACAAGTACAACAAGTTACCACTCAAGTCTCTTCATTGTTGGGTCAACGACAATCAATTGATCAACAATTGGCACAAACTCGCGCCAATTTAGCAAGCCTACAAGAAAGCAATGGAAAACTGGCGCTGCTAAATAATGCTCCTTTATATCAGCAGTTAATTAGTCAGTTACGCCAATTGGATGTTCAGATTGCTACAGAATCGACTCGTTTGCAAGATAATAACCCAACTATTCAAGTATTGAAGGAGAAACGGGCTAGTCTTTTGCCTTTGCTACAACAAGAGGCAAAGCGGATTCAGGGTGTAAAAGTTGCAGAAGTAGCGACTCAGCTTCAGACTTTAGAAGCGCAAAGTCAAGAGCTTGCCAAAGCAGAACAGAAACTTGAAGAAAAACGCAAACAATGGCCGATTTTATCACGTCAATACACAGAACTACAGCGGAAGTTACAGGTAGCAACTGAGAGCTTAAATCGTTTTCTATCTACCCGTGAAACCCTCCAAATTCAGAGATCTCAGACAGAACTGGGTTGGCAGTTAATTCAAGCACCAACTCAGCCGCAAGAGCCGATATCTGATTCCGATATTAAACGTTATTTAATACCAGGATTAATTGCGAGTATAGCCTTAGGGATTGGCGTCGCTTTACTGATGGAAAAGCTTGACAAGACCTACCATAGCGCCAATCTCCTCAAGGAGAAGGTAAAACTGCCTTTGTTAGGAAATATTCCATTTGAAAAGCAAGTTCAAACAATTCAAGACCGGACTCCCTCGTCAAAACTTCCTATAGTCAGGTTACCAAATTCTCTGGTCGAAAGCATTCCTGGCTTGGCTATTGTCTCAGATCAAGACTATAGTAACCACTCGTCTCAATTCTTAGAAGCTCTAAGAGTACTGTCTACAAATATTCAACTGCTTAGTTCCGATCGCCCTATTAGCTCTATTATTATTAGTTCAGCTATGCCAGGTGACGGTAAGTCAACGATCGCTTTCCATTTAGCTCAGGTAGCTACAGCAATGGGGCAAAAAGTGTTACTTGTGGATGCCGATTTACGCCAACCTAAGATTCACACTCTATCAGAGTTAAATAACCTTTGGGGATTGAGTAATTTAATTTCTACAAACTTGCCAACGGGGGAAGTAATTCGGCAACTACCTTCTATGAGCCAGTTGTCTGTAATCACTGCTGGCCCCATACCACCTGATCCTACAAAGTTGCTTTCTTCTGAAAAGATGAAGCGACTGATGACAGATTTCCAAAACAGCTTTGACTTAGTGATTTATGACGCTCCCCCTTTACTGGGTCTAGCTGATGCAAGCTTGCTGGCTCCCCATACTGATGGGATTTTGCTAGTAGTCAGGATTGATAAAACAAACTCCTCTCTTTTAGACCGAGCTATAGATAAGCTGAAAATCTCCCGGATGAATGTTCTTGGGATGATTAGTAATGGTCAAAAAAGCGACATTAATGGCTATTAAGAAGGGGAGAAGTTAGGAGACAAGAGGCTATGATACTAATAAAACCACTTGTCTCTTTGTCAGGTTATAACTTAGTAGTTATTTCTGCCTGGCTCAGTATTTGATAAAGAGGCGATCGCTAAACTCTCCAATTTTATTTAGTTAGTTTTTACACACATAATTTTCTTTACTGAAGTACGATGATGCTCACTGTGTTCCCATTACTATGAGAAACGCAGTGATTGCTCATTTAATCAGTTGCTCTTGATTGTCTTTCTCTGGGTTCAGTTTGTTGGTACTTATTCTTCTGCAAGAGTTTGTTAGTTGTGACAAGAACAAGAATCAATAATCCCAACTGTATCTGCCAAGGCGCTAAAATCAGACTCAAGATTAAGCTAATTGCTGCAAATACACCAGCTAGATATGAAATTTCATCACTACTTTTCTTGAATAGATAGCCAGTTACTAAACCAGTACATAGTGGTATTAAGAAAAACAAAGGCATCTTTACTAACCTCTGAACTAAAGGCCGAAGGTTTTATTAAGCGGGTTGTAAGTGTTTTTAGCACAATTGCTTATGTTACCTTGAAGCAGGTTTTAGATACATCCTCCATTTGAATTAACATAGTTATTATCTGAATGATTGTGCAATTATCCGGAAATTAGCTGGAAACTTGAGGCTACATCTCTTGAGAGAGTCTAGGATAGTACCTCTAGGAGCAACATTTTCAAAATAGACATCCAATGCTGAACATTCCTCAACTACTGGCAACTGAACTAGACCTCAAACCTTATCAGGTGCAAAACGCGCTGGAACTTTTAGCGGAGGGTGCGACAATTCCTTTTATTGCACGTTACCGTAAAGAGCGCACCGACGAGATGAACGAGGTGCAACTGCGTGATCTCGCTGATAGATATAGCTATTTAACAGAACTAGAAGAACGGAAAAAGGCGATTTTAAATGCGATCGCTGAACAAGGTAAACTCACAGACGAACTCAAAGCCAAAATCACGTCTTGTTTACAAAAAACTGAGCTTGAGGATTTATATTTACCCTATCGTCCAAAGCGACGCACCCGCGCCACTATCGCCAGAGAAAAAGGACTCGAACCACTGGCACAGTTCATCAAGTCGCTAAATGTGAAAAATCCGATAACGGCATCATTTCAAGAAGAAGCAGCAAAATATATTTCTGAAACTCAGGGAGTAAAAACAACAGAAGAGGCGTTAAAAGGTGCTGCTGATATCTTAGCGGAAGAAGTGGCGGAAAAAGCTGAGTTACGCGCATACATCCGCGACTATCTTCTAGAAGAAGGCGTATTCGTCTCCCGCATCAAAGATGATCATCCCGAAGGTACAACCAAATTTGAGATGTACCGTAACTATCAAATTAAAGTAAAAAATATAGCACCACACAATATGCTGGCGTTGTGTCGAGGTGAAACTGAGAAAATATTAAACTTTGAAATTGCCTTCGATGAAGATGTCGTACTTTCGTATCTAGAATCACAAGAAATTAAAACTAAAGTGCGTGCAGTTCGAGATTTTTATCAGGCGATGCTGAAAGACGCATTCAACCGCCTGATGAAAACTTCCCTGGCGGGAGAAGTGATTTCTGAGAAGAAAACCTATGCAGATATTGAGTCAATCAAGACATTTGAAACTAATCTGCGAGAGTTACTGCTATCTGCACCAGCGGGGATGAAACCTACTCTGGCAATTGATCCCGGCTTTAGAACTGGGTGTAAAGTTGCTGTACTCGATCAAACAGGGAAATTCTTAGAATATCAAGCAGTGTTTCCCCATCAAGCGGCTGAACAACGCAAAAAAGCAGCGCAAACTATCAAAAATTTAATTGAAAAGTACAAAATTGAGTTAATTGCCATTGGTAATGGTACAGCTTCGCGTGAGACAGATGAATTTGTCTTGGAAGTATTGCAAGCAATAGACCGTAAACCAGTGAAAGTGATGGTGAATGAGTCGGGTGCATCTATATATTCTGCCAGTAAAGTAGCATTAGAAGAGTTTCCCGATTTAGATATTACTGTGCGCGGTGCTATTAGCATCGGTCGCCGTTTGCAAGATCCCTTGGCGGAACTGGTGAAAATCGATCCCAAATCGATTGGGGTGGGACAATACCAGCACGATGTTGATCAGAAGTTGTTGAAAAAGAAATTGGATGAAACTGTAGAAAGCTGCGTTAACTATGTTGGCGTAGACTTAAATACCGCCTCCAAAGAACTTTTGACTTCCGTCTCTGGGATTACAGGAACGATCGCTAATAATATTGTCGCCTATCGTAACCAAAATGGAGTCTTTAAAAATCGCCGACAACTGTTGAAAGTTCCCAAGTTGGGGCCAAAAGCTTTTGAACAAGCAGCAGGTTTTTTACGGATTCGGGGTGGTGAAAATCCGTTAGATAATACAGCAGTGCATCCAGAGAGTTATTCTGTAGTAGAAGCGATCGCATCTGATCTGAACGTGCCATTAAATCAGGTGACACAGATTGCCGAAAAACTCAAAAAGACTAACCTCAAGAAGTACGTTACCGATACCATCGGCGAACCGACACTGCGCGATATTCTTAGCGAACTAGAAAAACCCGGTAGAGATCCTCGCGCTGAGTTTAAATATGCCACCTTCAAAGAAGGCATTAAGGAAATTAGCCATTTACAGGTGGGGATGGAACTAGAAGGAATCGTCACAAATGTTGCTAACTTTGGCGCGTTCGTCGATATCGGTGTACATCAAGATGGGTTAGTGCATATCTCCCAACTTGCCGACAGATTTATAGATGATCCCAATAAAGTTGTTAAAGTCGGACAAGTTGTCAAAGTCCGGGTGCTAGAAGTTCAGGAGAAATTGAAGCGGATTAGTTTGTCAATGAAAGCAATCAAGCAATAGAATGTTCAACTCTCTACTCTAGAGAGAAGAGAAAATTTATCTAATTTTTCAAGTCAGATACCTATGCCCAATTAAATATAACAAGGGCATAAAAACCTTTCTTTCCATGCCCCATTTATGACACTTTATCAAGTTCGACTCATAAATCCTACACTTGGATTGGATTGCGTTATTCAAGTACCAGATGATCAATATATTCTCGATATGGCAGAAGAAGCTGGTATTCGCATTCCATCAGGATGTAAACAAGGCGAATGTTCTGCTTGTATCGCGAAACTGATTAACGGTGAAGTGGATCAAAGTGAGCAAAAATTTCTGCACGCAAGTGAAATACAGGCTGGTTATGTTGTGACTTGTGTAACTTACCCTTTGTCTGATTGCACTTTAGAAACCCATCAAGAACAAGTCTTGTATAAATCAGCCCTTTACTATAAACCTGAAGCCGAAAAAGCTGAGTGACTTTTGCACTAAATTGTTAAATTTAACTTAAGTTTTTTAAAGTGCGTTAAATTCATTTAACGCACTTTAAAACATAGCATTATGATACTTCTAAAATATGTGATTAGCCAAACAGATGATTATGTGTTTTCAATTATCAGCCAAATGGTAGAAGCAAATTCTACCTTACAAAAGATGTAAAAGCCTAGCATATAGTTAAATATTAGAGAAGAACTTAACACAGTCCATCTATTTAGTTTTTAGGTGAAAACAATGTTGACACCATTTTTAACCGCCCTAGCTACAGCTTTAAGCCTGCTAATTGTTGACTTAGTAGTACCAGGCGTTGATATTGCTAATTTTCCAGCGGCTTTGATTGCTGCTTTAGGAATCGGTTTCATTAACGGTTCAGTTAAACCAGTCCTTTCTACTCTTTCTCTACCACTTAACTTTCTCTCATTTGGAGCATTTTCGCTAATCATTAACGGTTTGTGTTTCTGGTTAGCAGCAGTGCTAGTTCCTGGATTCTCAGTTCGAGGAATTATCGGTTTTCTTCTCGGGCCAGTGATTCTATCTTTCGCTAATACCTTCATTAATAACTACTTTGTCGAAAGAAACCTTTTGACTAGCGGTGGAGATATAAACACCAAAGGTGAATTACCCTCAAGATAAGTATCAGCGAGAGTAGAAATGCTAGTTAAATTCCGTTTCTGCTCCGCATCATATCTCTGAATCTAAGATAATTCATTGGGTGGATTTCCTAATTCGCTATTTTCCAGAAAATGTAATTAAACAAGAACACATAATCTTAACAACATCATGAAATTAGTTCGCTTTCTTCTAGGTTTATTAGTGCCTCCTTTAGGCGTTTTCTTGTCCGTTGGAGTAGGACCAACATTAATAATTAACGTTTTGCTTACTCTTCTAGGCTGGCTTCCCGGTAGTATTCATGCAATTTGGGTTATCGCCAAGCATGAAGAACAGCTTAATAGACAGGAAGGTATTTACTAATATCAAGAGTAGAGACGCTGCAATACAACGTCTCTACAAAGGTTATTGGTAGTGCAAATTTTATGATCCCAAACATACTGATTCAAAGGTTGAATCAGTTTCTATAATATAAATAAAAAAGTAGGGTGGAGATTAACCACCCTACTTTTTTACTTTACTAAGCCAATTTTATAAAAGCGGAACAGCAGTCTATTTACGTATAATATCCTGCTCTTTCTCTTTATTAGCGTGTTCCTTATCTTTGAATAAATCAGCAGTTGCTAAAAGCAACTCTCTCAATGTTTGTTTAATCTGACGCTCTTTTCTTGCTATTGCTGTACCTGCTTCACCAAGTTGCCTTTCTACCTGCGATCGCTTTTGTTCTACCTGTACGGCCAAAGTTTCAGCTTGCGGACGAGCCTGATCATACCATTTTTTAGCTTCGTCTAGATATTCTTTGACTTCGCCAGAACGTCCACCATAGCGTGCAGCTAAATTAGCTCTCACAATCGCTAGCTGTGCTTGCAGTTGCGCGTAACGTTTCTTTAATAAACTCACTTCCTCACTGTTTTTAATGCCACTTACAGCAGAATCAATTGCAGTTTTTGTACTAGCAGGTTTTTCTTTCCCTGTCTCTTCAATTTCTGCCAAAATTACATCAACGTCTTGCTGGAGTTGTTCTTCTTCATTATCCAGTTGAGCTTGTAGCCGCGTCAGTTCTGACTGAGTTTTCACAATATTTTCGTGTCTTTTACTATTAATCCCTTCCAGCGCACCTTCAATTGAAGCTGTCACTTCTTCTTTGAGTTCGCTACCTTTTTCTTGAAAGTTTTCAACTACCGCCGAGACAGCATCTTTAACAAGGGTACGAATTTCAGTGGAACCTTCCTTAAATTCAGAAGCAACCTGAGAAACTGCGGCTTTCACAATTTCTCGAATCCGGTCAGTTCTTAACTGTCCGGTTTCTTTAGCTTGTTGCAAATCTGCTTGAATTTGTTCTTTGATGTTGTTAGCCATTTTCAACCCTATGGATTTAGTTAATTTGGATAAAAATTTTTAGATATGTTCCTACCCTTACATTGTGGCGTAGTCCTATTGAGCCAGGTACATCCTTTAGATAGAAAATCACACAATTGGGCTTATTCTCTTTTGTACTTATCTGTCTGCTACAACAAGTGTTGCGTACCATATTGCCCATTTGTGAGATGATTAATATTTACTAGTAATAATTGAGAAGAAAGTATGTGGAAAGTAAACATTACTTGTTCAGGTGATGCCTGGAAGCGCTATGGTACTGAATTTAAAGCGCTAGCAGATAAATATCATGGCGATTGTATTTCTTCTAAAAAAATGCCTGATGGTACACGCATCATGGCATATAAAATTGAAGATGTTAACGATGCAGAAGAATTTCAGGAAAATTGTGCAAGTTTCACTGGATTTACAACTGACTTTGAATCCTTGTAGCATTAATACTGGATTGATTTGTGTATAAATCTTAGTCAGAATCGGGAGAATCTGAGTGAAAAAACTCCTAACGTTAGTATTAGTAGCAGTTTTATTATTGACAATTACATTTACTTTGCCAACTTATGCAGCAGATATAGCTAATGGTGCACAAATTTTTGAGCTTAACTGTGCTGGTTGTCATATCAACGGTGGTAATATAGTCAGGCGAGGTAAGAATCTCAAAAAGCAAGCGCTGAAGAAATATGGCATGGATTCAATAGAGGCGATCACTTCAATCGTCACTAATGGTAAAAATAATATGTCAGCCTATAAAGACCGCCTCAGCGAACAGCAAATCAAAGAAGTTGCTACCTACGTTATTGAACAAGCTGAAAAAAACTGGCGTCAAAATTAAGTTAGTAGTGAATAGTTATTTTTAAAATGAACTTACCTGCATCTAGCCGTCTCCAATTTACCCACGATTTAAACATTTGCCGAATCTTAAATGGGATGTGGCAAGTCTCTGGCGCACATGGACGCATTAATCCCCAATCTGCCATTCAAGATATGTTTAAATATCTAGATGCAGGCTTCACTACTTGGGATTTAGCAGACCATTATGGCCCCGCTGAAGACTTGATTGGTGAATTTCGCCGTCAACTGATTGCAACTCGTGGACAAGAGGCTTTAACTAACGTACAAGCCTTCACAAAATGGGTTCCTCGTCCAGGTAAAATGACAAAAAAACTGGTAGAGGAAAACATTAATATTTCCTTGAGAAGAATGGATGTCGAGTCTTTAGACTTGATGCAATTCCATTGGTGGGAATACCAAGATAAAAACTATCTTGATGCACTCAAGTATATGGCGGAACTTCAGACTGAAGGAAAAATTAAGTATTTAGCTTTAACTAACTTTGATACTGAACACCTGAAAATAATTACAGAAGCAGGAATTAAAATCGTTTCCAACCAAGTACAGTTTTCGCTCGTTGACCGCCGTCCTGAAGTTAATATGGTGCAATTTTGTCAACAGCACGACATCAAACTTTTTACTTATGGAACAGTTTGTGGTGGGTTGTTATCAGAAAAGTATTTGGGAAAACCAGAACCGCGAAGTTTTGATTTGACTACTGCTAGCTTGAGAAAATATAAAAATATAGTTGATGGTTGGGGTGGTTGGCGATTATTTCAAGAGTTGCTTGCTACCCTCAAGGAAATTGCTGATAAACATAAAGTGACTATCTCTAACGTGGCAGTACGTTACATTTTAGATAAACCAACCGTTGGAGGTGTGATAGTTGGTGCAAGGCTTGGTGTATCTGAACATATTGAAGATAATGCTAAAGTCTTTAATTTAAGTTTAGATGTTGAAGATTTGAATTTAATAGATACTATATCTGACAATTCACGAGATTTGTATCAACTAATCGGCGATTGTGGCGATGAATATCGACGATGACAACAAATTATTAGGAATTGGGTGATAATACGGTGAAGGTGATTGTGGAAACTACTGCTGCAAGCCATGACCCTAAACTTTGCCTTCGCCCTCAGTCAACAGCAAACTTTTGAACTGCGCTGTGATTATGGCTCACGTCGCCTGGATAAAACGGAGTTAGCAGCGCTGATTAATTTATCTGAGCAAAATTATTATGCTCAAGAGGAAGATCACCTACCCTATCTCACCCAGTTGGGACGGCAACTTTATCAATGGCTGGATGGTAAAGAAGGATGGCTGAGAAAGCCGCTGGATAAGGCGGATGAGCAAACGATTTATCTAGATTTGATTCAAACCAGCGAAGCGCAGGGGTTGAACCCGGAAACAGAACGGGTGGCATTGGGATTGGCACATCTGCCTTGGGAACTGTTACATGATGGCAGTGGATTTCTAATAGAACGTCGAGATATTTCTGTTTTACCAGTGCGTTCTGTGCAGCAACGTCAAACCCCATTGATTGGGGTGCAGAATCGCCCGTTGCGGTTGCTGTTTATGGCGACTTCTCCTGAAGATCCCAGGGTTCCACCACTAGGCTTTGAGCAGGAAGAAGCGAACATTCTGCAAGCAACCAAGGATCAGCCTTTGGCGTTGATTGTTGAGGAAAGTGGCTCGGTTGCAGAGTTAGCCAATTTGGTGAAATCCTACCCCGAAGACTATTTTGATGTCTTTCACCTCACAGGACACGGCATAATTTATACGCAAGAAGATTACGGCTATTTGCTGTCAATAGGTGCAACGCTGCTAGACAATACCCCCTGCTTCATTACTGAAGATGAGGTGGGGAATATGCAACTTACTACCGTTAATGATTTAGCTAAAGCCTTTCGCGGACGCTGGTCGCGTGTAACTTTTCTCTCTGGTTGTCATACGGGACAGGTTTCTAACAAAGGGACAGTTCCCTCAATGGCGCAGGCTTTGGTGAAGGCGGGGGCGGGTATAGTGTTAGGCTGGGCGCGTCCGGTGTATGACCGCACGGGTATTGTAGCAGCACAGGCACTTTATTTAGCTTTGGCGACGGGGGCAACTGTTGAAGAAGCAGTCAAAGCAGCACAGCAGAAAATGATTGACGAAAAATGCAGCGACTGGCATCTGTTGCGGATATATCGGGATACGCGCCCGATTGCAAAACTGGTGACACCGCTGAGAACAAAGAACCGGGAAAGGCTGAAGTTTACAGTGCCAGAGCAAGAATTTCTGGATGAGAATAATCAAGTTAAAGTTGCCAGTCGGTTTGAATTTGTGGGACGCAGGCGACCTTTGCAACGGTGTCTTAAGGCGTTGCGGGAAACCAGCGACCAAATCGGCGTGTTGATTGCGGGGATGGGTGGACTGGGAAAGAGTAGCTTGGCAGCGCGGTTATGTATGCGGGTACAGGCGCAGCGTCCTAATTTTGCGCGGGTTGTGTTGATTGGCCCTCTGGATGAGATAGGTTTGTTGAATAAGCTTTCTAATAAGTATGAGCGGTTTGCAGATGTCCCCGCACTGTTGAATGATCCAAATGTTGTGTCTCTTGAAGGGCGGTTGCAAAACTTTTTTGAAGCAGTAGAAAAAATTGACCAACCCTTGCTGCTGGTACTGGATGACTTTGAGCAAAACATTCCCGATACTAACGTTAAAGACGGTTCGCTGCGGATGACGGCAGAGGCTTACAAAATTTTAGAGGCGATTTGTGCGGCATTGAAGGAAACCGGGGTACAAAGTCGGCTGATTATCACCTGTCGTTATTTGAAAAAAGATACCTTGCCAGATGATCATTGCCTGCATTTAGAATCTTTGGCAGGGATGAGTAGTAGTGATATTGATAAAATCTGTTTTCCTTTAGATACAGAAGTTAGGCAACAGTTAAGAACTCAGAGGATTATCCACATTGCCGATGGTAATCCCCGGTTGCTGAAGTGGTTGTTAGAGGTGATTCAGCAACCAGGAATAGCGGTGGATGAATTACTGAATCGGCTGGAGGCGACTGAGCAGAAATTCCGCGAAGATATCTTGGCACAAACTCTGCTGGATGCTTTGGAAATGGAAGAAAAAAAGTTGCTTGCACGGTTGAGTGTGTTTAATTTGCCCGTGACAGAGGATATTGTAGGGGCAATTTCTAGCACTGGAGAATTGGCAGTTTTGGGCAAGTTAACCAGCCTGAGCTTAGTTGAGTCAGCCACGACTCACCCTAACCAGCCAGCTAATTATCGGGTGACGACAATTTTAGAACCGTTGTTAAAACCAGTGTTGAGTAAGGAAGAATGGCAAGTAACACGACAGCAAGCGGTGAGGAAAATCCATCAAGTTTGGTGCGAGAAGAATGAAAACTTCACGGAAGCAGAAGCATTGGAAATTGTGCGGTTAGGGCTGCTGGCAAAAGAGCAAGAAATTGCTGTCAGTATTGGGGATATGATTGCAAGCAATTGGGTGAACAGTTCCCGCTTTGTGGAAGCTTTTGATTTCTGTGAGCAAGTTCTGGCAGTTTTTCAAGACTACCGCATCTTAGGAACCATCGCCCGTGCGGAAGTAGTTTTGGGTTTGGTGCAAGAAGCTGTTGATCATTATCAGCAAGCTTTAGACTTTTGCCCTGAAGATGACGAAATCCGCAAAGCCACCTTTCTCAACAATATAGCATTGGCAATATGCCAACAAGGGAACCTCGAACGAGCGCTCTATTTGTGGCAAAAATCATTGGAAATTGATGAGCGTATTGGCAATTTTAACGGTAAGGCTAGCAGCCTCAGCAATATGGCAGATGCAATTGCTACTCAAGGTGACATCGAAAGGGCATTTTCTTTATGGCATCAATCATTAGAAATTGTAGAGTACATTGGAAACTTCCCAGGTAAAGCAGCGATACTTAGTAGTATGGCAAGCTTAATTGTTGAACAAGGGGATATCAAACAAGCTCTTGCCTTGTGGCAGCAATCCTTAGAAATATTTGAGCATATTGGGGATATCAGAGGCAAAGCTCAAACCCTGCACAACATGGCAGGGGCGATACATATTCAAGGAGATATCGAACAAGCACTTTCTCTTTGGCAGCAATCTTTGAAAATAAAACAGAGTATTGGTGATATCCAAGGAAAAGCTGCAACGTTATCTAACATAGCATGGGCATTAGCTAAACAAGGCAACATCGAAACAGCAATGCAACTGTGGCAACAAGACTTTAACATCTCAGAGCGTATTGGGGATATTAAAGGAAAAGCTGCAACGCTATCCAACATGGCATGGGTGAGTCTTCAAGAAGGGAACACTGAACAAGCGCTTTCTTTGTGGCAACAAACCTTGGAACTTGATGAGTGTATTGGAGATGTAAAAAGCAAAGCCACTACACTGGCAAATATAGCTTATGTATCATGGCAAATTGGTGATACAGCCAAGCAGCTAGACCTAAATTTACAAGCTGCTCAGTCACTTGTAAGGGTTCATGCTTATGGTGATTTGCTTACGGTTCTGAATAATTTAGGTGTAGCGGATGAAAGCAACGGTTTAGTTTACTTAGCTCAAGCAATCTGGCTTTCGCTAAAAATTGAGGCTCCTGTAACAAATACCATTCAATTTATTGTTAATCTATATCAAACCATATCTCAAACTGATGAACTGCAAGCTTTACTAGTGTCAGTTGCAGCATGTTTATGCAAGCAAATAGATAAAGATCACCCACAATTAGCAGAATTTCAGAATTTAATTGATTGGATGATATCAGTAGTGGCAAATGTTAATGAAATTGAAACGCCACAGGAATTTGCTTCCTGGTTTGTCCAGCAACGGCTAAATGATCCAGATTATTTCCTTCCCCGACTCAATCAACGCCTAGAGGAAATAGTTGGCGATGAGTGGTTGTTTGACCGCAGTCAAGTTTCAATGGGTGAATAAGGAGAGATGCGATGAAAATAAGGGAGATGCGATCGCGTTAATCTTAAATTAATCGCTCAATATTACTCTGCCAGATGCAATATGGAACCTCAACTAATACAGAGTTCTCCCGACATCCTTTCTGGTACACCAGTTTTCTATGGAACTCGCGTACCAGTACAAACATTGGTTGATTATCTTGAAGCAGGCGACCGCCTTGATGACTTTCTAGAAGATTTTCCCACTGTGAGCCGCGCACAGGCAACAGCGTTTCTCAAGCTAGCCCTGAAAAAGGTATTATCTTCTTATGAAAGTGCTGTTTGATGAATGCCTGCCTAAGAAATTAAAGCGAGAAATCACAGGTCATGAGGTTGTGACTGTACCAGAGCAAGGATGGGCAAGTAAAAAGAATGGTGAGTTACTGGGACTAGCGAAGACAGAGTTTGATGTATTCATCACCATTGATCAAAACTTAACAGCTCAACAAAATTTGAATAATATCAACTTAGCTATAATCGTTCTCGCATCTCCCAGCAATCGTTTAGAAGTTCTGAAACCTCTGATGCCTGAAGTTCAAGAAGCTTTAGCAACGATTCAAGCAGGTGATGTGGTTACTATCAGACTGCCAGATGCGATCGCTCAGGCAACTATGATTATTATTGGATTGCTAAGTGGGGAAATGCGATCGCATTAATCTTAAATTAATTAGCCTCAATCTTCATTCACGAAGCTCAAAGGTTCATTCACAAAGCTCAAAGGTTCATTCGCGTAACGCACTCTCCGAAAGTCGCTCCATCGAAAGTTAATAGTGTTTTACTCTAGCTCATACATCTGTTTATGCTTGGCTAAAAGCTCTTGATATTTCTCATTTGTCTTTGCTTGTAACCACTTGGCTTTAAATATTGCTGCTGACTCCGCTTTAACTGGGTCTACTTCATAAGGAAGAATTTCTTTTGTGGAGCTTGATGCTTCCGAATTTTGTTTATATTTTCTGCCGCTTTTATGATTAGCATAACGGCGAGAGCGAGTATAACCCATTTGGATAAACTTCCGTGCCATGTCTGCGCCGACAAAATCATCTTGTTCTAGGTAAACAAGAAACATCTCGTAGATTTTTTCACTTGACTCTCTAGCAATATCAGGAGTTTTGAACCGCCAGTAGGGAAGAATTTCTGATTTGTATGGTTCAACCATAAGTACACCCTGCTCACCCTTGCCAACACGATATAGTTCAGGATGTTGTCGAAAATCAATATTTTTAAAGTCTAAAGAATAATCAAATGGCATGATAGATTTTTATTAGGAATAGTAAACTTTCAAATAAAAGTTAAACTTCTATCCAAGTAGGGAAATTTTGTTCTGCTATGCTATCTAGCACCAAATTCGGGAACACTGTCCTTGCTCCAGGCAATCTGCGGAAAGTGCATCATATTGCGCTCAATGTCAAGGATATGCAAGCTTCGCGGTACTTTTATGGTAATGTCTTGGGTTTGCATGAACTCACAGGTGATGAAGTACCAGCGACTTTGATTGAACTCGTCGCATCTGGTAAAGTAGCGAATTTTGTTACACCCGACGGTACAATTCTAGATTTATTTTGGACACCTGATTTAACACCACCGAATCCAGATCCAGAAAAGAGTTTTACCAGAGCATACCATTTAGCCTTTGATATAGAGCCGCAGTTATTTGAGCAAGCAGTGGCAGTAATCAGAGAAAATGAAATAGCGATCGCTCATGGCCCAGTCACCCGTCCTACTGGTAGAGGTGTGTATTTCTACGATCCTGATGGCTTTATGATTGAAATTCGTTGCGATCCAGAAGCTAGTTAACTTAGGGGTAATAACAAAAGTATCTACTATGACTGCGAAACTCACACAAATATTTAAATTAATTGAAGACACAATCACAAAACCGCCAATTCCACACGAACCATACAAGCAATCATTGAAAGCCTGGGCAATGTATTGTTTACGAGACAAAGGTTTTATAGTAGTTTATGCCCAAAACGCCGACTTTGCTATTGAAAGAAAAGGTGAAGAAAAGCTATATTTTAAAGTTTCAAATAGCCCTGAGGATTTAGATAATTCTATTAGCTGGATAGTTTGGGATAGTACAACTAAAATCGCTAGTTTCATTCAAAAAAAAATAGACTGACACTAAAAATCGCTGTAACCGAATAATTCATAGTTAATAAAGATGTAGAGCAACTAGCTGTCCTTCATCAGGTAATTACGAATTACGTTAGCGTATCGAGTTCGCGTATCGCTAAAGCGAAAGCTCCGCTAACGCCTTGGTCTCGTAGAGAGCGTCATTAAGAATTACGAGTTATTATGAGTCTGGTTTTTCAAATACCATTAAATGCTGCTGCGGTAACAAATTTTTAGTTTCACGCCAAACTAAACCCACAGCTTGCATCTCCTTGCGTACTTGCTTCTGCGTCATCTTGTGTACACGCTTAATCATAATAAAAGGATTTTCGCCCCGGTACTCAACCAAAACTACCCTACCGCCTGGTTTAAGTGCTTTTACAATCCCCTGCATCACTTCTTGGGGATATTCAAGTTCATGGTAGGCATCAACCATCAGCGCTAAATCAATACTTACAGGTGCTAGGTTGGGGTCGGTAAGAGTTGCCAAAACAGGCTCAACGTTGGTGATATTGTTTTCTTGTTTTAACAATTCAATAATATCGAGCATTTGTGGCTGAACATCTACAGCCAGCACCTTTCCTTTTGTTAATAGCGGCGCGATGCGAAAGCTCAAGTAACCTGTACCAGCGCCAATGTCTGCCACGACATCATCAGGTTCCAAGCTAAGAACGCTGATTATTTTACTCGGCTGTTCCTCCCTCTCCCGGCTTGGTCGTTCTAGCCAGTCTGCACCTGTGTATCCCATAACTTTGGCGATTTCTCGCCCCATGTAATATTTGCCAATACCATCTAGGTTATGGATTACCCGCTGTTCGTAAACAGTGGTAGATAAAGAATCTGCTCTTGCTACATTGCCAGCTAACTCAAGCAGTGAACCACCCAGCATCACTAGGAAAATTAATAGAAAAAGTAAAAAATCCAACTTACGAGTTCGGCTCATCTTTGTGCGGTTAATTACTTAGTTGATAGTTTGCCACTTCTTGCAACAGGTTTTGCCAAATACCCATTACCAAATTTCCACACATAGCGACAGCAGATTTAAAGTTGCTCGAATACACAATATAGGTCTTATGGTTACTGAGCGTAGTCGAAGTAAAGCCACGTAGAAAGCTTGTTTCCCTTCTCTTCTGAATTCTGGCGACTGAATTCTGAATTCTACTGTAATTTTGCCGTTAGACCGATGTGGAAGTAAGCATTTTCAGGATTTACTTGAAAAAGCGTTTTTAAAAAACTTCGTCATCCAACCCTTGAACTTCTATATGGAAAACCTGCCCTTGATGTTTCTGCCTCTACTGGCTGCACAGAAAGCAGCAGGTGACGGTGTGATTAAACCTCTCGGTCATCATGAACTGCTGTTAGTGCTGCTTCAACTGTCGCTGTTGCTTTTGGTAGCGCGGGGATTAGGCGAGTTCATGCGTCGGATTAGCCAACCTCCTGTTGTTGGGGAATTACTTGCAGGTGTGCTGCTTGGCCCTTCTTTATTTGGTTTGCTCCTTCCAGATATACAGGCGCAAATCTTTCCCCAAAGCCAAGAACAGTCTAATTTACTTTCGGTAATTTCTTGGTTGGGTGTGTTATTTTTGCTAATTGTGACTGGGCTGGAGACGGATCTAAAGCTGATTCTGCGTAAAGGAAAAACGGCTCTGCTCATTTCACTGGGCGGAATTATTATCCCTTTTCTTACAGGATTCGGATTGGGCTGGCTATTGCCAGATGATTTTTTGGCTGAGCCAGACAAGCGACTGGTATTCAGTCTCTTTATCGCCACAGCAATGAGTATTTCGGCAGTCCCAGTGATTGCTAAAGTGCTGATGGACTTGAATCTAATTCGCCGTGACATTGGTCAAGTTACCTTAGCAGCTGGCATGACCGACGACACCATCGGCTGGATTTTACTTTCCGTGGTTTCAGGGCTAGCTAGCAGCGGGAAATTTGACTTTGGAACAATTTTTCACTCAGTCAGCGCGGCTGTATTATTTCTAGCCATTGCCTTCACAATTGGGCGTACCATCGTAGACCAGATTTTGCGGTGGGTTGATGACTACGTTGGTGGAGTCGCCGCCAGTATATCGGTTGTGCTGATTTTATCGCTCTCAGCAGCAGCACTAACCCACGCCTTGGGTCTAGAAGCAGCATTAGGTGCTTTTGTGCTGGGGATTCTCGCAGGTCAATCTCGCCGCTTTAGCAATGAAGCGGGACATACCCTAGAAGTATTCACAGCAGCCTTTCTCGCACCAATTTTCTTTGCTAGTGCTGGGTTGAAAGTTAACTTAGTCACTCTACTTGTTCCCCAGACTTTATTATTTGGATTGATTGTGCTGACTGTGGCCTGTGTTGGTAAATTTACAGGTGCTTACATTGGTTCTCGCGTCGGCGGTTTGAGCCATTGGGAAGGTTTAGCAATGGGTTCCGGGATGAACGCACGCGGAGCAATGGAAATTGTTGTCGCCACAATCGGTTTATCTTTGGGAGTCCTGAATCCTCAGATGTACTCGATAATTGTGATGGTAGCGATCGCAACTTCTCTCATGGCTCCCCCTCTTTTACGCTTATGCCTGTCGAAGGTAGTCATAGGTGAAGAAGAAGCTCAACGCTTAGAGCAAGAAGAACAAGCAAGCCGTAGCTTTGTTAAACAGATTCACCGTATCCTAGTACCAACAAGCGGTGGCCCCAATATCCAGCTTGCGGCGCAGTTAGTCGGTCATATAGCTCACCAAAACTCGGTAGAGGTTACAGCTTTGTATGCTCTCAGTGATAAGCAACCTCAAAAAAAAGCACGTCGGACGGCAACTCAGGTTAAAGATAACGCCGCCGAGGAAGCACTTACTTCTGTTGTTGAGGAAATGCAGCTACCTGATAGTACTACCCTACAAACAAAAACCGAGTCTGGGCGTAATAAAGCGGAAGTAATTCTGAATGAAGCCAACAAAAACTATAACTTGATCGTCCTGGGAGCATCTGAACAGACGCGCCCCCAAAAAGCATTGTTTAATTTGCTTGTTGACCGAGTAGTCCAAGAAGCTCCTTGTGCAACGATGGTGGTGAAGTCGCACTTACCTCAACCCCAAGGCGAGTCATGCAGAATCGCTCAACAACAGCTGAAAAACATTCTCGTGCCAACGGTGGGGACAGAATATAGCAAAAATGCTGTAGAAGTGGCAAGTACGATCGCTGCTCAAACAGGAGCCTTAGTAATGATGGTGAATGTAATTAATTTGCCACAAGTTGAGTACATTCTCTACGAACAGCGATCGCTCAGTCCAGTCAGAGAAATGGCCCATGATTTACTCGAACGGCAAGCAGCAATTGGACGCAATTTGGGTGCTGATGTCAAAACTTATGTTCTTCAAGGAACCAGTCCAGAAAGAGAAATCCTCAACTTTGCCCAAAAGCAGGAGGTTGACTTAATTATTTTAGGAAGTAGTATCCGCATGGTCACAGGTCGGGTTTTCTTCGGTCACAGAGTGGATGCAATTTTGAGTAAAGCACATTGTCCAGTGGCTGTGATTACTGTGCCATAGTCATTTTTAGTGGTAATGTATTGTATTGATAGCTGTATTGCAAAGACTTACTGAGGAAATATCCAAAAACTTTGGGTTCAACCTCTCAAATATCGTATGTGTCTTCACTTGAGGTGTGAGCGATGAAAGTCAAACAGGCTATTCTTGTGGTTTTGCTGGTTGTCATACTCGGAGTAGGGTATTGGGGTATCTCGTTGGCACAGACTCCTGCAAAGCAAGTTACACCAGAGCCTACTAGAGTTCTCAGTGTTAAAACTAGCGAATTACCAAAAGAATCGGTGTTAGAAGGTGAAATGCTGACGGCGACTATAGCACCAGGAGATGTAAGTATCTGGCATACACATGGGTCGCCTGTGTTTGCTTACACTATAAGTGGCGAGTATATCGTTGATTTTAAGTCTGGTCAGCCTTCAATTTCAGTACCAGCAGGCAAAGCGATTATGGAGCCGATTAATACTGTTGTGCGGGCTAGGAATTCTAGCTCAACAGAGCCTGCTACAGTGGTATTGTTTCAGCTAAGAAAACCAGGTACTGCTTTCTTAGACCCAGTTTCTAAATGATTTAGCGTCATTATCCAAGCCTATTTACTCACTACTCAGCTTAGCTGTTTAAATCACAAACGGTTCAAGCTCGCGGTTATACCACTGTTGGTCAACACGCTCTGCTACTAAAGGTCTGACAATAAACTTAGGTGGGCGACCGTCTTGAACATCAATCCGCACGGCTGAGTAAGGCAAATGCTTTTGCGAATTGTAATCATAACGACCGATATAAAGATGTGAATCCGCAACTTTACGGGTGGGTTGACCTGCAATTTCTGTAAAAGTCTCCATTAATTCTGTTCCTTCTTCTCGCTGACGGCGGGGACGATGCCCACTACCACCAGAGATAATACAGTTGATATTGGAGTCAGCGAAGCCAGTATCAGCCGTGCGGAGATATTCTAGACAGTGAGCGTGACCGTTTAAAATCAAATCGACTATTGGACGCTCTTTGGCAATTAAACCAACAGTTTCCGCTACTGCTTCAAATACCCAGCGCAAGCGGTGGCGAACTGCTAAGGTTTGCGCTTGATGCCACTTCGTCGCCTCCGTGACGTAGGGGGGATGATGGAAAAAGATGATGCGTCCGCGTACCTCTGCGGTATTCCAAGATTCAATCAGCCTGTTTTTTAACCAGTCAAGTTGTTCAAAATCAATAGCAGACATTTTGTTGGATGCTAGCTGCTTCTCGATATCGATTTTTATTTCGTTGATTTGGTCTAATTTGGCACTCAGCGAATCGAGTTGTTCGGCATCGGCGGGGTTATCGGGATTGAGGCGATCGCTCATTGCCAAAATCTGTAATTCTTCTTCATCTATCTCCTGGCGGCGCTTTTGTAATTCGCGGCGGCTGATATCCCCTGCTTGAGTCGCAGGCAGAGGAGATGGTGTATTAAAGGTATTAGAATCTAGGGCGAAAAAATCGATACCACCGTAGCGAAAAGTGTAATAACGGTTAGGGATACGAGTAAAATGTCCCGGTTGGTAACGCAGACAGCGCCCCATGTCAGTTTTAGCAGTGTAGTGCTGATCTAAATGACGTTCCAATTCTTTTGGAGAGATGGCTGCCATATAGTCTAGGAACGCCCGGGAGTATGCATCACCTTGATTTGATCCATGCCAGCCAATCTCAAAATCTTTATAGCGCAACATCCGACGTAGGCGCAGCGTGCTTCCTGTGAGCAAACGGTACATGAACGGCACATCGTAATAATCGTGATTTCCTAGCACTGGCAGAAACGGCAGATTAAACACCATGCGATTGTAAGGAATATTTTTAGGATTGTCGCCACCTACGAGAAACTCTCGGTAAGGTTCGATAAAGTTTGTTGGGTAATACTCGTGGGAACCCACCACATAGATTACATCCCCAGTGTGCAACACAAAACGACAATCATCGCGGTGAGGAAGCATGAGTTCCGCAACTTTTCGTTGGGGATGTTGCTTGAAATGGGGCTTACTGCCACTATCACCAATTACCATAAACGAAAATTCGGGGCTATCTTCCTTGCGATCGTCTAAAACCATGCAAGTTTGGTCAATTCCGCGTTGTAAAATACTTGGATGCCTCCACCTCACCCGTTCTTTCATCTTTTGAATTCTTACAGGAATCGGTGGATCAGAAATCAATTTCATCGTAGCTGCTCCAAATTACAGTCAAGGGTAGTAGAGACGCGATTAATCGGTTTTGTACAAAACGCGATTAATCGCGTCTGTACAAGGATAAAGGGTCAATCAAGCTTTAACTTCAACTTCCGAGTTCCGAACACCAACTTTCGAGTTCCGAACATCAACTTCCAAGTTCCAAACTCCAACTTTCGAGTTCCGAACACCAACTTCCGAGTTCCGAACACCAACTTTTGAGTTCCGAACATCAACTTCCGAGTTCCGAACACCAACTTTCGAGTTCTGAACACCAACTTTCGAGTTCCGAACACCAATTTCCGAGTTCTGAACACCAACTTCCGAGTTCAAAGGCTCAACAGATACCATCAATTGCTTTCATAACAGAAAATAAACGTCTTCTTCCATTTCCCAATCCCCAGTCCCCAATCCCCAATTCCCAGTCCCCATCCCTACTGATACCCCGCCGCTTGTAACAAGAAAAGCTTGGCATAACGACCCCCAGTCTTTAACAATTCCTCGTGAGTTCCCTGTTCCAAAACTTTACCGCCTTCTATCACGACAATTTTGTCAGCCATACGTACTGTTGAAAAGCGGTGAGAAATCAACAATACCATCTGATTTTTGGTAAGGGCGCGAAAATGATTGAAAATCTCAAACTCCGCTTGGGCATCCATTGCAGATGTCGGTTCATCCAAAACTAAGATATCTGCTTGGGTTCGCATAAAAGCACGGGCTAGGGCAATTTTCTGCCACTGTCCCCCAGAAAGTTCCTGTCCTCCTTTGAACCAACGACCAAGCTGGGTTTGAAAACTTTGAGGCAATTCCTCAATAAAAGGTTGTGCCATGCCTTTTTGGGCAGCAACTTGCCAGCGCTTGTTATCTTCTAGGTGTTCCACATCACCCACGCCGATATTCTCCCCAACGGTAAACTGGTAGCGGACAAAGTTTTGGAAAATCACACCAATGCGACGCCGCAACACATCTACATCCCATTCTTGCAAATCCAAACCCTCTAGTAAAATACGTCCAGAGTCTGGGGTATAAAGTCGAGTGAGTAGTTTAATTAAAGTAGTTTTACCAGAACCGTTTTCACCGACAATTGCGAGTTTTTCTCCGGGTTTTAGATGTAGCGAAATGTTATTCAAAGCTAGCTTTGAACTTCCTGGATAAGTAAACGATACATTCTCAAAGCGGATACCATCTTGAGGATTTAAACCTTTGGTTGCTTTACCCCAAGACTTGGGTACTTTTTCTTCTAAGAAGTCGTAGAGATTTGAGAGATATAAGTTGTCCTCGTACATTCCGCCGATAGAAGTCAGGACACCAGAAAAAGTAGACTGTCCTTGGCGGAACACAGTGAGGTACATCGTCATATCACCCAGAGAAATTTTACCTGCCACTGTTTCCAAGACAATCCAAGCATAAGCGATGTAAAAAGCAACGCTACTAACTAAACTCAGCAGATATCCCCATAATCCCCGACGCAGAGTTAAGTCCCGGTCTTCGCCATAGAGTTGATCAAAAAGGTTGCGATAACGTCCTAATAGCATCTCTCCCAACTGGTAGAGTTTGACTTCTGTAACAAAGTCTTCTCTCGCCAGCAAATTTTCTATATAGTGCTGTTGACGGGTTTCAGGCGCACGCCAACTAAACAGGCGAAAGGCTTCTCCGGCAAATTTTGTTTCTGCAAAGAATGCAGGCATTGCTGCCAAAATCAGTACTAGTACTGCCCAAAGCGAGAAATTTACCAACAAAAAGCCATAGGTGGCAAGAGAAAGGGCGCTTTGCACCAAGCCAAAGGTGCGGTTTACTAAAGAAAGGGGGCGAGTTGATGCTTCTCGCCTAGCATTACTCAATTTGTCATAGAATTCTGAGTCTTCAAACTGGCGAAGATCCAGTTTCAGCGCCTTTTCTAATATGAGTACATTCACCCGCTGTCCAAGTAGTACCCGCAATAACGACTGACAAATGGTTAGTCCCCGCTGACTGCCAGCCAGTAAAATTACAGCGATCGCTTCCAAGCCCACATACAATAAAGGTCGAGAAATATTACTGTTTGCGCCAACTTGCGACGACAAAACTACCGCATCAACAATTAACTTACCGATGTAGGCGATCGCAGCTGGTAAAAGACCAGCCACTAAAGTTAAAGTAGCCAGAAGAATGGTCAAGGTGCGGTTAGTAGTCCACACCAAGCTTACAGCCCGTCCACTGTACCGGAAAACTGTCAGTGATTGGCGCAGTGCGTTTCGTTTCTTTTGAGTCTTCATTATTCTTTTTATAACGCGCCGACACAAATTTTCGCTCTACTAAAAGTTCTGCGTATTTTCTGGAATAGTTCTTATTTTGCTTGAATAATTAATTAATACAGGAAATAGAACTCACAATTATGAGGCATATTGTAATTAGTACTTTGTTTGTGGCGTCCACCGTTTTAGGAATTGCCAGCACTGCTTCTGCTGAAAATCTTGTCACAGCGGCTATTGACGACTCAGGAACAGTTTATCAGGTAGACTTAGATAGCCGCTCTGAGTACGAAAGTACTTCAGGATGGAGACACGTGAAGTTCTGGCTTTCTACCAAAGGCGACCCAAAAAAACATAGTGCGATCGCCTCGTGTTCACCCTATGATATTCAATCTGAGTATTATGAATGGGATTGGTTACCCAATGGTGGTGGATATCCTGAAGGAACGATAGTAGGAAATATTGCTAGGGTTGCTTGTAACAATTAAATTAGTCTGCAATCATCAGACCTATCTTTAAAATAGGATATAGGGGAACCACTGCATTGCTTTGGTTCCCAAAGCTTTAGGAACTGGCGTCATAGCAACAGAGTTTGTCTTAAGATACTAGCCCTTTCAAGGTGACTCGTAAAATAAGATTGTTTTTTCTCTGTGTTCTCTGTGCCTCTGCGGTTTAAAAGTAATTTATTTAACCGCAGAGAACACAGAGATCAGAAATTAAAAGAGGATTTTTTGAGCCGTATTTTTACCCACCTTGAAAGGGCTAGTCTTAAGACACTAACTGGACTACACCCCACTGTCCATTTGTCAGCCAGGAAGGATCAGATTTTGCTACTTCTGCAATCACTTCAGAATTTAAACCTGCTGCCACTTCTGATTTGAGAGTGCGTAGGGCTACCATTGGTGCGGGTAAGTAGCTGACTATATCTGCAATGTTAGTGGTAAAATCCCAGTAGCGATCGCCTAATAATCGCCGATAATTCGCATCTCCTTTAACTATAATCAAACTCGAATTAGCTAACTCATTTTTGAGTGGCTCAGGTATTTCCCAAAATGCTAAAGGAGATGTCCAAAAGTAATTTTCAGAAAGTACTAAACGACCTGATGCAATGTTTTCTTGTAATCTTTGAGCAATAAATTTTACTTTTTCATAGCTAGTATTAGCTAAAAACTTTGTTGTTTCATGTACATCCTTAATCATGGCATCAGATACAAAAGTCGGATGTGGCTTTAAATGTAGATAAACCTGGTTAGCCAAACCACTGGTTAATAAAAAATCTACTAAGCATAAGTCACAGACAAGTTCAAAACCAGCGTTATCTACAACGAAATCAACGCGTCGACCTGGAGAACTAGTTAACAACTCGACGACTTGCAAGGCATCATCTACTAAGATGTGGGCTAGTTGACTTTGAATATCAAAGCTACTTCGGTCACCTTCAAATACTGACCACAAGCTCAAGTCAACTCGATTTCCCCACAGAGCAAAATGTAACAGTGCAATAAAAGCGGTTTCTTGTAATTTCTCTTCTTGCGAATCATTCAACCATTGATTTACCTGATTACACAAAGAGATAATCGAATCAAGAGATGCTTCTAAACCTTGAGCTTTTTGCAATTCAAATGGGTCAACACCTTGCGACATACCAGGGCGGAAGTAATTAGTAATTTCTAAAATCAGGCGATAAAAATAAGTTTCTGCAAAGAACCAGGGAATATCTACCCAACGCTGCTCCTTGTATGATTCTAGATATGTGTTCCAGTTGGTAAAGTCTGCACTAGTATCATTTAATAAGGGTCGCAAATATCCCGTTGGCAGTTCTGCGGCTAGGCTTTCTAAGCTAGCATTAATATCGGGTGGAAAATTATTTTCGGCAATGACTCGGCGGGCGATCGCAGGCATCCGTTGAGTCACAGTATACTCAGTAAAAGAACCGACTTCTGAACCCACAAGTGGCGGTGGTAAGGGTAATTTGGGGATGTTAGATGTATTCACCACAAACTTTTCTGCCCTCGTGTTTTTAGTTATTCTACCTTGTGCATGAATGGGAAAATTGTCAAATAAACTCAAAAACGAGATAATTTGACTAATGGCAAAAAAAATCACATTTAAGCAAGTCAAAAAATCCCTTCAAGACGCTGGGAGCAAGTTTTTTCGGATCATCTGGTGCGATAACGCCAACATCATTCGTGGCAAAGCTGTTCATGTGGGAATGTTAGCCCACTATTTTGAGTATGGTGTGGGAATCTCTGCTGGGCAACAGGGAATACCTGTAATGTATGATGCGGTGATTCCCGAAACTGGTCTAGGGCCAGTAGGCGAAATTCGCTTAGTACCAGATTGGTCTAGCCTAACTCGTTTACCTTATGCTCCGGGTCATGCCCGTGTCATGGGAAACATGGTATTTAATGGTAACCCTTGGGCGCTGTGTCCCCGTAATTTTCTAACGCGGATGATTGAAGCAGCCAGACGCGAGGGATTAGAAATTAAGGCAGCATTTGAAAATGAGTTTTACTTGTTACGGCAAACATCTGAGGGAATTGTATCCGCAGACTCCACAGTCTTTGCCTCTACTCAGGCAATGGATATTAATCGAGAAGTAATTGATGAGATTGCTGATGCACTTATTACCCAAGGAATTCCTGTAGAACAGTATTATCCAGAATCTGGCCCTGGTCAACAGGAAATTTCGATGCGGTATACTGATGCTTTACGTGCAGCTGATTGGCAGATTGCTTTTAGAGAAACAGTCAGAGCGATCGCACATCGTCACAACCTGACAACTTCTTTCTTACCTAAAATTTTCCCAGATGCTGCTGGTAGCGGTTGCCACATCCATCTTAGCCTCTGGCGTGACGGACAAAACCTGCTACCAGATTCAGAAGGTATCTGCGGTCTTTCTCCGGTAGCGCGAGCATTTATCGCTGGCATACTAGAACATCTACCTGCACTGATGGCATTAACTACCCCAAGTGTCAATTCTTACCGCCGTATTCGTCCTCATAGTTGGAGTGGTGCTTTCCGTTGTTGGGGACTAGACAACCGTGAAGCGGCGGTGAGAGTGCCAAGCGCCCCTGGATTGTCTAGTCCCAGTCATTTCGAGCTAAAAACTGTGGATGCATCAGCCAATCCTTACTTAGCTTTAGGTGCAGTAATTGCTGCAGGCATCGATGGTATACAACGGGGTTTAGAACCAAACAATCCAGTCACACAAGACCCCGGATATTTGCCCATTGAGGAGCGCACAGCCAATGGTATTGACCTTTTACCACAAAATCTTGGTGAAGCTATAGACCACCTCAAACAGAACAATATTCTTTTAAATGCTTTAAACCCACAGTTGTCGCAAGCTTTTTTGGCAGTACGTCAAGCCGAGTGGCAAGCAATGAAAGATTGGGAATTAGAAGCAGAACTCAAGCTTTTATTAGAGAAATACTAAAGTTATAGGGATTTTCAATTGTGTGAAGTGGCAAAGAAACTTAATTTTCAACCGCTTCCCCTATATAAGACTGCTTTTGTCTAGCGCAAATGTTAAAAGAATAATGCATTAAGCTGCATTGGCATAACACAGTGTTGCATTGGCATAACACAGCGATGCATTGGCATAACACCAATTCAATTAATGATTACAACACATCCTTCCATGAAGACGCGATTCATCGCGTCTCTACAAATGGTCTATTTGTCACATTCTTTTTTCAAATTGGTATTACCTCAATTTAAAACATATAAATTCTAAGATGATGGGGTGAGGTTTTTTGTATTTCATGCAAATCAGAACCGCTATAATAACGTGGGAATAAAACTACAGCACTTAACTCACGCAACACAGTATATTCTGCTGTATTAACAATGAATCTTGCTGATATTCCTCTAATTGACCAACACGCCCACAACATCCTACGACCTGAAGTAGCTGATCGTTATCCTTATGCTGCTGCATTCACTGAAGGTTATGATCCAGAGATAATAAATTACCATACCCGCCACACATTATTCTATCGGCGTAGCCTCAGAGAAATTGCTGCTGTATTAGATTGTGAGGCGCAGGAAGAAGCAATTTTAGCGCGTCGAAACAGTTTAGGAATCGAACATCTAACACAACTATATTTCAGTGCTGCTAATCTGGAAGCGATTTACTTAGATGATGGATTACAGCCAGAAACTATCTTGCCGCTATCATGGCATCAAAGATTTATTCCTGTACAAAGAATTTTACGGTTAGAGGTATTAGCAGAAGAGCTGATTCCTCAAATAGGAGATTTTGAGACTTTCCTCGAAACATTCAATAGCCAACTTGACCCACCACCACCAGGGGTTATAGCTTTTAAAAGTATTGCCTGTTACCGTAGCGGTTTGAATATCCAACCTGTTGCTGTGGAGGTGGCTGTTGCTCAGTTTTATAACCTCAAGCAAGAACTGCAAAATCAGCCCTTGCGTTTAGCAAACAAGCCCTTAATTGATTTTCTCTTACAACAAGCACTATTAATTGCAGCTAAATATCGTCTACCAGTGCAATTGCACACTGGTTATGGCGACCCTGACTTAGACTTGCGATTAGCAAATCCTCTGTACCTACGTTCTTTGTTGGAGTCATCCGAGTACCGCAATGCACCCCTAGTACTGTTACACGCTTCCTATCCTTATATGCAAGAAGCTGGATATCTTGCTTCTGTCTACCCTCAAGTTTATTTGGATTTTGGTTTGGCAGTACCTTTTTTAAGCGTCTCCGGGATGCGAGAGACAATTCGGCAATTGTTGGAACTAACTCCTACTAGTAAATTGATGTATTCGTCTGATGCACACTCAATTCCAGAGTTGTATTACTTGGGGGCAAAATGGGGTCGTCAAGCGTTGGGGGAAGTACTAGAGCAGGCAATTAAGGATTCGGATATCACAGCGAGTGAAGCAGAAGCGATCGCCATTGCCATCTTACGGGAAAATGCGATCGCTTTGTATCAACAAGGGAGTAGGGAGTAGGGGAGGCAAATCAATTCAAAATTTAAAATTTAAAATTAAGAATTCATTCTGCCTCCTACTCAATCATTAGAAGCGATAGCCTAAACCAGCTTGGAAGCTAACAGCATCAGCATCACTGTTTTTGTAAGCGTCAATGCCCCATTTAGCATCACCGTAAGCAATCACATTTTTGCTAACTTCTGATTCAGCACCAAGAGTTACTACAGGTGAATTCCGATTGCCCAATGGGGTGTTTTGACCTTCTTCGGTGACAAAGGAATAACCACCACCGAAGTAAACGTTAGTGTTTCTTGCGATAGGTGCATCATAAGTGACTATGGGCATAATTGCCGCAGCATCACCACCATACAGCAGGGAACCCCGCAGTGAAACAGGCGCATTAGGCACGGCGTAACGTCCTTGAACATTTCCACCAAGTTGAGCCTCATCGTTTCCTTGCCCACCACTAGTTGCACCAGCAGCTAAACCAACACCGATGTAGTTGCCGTTAGTACCGTTAGTACCTACTGGTTGAGCAGATGCAATACCAGCAGAAAAGATAATAGAAGCAACAGTAAGTGCAGAAGCGGTTAAAGTTTTAAGGTTCATAGGTTTCTTTTGACTAGATTTAAGTAGAATTAATACTTTCTAGTACTAGAATCACCTTTTTAAGAAAATTCAACCTCGCACACTCTGGTCATCCAAGCGGTTGAATTGTTTTTCACCCACTTGGGTGAACCAATTTAATAATTCTGTTGACAGTTAATTTTTCAAAAAGCGCTGACGCAGACGAGATATAAAAGAATTTACCTCTGGTATTTTCATCCAGGAAGCGATCGCACCAAATACTATAATCCCCACTAAGCCAGATACGCACAACTGTAATAGTTGAATCAGTAAACCTTCTTTGCCTAACACCTGCTGACAACCAACTAAAGTCCCATAGCTGGCAATTCCAGCTATAACGCTACCTACAGTCAAACTCAGAATTGGCACACTCCACTCAAGTAAAGGCAAACCATTTAGCCTTCGATTCAGTAAGAATAACAACATTAATACTGAGCTACAATTCACGCTAACAGTGGCTAAAACTAAACCCTGAGCGCCAAGAGGTTTGATTAAAATGTAATCAAATAGGGCGTTGAAAAAGATATTAATCATACTGATACGAAAGGGTGTATCGCCATCACCTAACGCATAAAATACTCGTACTAAGACATCACGACTCAAATAAGCAAACATCCCAATCCCGTTAGCAATTAACAGTGAGGATACCAGCATTGAATCTATGCCCTTAAAAGCTCCACGTTCATAAACCACGCGTACTATTGGCACAGACAAAGTAATCATCAACGCACCCAAAGGTAACATTGTAAAAGCTGAAAGTATCAGCCCTTGGCGAATGCGTGCTTTTAATTCTTGCCAGTCATTAGGGTCAGTAAGCCTGGAAAAGATTGGTAATAAAGGAACCAAAATTACATTGGAAATAATACCTAAAGGAGTTTGTACCAGTATTGACGCATTAAACAACGCAGCAGCAACTCCTGTAATCGGAATTAAAGAAGCAAAAAACAAATCTGTGTAAAGGTTGATTTGCAGCATCCCAGAAGAGAAGGTCGCTGGCCCCATAATTTTGAGAACATCGCGCACTCCTTGTTGATTAAAATCAAATCGCAACCGTAATCTACCTAAACCAGACCGAGTTTGAGCAATTACCTGCACTAACCATTGCAAAACTGCCCCAGCTAAAACTCCTCCTGCTAAAACCATGCCGCCTAATTTGGCATATTCCAGAGTGCTAATTTTGCTACCTAGTTGTAAATAGAGAGCGCCCAAACCAACAATCACTGTAATGCTAGAAAACAAAGGGCTGATGGAGGGTAGCCAAAACTGATTAGCCGCATTGAGAACTCCAAAACCGATACCAATGAGTCCTGCTAAGACTGCGATCGGAGCCATAATTTGGAGTTGCACGATCGCAATTTCCCTAACTAAATCTTTGTTACCGAGTCTTAAACCAGGTGCAAATAAGTCAATGAAATTAGGGGCAAAAAATACGATAAAAATTGTGGCAACAAGCAGAACTCCGCCGATTAGTGTGGTAATAGTTTCCACTAAGGGAGCCGCTTCTTCTTGTTTGCGCTTAGATAAGACACTAACGATCGCACTGTAGAAGGGGCCGTTAATCCCGCCTAGCAATATCAGCAGAAATCCAGGGATTGTGTAGGCGTAGTTAAAAGCATCAGCCGCCGCCCCTAAGCCGAAAGCGGCCGCGATCGCTTGCTGCCGAACCAAACCAAAGACTTTACTAATTAATGTGGCAACAGCAACAATGCCAGCAATCCCAGCGAAAGAACGAGAAGGTTTTTGATTGTTTTGAATCACGAATATTACCCGACAACTCTTGAAGAGTGCATACCTTTTGAACATTTAACCTGAAATCACGCAGTCTGTCAGGCAATTTTTGACAAATGGGCGTGGTTTCGGAAACAGGAGGCAGAGGTAGAAGTTATTCTTGTTGTCTGCCTGCTCCCCTGCCTCCTCAATTGTCCGGTGTTGCGTACAAGCCAAAATTATTTTTACCCTTTTATGAAGATAGCGAAAGAACGGGGAACTATAACAATAACCATCTTCTAAGAAATATTTCGACACTTTAAAAATTTGAAGTTTGTCAAACTCAGGTTGACGCTGTTTAACCAAATGAAGCTGGGTATAAGAAATATTAAGATAAAATTCCCTAATCCAGAGCAATGGAACTCAATTCAAATTTCACCGAAAATCAACTTTTATTGTCAAGCACTCAACTGCAAGAGCAACTAGAGCAACAGAAAGCTCTGGCGAGTGTGATTATCCGAATTCGAGAATCTCTTGACTTAGAAACAATCTTTCAAACTACTGTTACAGAAATACGTCGCTTGCTCAAAGCTGACCGAGTAGCGGTCTTTCAGTTTAATTTTGATCAGGATTGGGAAGGAGAATTTGTTTCTGAAGATGTTGCACCTGGTTTGATTTCAGCAAAAGCAGTAAAAGTCCATGATCATTGCTTTGGTGAACAGTTTGCTGTTAATTATCAACAAGGACGGATGCAAGCAGTAGCTGATATTTACGAGGCCGGATTGAGTGATTGCCATATAGAAATTTTGAGTAAGTTTCAGGTACGTGCCAATCTAATTGTTCCTCTTTTACGCAAGAAAGATTTGTGGGGACTGCTTTGCATCCATCAGTGCAGTGAGGCTCGTGACTGGAAAGAATCCGAAATTGAATTTATTCGCCAAATTTCTGACCATTTAACAGTTGCTATTCAACAAGTAAATCATCTGCATGAAGTCGAATTACAATCTGCAAAATTGGCGCAAGCAGCCCAGCGCGATCAAGTAATTGCTCAGTTGGTCGATAAAATTCGTTCACCGCTTGATGTTGACACCATTTTCAAAACAACAACTCAAGAAATACGCGAATTATTGCAAGCTGACCGAGTAGCAATCTTTCGCTTTAATGCTGATTGGAGTGGTAATTTTGTTGCAGAATCATGTACCGAAGGCTGGGTTCCTTTGGTTGGTGTTCAGCCTGCGATCGCGGATACTTATTTACAACAAACGCAAGGGGGACGTTACGTTGACAACGAGACATTTACAGCCAATGACATTTATCAAGCCGGATTAAAAGACTGCCATGTAACTCTATTAGAACAATTCCAGGCAAAAGCTTTTGCAACTGCCCCCATTCTTCAAGGAGATAAACTTTGGGGAGTTATCGCTGCTTACCAAAATAGCTCACCTAGACAGTGGCAATCTTATGAAGTCGAATCATTAAGCAAAATTGGTACACAAATTGGTGTGGTACTGCGACACCATCAGTTGTTAGCACAAGCTCAATACCAAGCAGAACAACAAAAGACGCTGACTAGTGTTATTACTCGCATTCGAGAGTCGTTAGATTTAAATATAATTTTTCAAACTACCGTTAACGAAGTGCGGCAAATGCTGCAAGCAGACCGAGTGGCAATCTTTCAGTTTGACCCTCAAAAAGACTGGGAAGGAGAATTTATTTCTGAGGATGTTACACCTGGATGGAACTCAGTTATCACAGCTAAAGTTTACGACCACTGTTTTGGGGAACAATTTGTTGTTCATTATCAAAAAGGTCGGGTGCAAGCAGTGGCAGATATCTACGATGCTGGATTAAGTGAATGTCACACTGAGATTCTGGGCAAATTTCAAGTGCGTGCTAATTTAGTGGTTCCTTTGTTGAAGCAAGGAAATCTATGGGGTTTGTTGTGTGTACACCAATGTGGCAATCCCCGAACTTGGCAGCCTTCTGAAATGGAATTTGTCAGCCAAATAGCAGAAAACTTAGGTGTTGCTCTAGAACATAACAAGCTGTTGTTAGAAGCTCGATATCAAGCAGAACAACAAAAAACATTAACTGCTGTCATTGCCCGCATTCGTGAGTCTTGGGATTTAGACACAATATTTCAAACTTCTGTGACTGAAGTGCGGCAACTACTAAAAGCCGACCGAGTGGGGGTTTTCCGCTTTGACCCTCAACAAGACTGGGAAGGAAAATTTATTTACGAGAATGTAGCTCACGGTTGGAATTCAGCCATCGCAGAAAAAGTTTATGATTACTGCTTTAGTGAAAGGTTTGCACAGCTTTATGCTCAAGGTCGGGTAAATGCGATCGCTGACATTTATCAAGCAGATTTTCAAGCTTGCTACGTCCAAATACTGGCAAGATTTCAAGTGCGTGCGAATATGGTCGCACCTCTATTGCAAGAAGGTGAGCTGTGGGGACTGCTATGTATTCACCAATGTAATGCTCCTCGCCAATGGCAATCTTCAGAAGTCGAATTTGCCAGTCAAATAGCCGAGCAACTGGGAGTTGCATTAAAACAAGATTCCTATTTAAAACAAGTTCAAACGCAGGCTGTCCAGCTAGCAGAAGCTACCGAACGCGATAAAGCGATGGAACGGCAAAAACTTCTAGCTGCAACCATTGATAAAATCCGTCAGTCGCTTGATATTAAAACTATTTTTAGAACTACTACTCAAGCTGTTAGAGAGTTGCTCGAAGTAGAGCGAGTTGCAATCTACCGATTTAACTCAGATTGGAGCGGTAAATTTGTAGCCGATTCATTCAAAGATGGTTGGAAACCTGTGGCCCAAGCCAAATCCATGATTCCAGAAACCTTCGAAGATACAGATGATGATAACGAACTTCCGCGCAACGAAACTTTTGTTCCTATTCGTGAGGGTGAAAAATTATGGGGATTGCTAGTTGCTTATCAAAATTCGCAACCGCGTTATTGGAAAGAAGAGGAAATTAATTTACTAGCCCAAGTAGCAGTGCAATTAGGAGTTGCAATTCAGCAAGCGGAGTTATTAGAACAAACAAAACGTCAAACTCTAGAACTTACCCAAGCTTTGCAAGAATTAAAACAAACTCAGTCTCGGTTAATTCAGGGTGAGAAAATGGCAGGCTTAGGACAATTACTTGCGGGAGTTGCTCATGAAATTAACAATCCTGTCAGTTTTATTTCTGGCAATCTCATACATTTAAATGAATATAATCAAGAACTTTTGAATATCTTGAAAATTTACCGTCAAAATGACTTTTTATCCCCATCAATTAAAGAAAAAATCGACAAAAGTGATTTGGATTTTATCATCGAAGATTTACCCAAAACGCTTGAATCGATGAAAATAGGAACAGAACGTATTAGCCAAATTGTACTGTCACTACGAAACTTCTCTCGTACAGATGAGGCTGAATTGAAGCCTATAGACATTCATGAGGGATTAGATAGTACTTTGCTTATTTTAGGGCATCGGCTTAAAAGCAGTGGTGAGCGCTCAGCAATTGAGATTGTCAAAGACTATGCTACTTTACCCTTACTTGAATGCTATCCCGCTCAACTAAATCAGGTATTTATGAATCTTTTGAGTAATAGCATTGATGCATTAGAGCAAAAATTTATAACTATACAAGAGAAGCGTTTAAAATCATCAAAAAACTTTCCGAAAGTTCCCTTGATTATCTGGATTAGTACACAAATTGTCAATAAACAAATTGTAATTAGAATAGCTGATAATGGTTTAGGGATTCCGGAAGAGGTGCGATCGCACATTTTTGACCCGTTCTTCACCACCAAAGCCCCAGGTAAAGGTACAGGATTAGGGTTATCTATTAGTCATCAAATAGTAGCTGAAAAACATCACGGTCAATTAAAATGTTCCTCAAAACCTGGAGAGGGAACAGAGTTTTTAATTGAAATTCCCAGCGTACCGAGAAATTAAATTTCCTAAAGTTTTGACTAGCGACACCCCAAACTATCCCGTGTAGAAACACCAGTCACGGGATTTATTCCATCTGCTCTTTCACAGAGCAACGACATTTGATAACGGTCAATCAAGGCGTCTGTAAAATCAGCACCTGTAATTTCAGCGTCATAAAAACGGCTACGTGTCAAAGTTGCTTCTTTAAGAATTGCATTTTTGAGGTTAGCACCATCTAAAGTCACGCGATCAACTAAAGCACCTGTAAGGTTCGCACCTTCTAAATTTGCTTTTAATAAAACTCCCTTAGTCAAAATTGCATTTGTTAAATTTGCTCTTTGGAAATTTGTACCCCGCATTTCCGCAGCAACAAAAGTCCCGCCTACCAAATCAGCATTAGAAAAATCACGGTTTTCTAAATTGATATTGCTGTAGTTAATTGTGTTTATTTGAGCAAAAGCTGGCTGGGGATTAAGTACTATCCACAAGCCAGCTAGAATTAAAATTACAATGCAACTGAACAATCGCAGTAAAATCTTTTTCATAACTTTATTATTTGTCATTAGTCATTTGTCCTTTGTCATTTGACTAATGACTAATGACTAATGACTATTTCCAATCTTTACCAATCCGAATTGTCAGGTCAGATTCCAAATCTCCCGTTGCTGAAACTTCTATTTGACCCAAGCCTAAAACTTTTTTCAAGTCAACTCCTGGTTGTCTATTTCCTTTCTCAACAATAATCTGAGTTTGGCGTTGGGTATCAGGCCAATCAGACACCGCATAAACATTTTTAAAGCCTTTGCGTTTGAGATAGGTAATAACTTTTTCAGTTAGCTGAGGTTGATTAGAAGCATTTTGAATAGCAATTTTGAGGTTAGGAACTGGTCGCAAATCTTGCTTAAGACCGGGTACATTGACCCCAACATAATCATTCAACAAGCTTTGTTGTCCAGTCATGTTCAGCCAATAGCTATTGGGGTCTTGGCTAAAACGGCTGAATGTACCAGGCAACACGGTCATTTGGAAGTTATCTCGATCCAGGTTGATCCCAAAGTTCACCAACGCCATCATTTCTTCCATTTTCAGGTTGGTGTCGAAGTATTTTCGCATTAGGCGGGTTAATTGGGGCAACCTCGGTAAAACAGTGGGACTATTTAGGCGTCGCAGCAACGCCGCCACGAGTGCTTGCTGCCGCTGCACTCTCGGCAGATCCCCCAGTCCTGGTTCGCGGAACCGCGCAAATTGTTCTGCCTGTTCGCCGTTGAGGGTTTGCCAACCGCTGACTAAGTTAATTGACTGTCGATTAGTGCTGTCTTTATATTCCATTGATTTCGGAACAAAGACCTCTACACCACCTAACTGATCAACTAACTGCCGTAAGCCACTGGTAGAGATGCGGATATAGCGGTCAATGGGGGCATTATTTAAGGTACGGCTGACTACCCGCGCGGCCAAAACAGGCCCGCCACGGGCATTAGCATCAGATACCTTAGTTAATCCCTTTTCTCCCTTTTCTGGGATCGCGATCATCGTATCTCTAGGAATTGAAAGCACCCGTACAGATTTTTCACCGGGGTTGAGCCGTGCCAGCAGCATAGTGTCGCTTTTACCAGCAAAACTTTCTGGTGAGCCATCAACAGTACCCCTGACTGGCTCAATCCCCATAATTAAAATATTCATTGGTCTTGATAGCTGGTACTGAGAGAGTTTGCTCCATAACTCCCCAGGTAGTGGCATTTTTTGCTCATCTTTACCAGCAATTCCTAAATCTTCATCTGTTTGATCTAGATTGCTCCACAACGGAGTCCACAACGCTAAAGTCGAGACCAGTAGCCCAGATAAAATGATTCCTATAACAATTGTTAATATCCACAATAGCCATCGAGGCATGGTCAAGCCCAGCCTCTCATAAAGCTGGTTAGGAATCGCGCCCACAGATTCGACGACACTTCGGTTTGTATATCCTGGCTCGTCTGCTGTCACCTCCGCCTCTGAGTCTGTTACTAGCTCAGCCGTTTCCTGATTTTCCGTCCGTTGAATTTGTTGCGGTCTCACCTCATTTTCCAAGCCTGCTACTTGCTGAGATGTAACCGGATTTTCCGACCATTTGACTTGTTTAATCACAATTATTTCCCCACACGACCACTCCCTAAAAGTATGTTAATGCAAGCTACAAATATTGCCAGTGGAAAAGCTCACTGTAAACTTGTAATGTTCTTCAGTAGATGTGTATGACAACATGAATACTTTATTGTTCCCCGTAATCCTTGCTGGTGGTAAAGGTGAACGTTTTTGGCCTTTAAGTCGTCGAGACCGACCCAAGCAATTTTTAAGTCTTGATGGTAGCTCTAGAAGCCTACTACAAGCAACCGCCGATCGATTGATTGAACTTGCCGGAGGGTGGGATTCCTTGTGGGTGATTACTTCTAGTCAGATAGCTGAAGGGGTAAGACAACAATTACCTGATCTACCACTTGAGAATTTACTGATTGAGTCAGAAGGAAGGGACACTGCCGCAGCGGTTGCTTGGACAAGTTTAAAAATTAAACAGCGTTATGGAGAAGACGCTGTTATCGGCTTTTTCCCTGCTGACCACTGGATTGCTGACCAAAAGGCGTTCGCAGATACATTAAATGCAGCTACACAACTGGCGGCAAGCACAGCAGCGATCGTTACGCTGGGAATTAAGCCTACTTTTCCATCAACCGGTTACGGCTACATTGAGCAAGGTGAAAAAATAGGTAGCTTTAATGAGTTGCCAGCTTATCACGTTAACCGCTTTACTGAAAAGCCCAGCCGTGAAACAGCAGAAACTTTTTTATCTACGGGGCGTTTTAGCTGGAATAGTGGAATGTTCGTTTTCCGAGCTGGGATTGTTCTCAAGGAACTACATACCCATGCTCCAGAAATTATCGAACCTTTGGAACAACAGGGGCCTGATATCTATCCCCAGTTGCCTAAGAAGAGTATAGACTATGCACTCATGGAAAAAACAAGTCTAGCATATGTATTGCCAGTGGCATTTGGTTGGGATGATTTAGGAGACTGGAATGCGATCGAACGCTTACTTAAGAAAGAAGGGACTCCAAATATAGAACTTGCTACCCATGTGGGGTTGGATACGCAGGGGTCTATTGTTTATGCCTCAAATCCTGAAGATGTAGTTGTTACAATTGGTTTAGAGGATGTGGTGATTGTGCGCGATCGCAATGTTACCCTTATTGTCAAAAAAGAACGTACCCAGGAAATTAAGCAGATCCTCAAAACCCTCCAAAATGATTCTCGATTTACTGACCTGCTGTAGATCAAAGTTAAAACCCTTGGCAGAGGCTTAAAAGTTGATTTTCTTATTATAACTTGAATGTCGAAAAGGGGATCAAGGAGAGGCAGGGGGCAGGGGAGCAGGGAGCAAGTGAACAACTATTACTTTCCCACTCCCTACTCCTTACTCCCCACTCCCCGCTCCCCACTTCCCGCTCCCTATTTCCCACTCCCCACTCCCCACTCCCCAAAATGTTCCTCACCCAAACTGTTCCTCGTCAAAGAGAAATCCTTGAAGTCTTCCTTCGCAATGGCTGGGACTATATGCGAAGGTTACTCACTGGTGGCAAAGCTGACGAACCTCAGCTACCTCCACCTGCGGTTTTAAAAAATATTCTGGTGGATTTGGGGCCAGTCTATGTAAAACTTGGTCAGCTGCTCTCTACCCGTCCAGATTTACTTAACGCAGCTTACATTGAAGAACTGTCAACTTTGCAAGATGAAGTACCCCCGGTTCCCTGGTCAGAGATCGAAGTAATTATCCGTAAACAGTTAAAACGCCCCTTATCAGAAACCTTCAGTACTATTAATCCTGTCCCAGTAGCTGCGGGATCAATTGCTCAGACACATCGAGCCACATTAATAGACGGTCGAGAAGTTGCCCTCAAAGTGCAACGTCCGGGAATTGATACTACTATTGCTCAAGATATTGCTTTAATTCAAGGTATTGCTGATTTAGTGGCACGTACCGATTTTGGGCAAACCTACGAAATCAAATCTATCGCTGAAGAGTTTACTAAAGCCCTAGAAGCTGAGTTAGATTTTAAACGGGAAGCGGGTTTTACAGACCAATTGCGGCGTAACTTATCTCGCAGTCGCTGGTTTGATCCTACCCAATTAGTGGTTGCAGAAATTAACTGGGATTTGACGACCGAAAAATTACTCGTAATGGAGTGGCTAGATGGTGTGCCATTCCTAGCGGCGGATTTAGACAACGATGCCAATGGTAAAGACCCCACCGAAAAGCGCAAAGAAATAACGACTTTGCTGTTTCGAGCATTTTTCCAGCAATTATATATAGATGGATTTTTTCATGCTGATCCCCATCCGGGAAACTTGTTTTATCTCAAAGATGGTCGTGTTGCGCTTTTAGACTGTGGTATGGTGGGACGGCTTGATCCTCGCACACAGCAGATATTAACAGAAATGTTGTTGGCGATCGTAGATTTAGATGCAGGAAGATGCGCTCAGTTAACTTTGCAGTTAGCTGATTCTGGTCAGCCAGTAATTTTGTCGCGGTTAGAAAACGATTATGACCGGATGCTCCGAAAGTATCATAACGTCAGTTTGACTGACATAAATTTTAGTCAGATAATTTATGAAATTTTGCAGGTCGCTCGCAATAATAAAATTAGGCTGCCTAGTAATATGGGTTTGTATGCCAAAACCCTAGCTAACTTAGAAGGGGTAGCACGGACATTCAACCCGGAGCTTAATTTTTTTGATGAAGTCAAGCCATTAATCACAGACTTGTTTCGTCGTCAGTTATTAGGCGATAATCCTGTGCGATCGCTATTACGTACAGCTCTAGATATTAAAAGTCTCTCTTTACAATCTCCCCGCCAAATTGAACTTTTGTTAGACCGAGTTACCTCAGAAACCTTGCAATGGAATCTGTCGCTACGAGGTTTGGATGGCGTGCGGCGCACAATGGATGATGCAGCTAATAGACTGTCTTACAGCATTTTGGTGGGTTCGCTAATTATGGGTGCAGCAATTATTTCTACCAAAGCCCAAACATCTGAGCTATCTTTTTTAAGCACAGTTCTATTTGCAGTTGCTAGTTTATTGGGGTTGTGGTTAATTGTTAGTACTTTGCGATCGGGACGTTTACGGTAAAACCCAGTATAGCAATCCTAAATCATTCGTGAACAACAAGATCCCCGACTTTTTAGAAAAGTTGGGGATCTGAGCTTTGTAATTTTCACAAATCTGCGGAGAATTGGATTGCTATATGAGTAATTATAAGAGCTGACGCTGGTCGAAATCACTGCTTTAGGATTTAGAACCGCAGATAAACACTCACGATTTATGTGTCTTTATCTACAGAAAGTTGAGGCAGTCGGATCTTCTCCCAAAGGGAGAGGCTAGCGCCTACGAGAAGCTTTGCGTTCGCCGTCTCGTAGATAAAGGAGTTTTTCCCAGCAGAAACTGCTCAAAGGATTTGCCTGTTTGGACGAACTGGCGTTAAGCACTTAAAACAGAAGTTAAAAACTTTTCAATCAATATAGTGTATGTCTGTGATTCTAATATAAAAAATATGTCAATCATCATTGCTGAAAAGCTGAGTAAATCTTATCCAGTAGCGGTTAAAGAACCAGGTATTAAAGGCACAATTAGTCACTTTTTCCGGCGCACCTACCGCTCAATTAACGCAGTTCAAGATGTTTCCTTTGAAATTGAACCTGGAGAAGTAGTTGGATTTTTAGGGCCAAATGGTGCTGGTAAAACTACCACACTTAAAATGCTTACAGGGCTAATTCATCCCTCTAGCGGTACAGTCAGAGTAGCTGGACAGGTTCCGTTTCGTCGCAATGAAGCATTTTTGCAAAAAATCACTTTGGTGATGGGGCAAAAACAGCAGTTAATTTGGGATTTGCCAGCACTGGATTCTTTGAAAATTAACGCTGCTGTCTACGATATCTCTGAGAAAGAGTTTCAACGGCGGGTAGGAGAATTAACAGAGATGCTTTCCTTAGAAAGCAAACTTACCCAACCAGTACGGAAATTGTCTTTGGGTGAGCGGATGAAGGCAGAACTGTTGGCAGCACTTCTGCACCGTCCTCATGTACTGTTTCTTGATGAACCAACGTTGGGGCTGGATGTGAATGCTCAGGTTGGGGTGCGTGATTTCTTGCGCGAATACAATCAGCGTTATCAAGCAACAGTGCTGTTGACAAGTCATTACATGGCTGACATCACAGCTTTGTGTCAAAGAGTGCTGTTAATTCACCAAGGGAAGCTGATGTATGACGGTAGCTTGGATGGATTGTTGGAACAATTTGCTCCTTATCGGGAAATTTATATCGAATTAGCCCAACCTTTACCGAAAGACAAACTTATGTTTTATGGTGATGTGCAACTCTTAGAAGGTCGGTCAGTACGTTTTATGGTATCGCGAGAGACACTTACTCACACCGTATCTCAGCTTTTAGCGGATTTGGATGTAGTGGATTTAACTGTAACCGAACCACCTGTAGAAGAAGTAATTGGACGAGTTTTTCAGGCGGGAGTTGTATAGTTATTACTGAATAGGTGGGTAGTATTTTAGCGCGAAGTGAATAAATGAAGCGAATTATAAGAAAAGCTTTAACTTTACTGTCAGTATACTACGCTAAGACGGTTGAGTACCGGGCAGAACTTATTTTATGGGTTTTGTCTGGATCTTTACCAATTATCCTTATGGGTGTTTGGATACAAGCTGCACAAAGCGGAAGGTTTGGTTTAACACCTGTAGATTTTGCTCGTTACTTTTTGACGGTTTTTCTTGTCAGACAAATCACAGCTGTTTGGGTAATTTGGGATTTTGAAAGGGAAGTAGTGGAAGGCCAACTTTCTCCTAAGTTGCTACAACCTCTTGATCCGGTATGGCATCACGTTGCGTCTCATCTTTCTGAAAGAGTTGCCCGCATACCGTTTGTATTGTTACTAATTCTGTTATTTTTTTTATTATATCCCCACGCTTTTTGGTTGCCGAGTTTAAATAAATTGTTGCTGTTTATATTAGCGGTATCGCTAGCTTTGATTTTGCGGTTTGTGATTCAGTACACTATTGCCATGTTCGCCTTTTGGACAGAACGAGCTACCGCTTTAGAAAATTTTTGGTTACTTTTTTACTTATTTTTATCGGGTACGATCGCACCTTTAGATGTGTTTCCTGAATCTGTGCGAACGATAGTTTTGTTTACCCCTTTTCCCTATTTGATTGATTTCCCTGCCAGCCTTTTGGTAGGGCTACCAGTGGATATAGCACGGGGGTTTTTGTCAATAGTGGGTTGGATTTTGCTGTTTTTGGGTGCGAATCGGCTGCTGTGGCGTGCGGGATTAAAGCGGTATTCTGGGATGGGAGCCTGAATAACTCCGATTATTTGTCGCAATTTATCTAGAGTATTAACGCTTTTAATTTCCTGCTGAATTGCTTTTAATCTATCTAAATCCGAAATTTGAGAGACGCGATCGCTACCAAAACGCTGACTTGTAAGATTTCCAATAGTAACATTAGTTTGACTAATATAAAATGGCTCGGTTTGACTAGGGATAAAATTTACGTTTACAGATACTTAGTTTTGCCTTATTATCAACAATAACTGTATAAAACCCTGATTTAGCGTTGAAATTGGCTAATTTTTCACAGAGCAATATCGCTTTTTGAAAGCCAGTTCTAGAGAAGTATTGGCATTTTTTGGAGATGCCGATCAAGTTAAATAAAATATGTTGCATTTTTCCATATTTTATTTAATTAGTCAACCTTGAAGTGCTGTTCCACAACTATCTCCTTCTATTGTCCTTTGAGAATTTCCTCTATGGAGATACATCTACTTAGTTTTAGGTGACGTTGATGAAACAACAATCAAGCAGACGCAGGCGGGGTGTAATCCTTACTCTAAAAGGCTGGGATAAATTTCAAGCTGCCAAAACTCAAGCCGAATTTGATGAGAATGCTGGAGATAGCTTTTCTTTAGAAGAATTGAGCGATCGCACCCGTTTAGCTCTACACACTATATCTAGAATTTTGGCACGCTTGGAACCTGTAGATAAAAGTTCCTTACAGTCTGCCTTTGCTGCCCTTAATTTGGAGTTATCTCAAAGCGATTATACCCGCCCTACCTCGACCTTAGAAGAACTAAAAACTCGACAAGCAAACCCACAGTATGACTGGCAAGAAGCACCAGATGTATCTGTGTTTTATGGTCGCAGTGAAGAATTATCGCAACTACGACACTGGATCTTAGAAGAACGGTGTCGTTTAGTTGGACTGCTGGGAATTGGTGGCATTGGCAAAAGCACTTTAGCAGTCAAGTTGGGATTGCAAGTTCAAGCTGAATTTGAGGTAGTGGTGTGGCGAAGCCTGCAAAATGCACCGCCAGTAGAGGAGCAAATAACAAGTATCCTGCAATTTTTGCTGTGGGCGTTGCGAAAGGAGATGGTGATACCCGAAAGCTTTGATAGCAAACTAGCAAAGTTGATGGAATGTTTGCAAACAAACCGATGTTTGCTGATTTTAGACAATGTTGAGACAATTCTCTCTGGTGGTCAAGTAGGGCAATGTCGTCTTGGCTATGAGGCATATGGTCAATTATTCAAGCGCGTTGGCGAAGTACCTCATAAAAGTTGCGTTCTGTTCACTTCTAGAGAAAAACCCAGAGAAATGGTACCGCTGGAAGGAGACAGAACAGGAGTAAAATCGCTGCCATTAAAGGGATTAAATCCTACCGAGGGACAACAATTATTCCAGCAAAAAGGGCAATTCACAGGTACAGAACGAGAATGGCAAGTACTCATCAAGCATTTTGGCGGTAATCCCCTCGCGCTAAAAATGGTCGCAGCTGGAACTCAAGAGCTTTTCAACGGTAAGATTGCCCCTGTTTTGCAGTATGTAGAACAGGGGCTAGTCATTTTTGATGACATCCGCGACTTGTTAGAACGGCAGTTCCAGCGTTTGTCGTTGATAGAAGAAGAGGTGATGTACTGGCTGGCAATTAATCGAGAGCCAGTAACCCTTGCCGAATTAGCTGCTGATATAGTGACATCTGCTTCCCAGCGTCAATTACCGCGAGTAATTAAATCTCTATTGCAACGGTCATTAATTGAAAAAAGCGGCGAGTATTTCTTTTTGCAACCAGTGCTGATGGAATATACGACACAGCGATTGGTTGAACAAGTTTGTCAAGAATTAGTAGAAGAAAAGTCTGTCCGTTTAGGCTTATTCCAAACCTATGCTTTGATTAAGGCAACAGCCAAAGATTACATCCGAGAAACACAAAAGCAATTAATTGTGCAACCCTTGCTTGAGCAATTGTTGCTAGAAATGGGCAGTCAACAAAAGCTGGTAATTTTATTGCAGGATGTATTGGAGCAGCAAAGACATCAAGCTGCAATATTAAGTGGGTATGCAGGGGGCAATGTCCTCAACTTGTTAGCGCATTTGCAAGTAAATTTACAGGGGTATGATTTATCAAATTTGAGCATTAGACAAGCAGACTTACAGCGTGTCAATTTAGCTGGAGTTAATTTTCAAAATACTGCTTTTTATCAATCTGTATTTGCTACAAGCTTGAAGAGTAATTATGCAGTTGCCTTAAGTCCAGATGGAAAACTGCTGGCTACAGGCGATATAAATGGACAAATTCATTTATGGCAAGTGGCGGATGGAAAAAACTTGTTGATATTTAAAGGGCATGAAGGCGTAGTTTGGACAGTCGCCTTTAGTCCAGATGGGCAAACTCTGGCAAGTTGTGGTCTAGATAAATTAGTCAAATTGTGGGATGTACAAACGGGAGATTGCTTAAAAACTTTAGATGAACACACAGATGTTGTTTGGTCTGTCAGCTTCAGTCCAGATGGTCAAATTTTAGCAAGTGGTAGTAGTGATGCTTCAATTAGATTGTGGGATATTCGCTTAGGTAAGTGTCTCAAAGTGTTGCGTAGTCATAGTACTGAAGTCTTTTCAGTGACGTTTAATCCTGATGGTTCTACTTTAGCAAGTGGTAGTCTAGATTGCGAAATTCGCTTGTGGGATATCAGTACAGGTATATGTATCAAAACTTTGCAAGGCCATGTTGGCAGGATATGCTCAGTTTGCTTCAGTCCAGATGGTAAAACTCTTGCCAGTGGGAGTAGTGACCACTCGGCTCGGTTATGGGATGTGTGTAAAGGTACTTGCATCAAAATATTCCACGGTCATAAAGATTGGGTATGGTCAGTTTGCTTTAGTTCAGATGGTCAAACCTCAGCCACGGGTAGTTTTGACTCTACTGTGAGGTTGTGGAATGTGAAGCAAGGTACTTGTGTAAAAATTCTACGCGGGCATACCAGTGAAGTACACTCAGTCATGCTTAATTTAGATGGTCAAACCTTAGTTAGTGCTAGTAGGGATTCCAGCGTGCGTTTATGGGATGTAAATAAAGGTGTGTACGTGAGAACATTACAGGGTCATTCCAATGGGGCGAATTCGGTCAGCTTTAACCCTGATGATTGTATATTGGCAACAGGTAGTTTAGATGGTTCAGTTCAGCTATGGGATGTTGCGTCTGGGTACTGTACTAAAATTTTACAAGGTCACACAGGTTGGGTATGGTCAATTAGCTTTAGTCCAGATGGTTCCATATTAGCGAGTGGCAGTGATGACAAAAGCATTAAGCTATGGGATGTAATCTCTGGTCATTGTATTACAACCATTAACGGTCATAGCAGTGCAGTAACATCAGTTAGCTTTAGTCCTGATGGTCAAACCTTGGTTAGTGCTAGTCAGGACACGAGCGTGAAGTTGTGGGATATTAATGAGCGTAAATGTATAAAAACATTAGAAGGTCACACGGATGCAGTCTGGTCAGTTAGCTTTAGTCCAGATGGCAATACTTTAGCTACAGGTGGTGAGGATTACTTAATTAAGTTATGGGATGTGCGTGAAGGTAAATCCATAACAACTTTGCCTGGTCACGCTGATGCAGTCTGGTCAGTGAGTTTTAGTCCAGATGGTAAAATGCTTGCAAGTGCTAGTTTTGATGGCTTAATTCGATTATGGGATATCACTAACTTTACTTGCATAAATGTGTTGCAAGAACATACTGCTGGTATATGGTCAGTCAGTTTCAGTCGTGATGGTTACACCTTGGCATCCGCTAGTTTTGACCAAACAATTCGCTTATGGGATATAAATAATTTTACCTGTGTCAAAGTGTTACATCGTCATAGTAGTGGATTATGCTTTGTTTGCTTTAATTCTGTTGGTAATATCTTGGCTAATACTAGTCAAGATGAAGTAATAAAGCTTTGGGATGTGGAAACAGGTGAGTGCATGAAAACCCTGAAGGTAGATCGCCTTTGTGAAGGGATGAACATCAGAGGAGTGACTGGGTTAACAGCAGCACAGCGATCGGCGCTTTTGGCTTTGGGGGCGGTGGAAGGTGTAGGTTCTTAGATGGTGGGCGATCGCTCACCATCCTTTATGCCTTTTGAATATGCTTCTTGTCGAGAAACCAAAACACGATCATTCCAAGCAACAGCCAAACGAGGATGATGTAAGGCGCTAAGCTAAGCGGTGCTGGTGGAGAGGGATAAACTGTGCCAACTAAAATACCCAGAATAACGATTATCGAGAGCCAAGGTAGCACATGATGATGCAAGGAGTGGCGTGTGCGGCGTTGGATGGAAAAATATCGCCAACACGCAAGACTGACTAATCCGTAAATGATCAAGACAGCCAGCGTCAACAGGGTTCCAAGAAACCCATATGTCGCGATCGGTGTCCACAGCATTCCCAAACCCAGCCCTACAACTAACGACATGCCGCTTAATCCCCAAATTGCATTCGCAGGTGTGCGGTATGTGGGATGAATCTGAGCGAACCAAGCGGGAAACAGTGCCTCCCGGCTCATTGCATACACAATTCGAGCAGCTCCGTTGAGAAAAGCAACAGCACAAGCATAGCCCGCCATAATACCCGCAAAATCAATCACTAACGCCAAGCCATTGCCCCAAGCCCGACGCGCGATCGTATCAAACGGTATCGTATCTTGGGCAAAGCTCGCCATCTGACTAATGCCATAGCCAATTGTCGCTACATATGCCATCAGTATATAAAACGCACCGACGAAAACAAGCGAGATCGTCATGGCTCTGGGAATGGTCTGCCGAGGCTTTTGCACTTCTTCTCCCAGCGTCGTTGCTGATTCAAATCCAACAAAACTCAGGATTGATAAAACTATACCGAGAACCAAATTGCTGTTTGGAGGTAGTTTTTGTAGCGTGAACGGTGCGATCGCAATTTGTCCAGTTTTACCCGCTTGCACCAGCACGATGAGTGCGAGTAATAAACAAACACCGATTTCAAATATCAAGAGTGTAAAATCTAACTGTAGCGAGAAGCGAATGCCTCGGTAACAAACTACAAATACAATCGCGCTAAAAATGCCATACCAAATTGTCCAGTCTAGGTGTACGCTAAACCAACGCAGAAATAAATCTTGAAGAGATGCGCTCATTAACAGCACGACAACCGGAATCGTCACGCCAGAGGAAATTAAACTAAACCAACCCACAAGAAAGCCCCAACGCACGCCCAATCCCTGAGTGACAAAAGTATACAGCGATCCGCTCGTGGGAAACTCGGCTGCCATCAAGCTGATTTGGTTAGCAATTAGCAAAGCAATTCCAAACCCAATAACATAACACAAGGGTATCGCTGCTCCGACAAGTCCAGCTTGAGGGATGGTGTTAATAAAGATGGAACCGACTGGAGACATTGCGGCAATAGACATGGCGATCGCGTGCTGCAATTTCAACGTATTGCGTTCTAGTGTTGGGGTGCGGGAAGCATTGGTAGGCACTCTGAGATGCGAATCCTGATTCATCGGTTTTTTAGCCAACGAAGTATTTATTCTTAAATACTTTCCCACCAAGTTATGCTCATGTAAATCAATGCGTGATTTTTTTGAGGGAGATGGGGGATACGCATCAATGAAAGCATTCACTAGAGAAGCACTTGCCTCTTTAACGCGATCGCTCTCACAACCCCATCACCACAAGTGCGATCGCTGATTTGAGACAGTTGCGAAAAGTGCGATCGCATTTATAAGAATATGAATATTAGGGGTGCGATCACTCACGTTCAGTTTGCCATTACCTACTTAGCTAGAAGAAGAGGCTCTGACAAACTAATCTCCCGTTCTTATTAGAAATTGTACCCGGTTTACAAGTATGATAATTTACTAATTTTGTACTTACTCGTTTACGACCTAGATTTAGGCAATCTGCTGTCAAAATGGAACTCCTGTCAGGAAAAACTTGAGTTTTAATATTGTTGCAAGTCTGAGTGTAGCTTCCTGCTGGAGCAGCAAAAGCTGGAGCAAACATTATCTGAGCAGTAAATAGAGAACAAACTAGAATTACTTTCTTCATGAGCATTTTTCTTTGCTTAATAGTTGTTACATATTCCAGTTTGCGTACTTTCCCTTATTGACACAAGGCAACTTTAGCAAGTTAATTTCAACTTAAGGCTTTCGTAAATAAACAAGGGCGATCAGCTACGCTGGGCGGAACGCCATCGCCCACATCAACCCCATCACCAAAAGTGCGATCACCCACATCTTTGACACAGTTGTTCAGAGTGCGATCGCCAAGTTTAAGAATATTCTTTCTTTACTTGCCTATGCACATATATAGCCATAATATGAGTTAAAGGTGATATTTCCGTTAAGATATCGTCATTCCCACATGAGAGAGTTTAGGGTGCAGCACAGAGGAGAACCTTACCGAATACTCTATGCCTTTGATCCAAGGAGAGTTGCCATTCTTCTTCTTGGAGGAAACAAGGGAGGAGACGATCGCTGGTATGAGGAAAATGTGCCAAAAGTAGATACGTTGTATGACGAACATTTAGAGGAATTAAAAACAGAAGGGTTCCTATGAAAACCAAGCCATTTAATGAACTTCGCAAAAAAATGACTCCTGAACAACAAGTAGAAAGTGAGATGCAAGCAAACCTTGCATTGCTCAAATTGACACTTTCTGAACTTCGAGAGTCCCTTGGACATACTCAAAGCGATGTTGCGAAAAATATGGGAGTGGTACAATCGGCGCTTTCAAAAATTGAGCATCAAGAAGATATTCAAATATCTACGCTCTCTCGATACATTAAATCTCTTGGCGGAAGTCTGACAATCATAGCGCGTTTTCCCGATCAAGAGGTTGTTATTTCTCAGTTTGATTGATATTGACTGGTGATCGTCGCCACATCAACCCCATCATCAAAACTGCGGTAGCTCGTCATAGACATCGCCTATATCACCTCATCATCAGCAGTGCGATCGCTCACATTAACCCCATCACCAGAAGTGCGATCGCCCATATTAAAATACTTGATTTTTCTGGAGCTATTGTTAATGAGGATTGTATTAACCAATACTAAGTTTACACGCCCAGTTTAAAGATGGAAGTAGAAGCAAAATAGAACTCTAGTAGGAGTAAACAGCCGCAAATTTCAAGTTGTATAGAGATAGCCTTGGCAATTTAAAGAAATTGCTAGTCAATCCTTGGGATTGAAAAATTGTCTCTTCTTCTAAAGAATAAGGAAGTTAAATTATGAAACCAGTACAGTACTTTACTCGCATTATTGGCATCATCTTTACCGTGGTTGGTGTCATGGGATTTATTGCAGCTTTTAAAACAGCGCCTGCAACTACACCTGATGTGGCTGGGCTTTCATTCACAACTGGCTACGGTGATCTGCTGGGATTGTTCCCCGTCAACGTCTTACACAATATTGTTCACCTTGTTGTAGGCGTTTTGGGTATAGTGGCATCCGTTTCATTAAGTAGCGCCCGTCTTTATAGTGGAATGCTAGCCATATTCTACGGGTTGCTTACCCTCATGGGGCTTTTTCCTCCTACCCAGGCTACTTTAGGTCTTATCCCCATTTTTGGCAATGATATTTGGCTTCATGGTATTACTGCTGCGATCGCCATTTACTTTGGTTTTATTGCCACACCAGATTTATTAGAACTGAGTTCTGGGGAAAGCCACAGTCTTAGCCAGAAATAAATAGAAGTTGTATCAACATTACACCAGCGAACTAGTTATCTAATTGAGTTGATTTTATCAAAAATCGTATGCTTGATTTGGTGTACGATTTTTGATAAAACAAGGATCTCAATCTACGCTAATATCCTTTAATATTCAGTTTCTACTTCATCTATATCTTCTAAAATTTGAGCAATTTGTGGCAAAAATGCCAAGTCTCTACTTACGCAACCCCAAACTCATCTCCTATAGTTTCATTGAAAGAACGTACTATTGAGACAATTTGATCAGCATCGTCAGCGGCGAAAGCTCCATCTAATCCCTCGTAATGCAAATCTGTAAAGGGTTGTTAATAGAGTAATCCTATATCAATCACACCATTTTGGGTCAGGTGATCTACAATATATTCTACGAATCGGATTTGATTGGCGTTAAAATTATTGCCCTCAAGGTATCGAGAAAATGCCTGTTTTGCTGCATTTCTGTCTAACCCAACGAGTTGACGAATGAACCGCTTCAAGCTGAAATTTTTTCCAGTAACTTCCTCAAACTTTTCACGGCTCTCAACTGCTTCTGCATTAAACAGAAGTGCGTAGGCGTAGCCCATCGTAGACATCGCTCGTAGTAAACTAGCTGATGCGTAGGTGTTCGCGCAGCGTCTCGTAGAGAAGCTCATCGTACCCTTTTGGGGAAGCAAGCTACGCGTAGCGTCTCGTAGAGAAGATATCGCACTGCCAACTGCGCTCAATTTTTCCATACCCACGAGGGGTAATAAATTGAAAACTTCTTATAACGCGATTTACGTTCTCAAACTGGGGTTTGAGTTCTCATTTGAGTATATTTAGTATGCAAAAGCTAATATCGAGTTCTCAAACTGGGGTTTGAGTTCTCATTTGAGTATATTTAGTATGCAAAAGCTAATATCGAGTTCTCAAACTGGGGTTTGAGTTCTCATTTGAGTATATTTAGTATGCAAAAGCTAATATTGAGTTCTCAAACTGGGGTTTGAGTTCTCATTTAAGTATATTTAGTACGCAAAAGCTAATATTGCGTTCTCAAACTGGGGTTTAGGTTCTTTTTTGCGTAATTTACTGATTTATTAGTGATTTCCAGTGTAATAAAAGTTAATGGAGATTTGCAGGAATTTCCTCAGGCTGATCAATACGGAAGTTTTTTAAAGTAAAGAAGCTTAAATCAGTAAATTCGAGAACTGATAATCAAATCAATAACTGCATTAAAAGGTACATTTTATGGCTAGACTAAAAAGAACTTCCCAAGTGCTAGAAAAAGCAGCACGTCGTGCAGCCAGTATCAGTTCAATTGATCCAAACTTAGATGTGAGTAATGGACTCACTTTATTTGCCTACTCAAGCCTAATTGAGACAATGCGAAATAAAGAAAATATCTACAACGCTGCGCTTTCTAACCTAGATAAGATATACCGTGAAATGTTAGAAACAGAGCAGCAGTTGGCAGACATGACAGAACACATACTCATGGGCATTGGGGCTAAATATGGCAAAAGCAGTGTAGAGTATGGTATGGCGGGAGGAGTTCCTAAAAACCAACGCCGCAAGGGATTGCGAGGTGAATCGCCAATTGTTAGTAATGAGCCACCGTCAATGATTGTTGGTGTGAATAGCAATGGCAAAGTAAAAGCGTAGTTAAAGCATAGCCTGTGTTACGGCTTTCGCCTAACGCACCATCTTATGAGCCGGTGCATTAGGCGCTTAGAGTGCGTAGGCGTAGCCCGTCGTAGACATCGCTTAATTTTACAACCAACAGTTTGAGATATGAAGGTATGAATTATCAGGGTAATACTAGCAAGTCACTATGTTTGCAGTTCGCTAGATATAGGAAAGTGTTTTGCAAACAGAAATGCTCCCATAAGACAAAAGCTACCACAGATAATTAAAGTATTAGGAGCGCCAATTTTATGAGCTAAACTACCTGTCAATAAATCACCAAAAGGTTGAATGCCTACAAATGTTACTGTAAATAAACTCATTACCCGTCCACGTTTGTCATTCTCAACAATTGTTTGTAGTGTTGTATTGCTAGAAGCAATTTCTAGAATGCCACTAAAACCAATAGTTAATGACATTAACAGCGAAAACCAGAGTATATTAGATATACCAAAAGCAATTAGCGCAATACCACAAATTGCCGTAGCAAACACCATCAATTTTTCTGAATGAAGTTCAATTGGACGAATGTTCAGATAAATTCCACCAAATAGCGCTCCGAGACCTGCTGCTGCTGTTAGGAAACCAAGAGTGCTGGCATCACCATGTAAAATTTCACTAGCAAAAATTGGCACGATTGTGGGATAAGGCATTGCAAAGAGACTAAATAATGCCAACATCTGTAATATGGATCGAATATGAACATTGGCGAAGGTGTATGAAAATCCTTCTTTAAATTGCTTCCAAAAATTAGTCTTTTGGATAGCTAACATCTGAGTCTGAAGCTTTATGTTTGATAAGGCAAGAATGACAGCCACGTAACTAATACCATCAACCAAAAAACAGTAACCACTTCCTAAACTCACAATAATAATACCGGCAACAGCAGGGCCAATTAATCGCGCCCCAGTTACAAGGACAAAATTTAGTGCAATTGCATTAGTTAAATCTTCTTGTTTATCTACTACATCTTTGATAAATGTATCCCTAGCAGGTGAATCAAAAGCGTCAATTAAACCTTGAAATAAACTCAAACCAATAATATACCAAATATTAATTGAGTTGCTTAGAGTTAATGTAGCTAGCATTAGTGATTGAAACATTGCTAGTTTTTGAGTTAGAATTAAAAGCTTATGAATATTGCATCGGTCAAGTATAACCCCAGCAAAGGGAGTCAAAAAAAAGCAAGGAATTTGACTAATAAATCCTACTATTCCTAGCATCAATGCTGAATGTGTTAACTGATAAACTAGCCAAACAGTAGCAAGATTCGTCATCCAAGTACCAATTCTGGATATTCCTTGTCCTATAAAAAAAAGACGATAGTTTCTTGAGTTTAATACGGCTGGAATTATCTTGGCAGAGAGCAATTTTTTTGTCATTAATTTATCTTGACAGATAAGTAAAATTCCTTACTATGCAGGCACAAATGCCTCCGACGCTATGCGTAATCTTGTATGCAGTATTTTGGAAAATGTCCTAAATACTGCATTTTTGAATGCATGACAGCTTCAGTATTAAGCCTTAGTTTGCTTACTTTCGAGTGCTTACACCAGGCAACTTTAGCAAGTTAATTTCAACTTAACCCTTTCTTAAACTTTCCAAGAGCGATCATTTAAATTAACCTCACCATCAGAAATGCGTAGGCATAGCCCGTCGTAGACATCGCTGATTAGGTACACTTGGTAAGAGTGCGATCGCCACATTAACCCATCACCAACAGTGCGATACGCGTATCGTTAAGCCGGAGGCTTATCGCTTATTTCACACAGTTGCTCGTCGTAGACATTGCCGACATCAACCTCATCATCAAAGGTGAGCGTTTTCTGAGTTGAGTGAAAGCGATCGCCAGCTATTTGAGCAATTTCTCAAGCGTATAGAAGTAATTAACTTAGTAGGTAGTAATAATTTATTAATCGAACAGATTATTCAAATCCGGTTGCAATATCGGTTAAAACTCCCAGATGCGATTATTGCTTCAACTGCGCTTCAAGTTGGAGCTAGTTTAGTAACTACCGATCGCGAATTAACAAAGGTAACAACTTTGACAATCATTAACTGGTAGCAGCAAGTGGTTTAAATATTCTAGCTATAGCAATTTATCACAGATGAGAAATTCTGATCGCATATTATTGATAAATTATACCAATTCTCTAAAAGCTAGCTACAGATAGTGCCTCTAAAATATATTGTCTTCGGGCAATAGATACAATAATTTGTTTGGTTAATTTCCCAATTTCAGCGTAGAGAGCAGTACGTAAATCATCAAGTTTTTTAGGTAATAACCAACGCAGTCGGCGCTTAATATATTGCCAAACCTGCTCAATTGGGTTTAACTCGGGAGAATGTGCAGGCTGAAATAATAAAATGATGTTATCTGGTACTTGAAGACGTTTGGCTTTATGAAAGGCACCATTATCCAGTTGAATAATTAGTACTGAATCAGTAAAATGTTGAGAAATTAGATTGAGGAATATCTGAAAACAGTCAGTATTAAGATGTGAAAATTCCCAAAAAAAGCTTTCGCCAGTCAGTGGTTCGATGATTCCATATAAATATGTTGCTTTGAACTGCCACTGGTGTACACCAACGGGTTTGACACCCTTGCCTGTGATTTTCCGTCCTGTGATTGTTTTCAATCCAATTCGAGTTTCGTCCTCGCACCAAAAACGAATCGTTTTCGTTGTGCATAAAACTGTTAAGCAAAACCAAGACAGCATTGCTAAGTTGTGTGCAAGGTTTTTTTAAATGCCTCTACTTGTGGTTGTTTTTGTTCAACGCTTTTGGGGCGTGGTACTTTTGGCGATGACTCCAAACGGTAATAAACCAGTTTGTGAACTGTCTTGTAGCAAGAATTGACTCCCAAGTTTTGTTCTAGCCACTCTACAATTTCTTGATAACCATTAAATCCAAGTGGTTCTTGCAATCTTTTCTCTAATGCTTTTTCTGCCCAGTTTGGGATGGTTCTTGGTCTTCCTGGCGAAGATTTTTGTTTTAATAGTCCTTCAATACCGCCTGCTTTGTACTGTCGAATCCACTTGTGTAGGGTCACTCGATTTCGACCAATAATTTCTGCGGTTTGAGAAATTGTTTGACCATGCCCTGTTTTGAGTAAATATAGTAGCTGCACTCTTTCTTTAGCCGTCGCAGTTTTTTGTATTGCCAGTAAATCTTTGAGTTCTGCGACAGTCTCTTTAATTTCTAGTTGATATACCCCTGACATTGTTCATCTTTGTATCTAGTTTCATCTTATTATCTCATCTGTAGCCTTATTTCAGAGAATTGGTATTACCCCATCATCACAAGTGTGTAGAAGCTCTGCTTCTTGTAGCCAGACATCGCTGATTTTACACAGTTGCTCAGAGTGCGTAGGCGTAGCCCGTCGTAGACATCGCCAATTATCTTTTATTTGGCAGGAAAAGCTAATAAACTTCAGGATAAAAATAGTAAAATACTACAAGTTGCTAGGAATTGTTTTAAAATTTTCCACTGAACCTAAAGAATAATCTTTTAACTTAAAATCAGCAAATGGTTTATTCTCTAATCTATCTCTTAAAGCTTCATCGAGAATTACACCTGCTGTTTTTTGTTTAACGCCAATAATTATAATACTTCTCTGGTATGCAGTTAAATCCTGCGGTGCTTGGCAATCACTCCGCAGAAATTGACCTAAATTTAATAAGCGAAAACCTTTGATTCTGGCTGTATTACTAAATAATTTCTTTGCTAAAATTTGTATTTCTTGAGAACGTTCAAGTGCTTTACGTTCTTCAACTTCTGAATTTCCTTTACAAGAAGCTGTGCCTACAGAAATAATTTCACTTGATTCATCCATTAACTTCTCTATACCTTCTTCCTCCAGATTTAACTTTAAAAGGCCAACACTGATAACTTGATCATTATATTGAATTTGAAAATTACTGCTTACAAGCCATTTATATTCTACTGATAAAACAGCAATATTAAATTTAGCTGTCCTACCTTGACTATCTTTACCTTCTTTATAAGCAAAATAATCAATTTTACCTTTTCTGTTTGGAGACTGTCCGTAATTGGGTATAACAGTAGATTTTGATGGTCTCGTTGCTAAAGCAAATACAGCAAGTAATCCTAATGATATTAAAACTACTGTAAAAAATGCCAAAATTGGTACTTTTTCTTGTTTAGGTTCAGGTAAAACCTTTTTATCACTTGTAGATAAAGCTAAATTTTCAGGTTTATAAATTTCAATTTTATTGAGATTTACAGCGGTACTTCCTGTTAGCTCGCGTTCAATTTCTTCTAACTCTTGCAAAATCTCGTGGGCATTGGCAGGGCGTTTTTCTACCTCTGGAGCCATTAGCCTATCAATTAAATGCAACAGTAAGGGTGAGATGTGAGTAGCATGATTGTGCCAGTCCAACAAATTGCGGGGGATGTTGTACATATCTAAGGGATGATTTCCCGTCAACAAAAATACAAAGGTGCGTCCCAAAGCAAACAAATCTGATTGTGGTACAGCTTGACCATTCATTTGTTCGGGGGCGCTGTAACCAGATGACATCATTGCTGTCATTCCGTCGCAGGTTCTGGTTATTTTTCTGGCAGTACCAAAGTCAATTAATACTATATCGCTCCAAGCCATGTCAGTTGTCTCAATTTGACGCACTTTGGCAAGAGGAGAGCGGATGATGATGTTAGATGGCTTAATATCTCGATGCATATACTTTTTGCCATGCACTACATCTAAGATTTCTGTCAACTGTCTCAACCACGCGATCGCCATTTCTTGGGAAATAGGATGATTCTGCTGTAGCCACTGCTCTAAGTTAAGCCCCTCAATTTTTTCCATTACCATGCAGTGCAACACTAAACCATTTCTGGTTTGGTACTGAAAGTAATTATCCGCTTTCGGAATTCCGGGATGGTTTAGATGTCCCAGTATACTTACCTCTTGCTGAAATAGTTCTACAGCTTCAGTGTCGCTTGATAAATCCTCTTGCAGAACTTTGAGGACTTTAGGCGTATCTTGCTCGTATGCTTCATAAACTTTGCTAAACCCCGTTTTGTCACTCAACAAATGCATGACTCGATAGCTTCCTAGCAATTCCAACTGGGAACCACAACTTTGACAAAAGCGGTTTTCATAATTATCGGGGTTGTTTGGTTTAGGGCAAACGGGATTGATACAAAGACTCATGACCGGTTTATCTGTACTCGAGAGGGAACATCGCTCATCTTAATTCTTCTGTTCCTATTTAATAATCCCGTCTAAATAATCATGAGATTTTTCTCAACTGTGTTCTACTAAAAAAGCTGCTACAGTCTGGTTAAATGCGTCTGGTTGCGTCAAAAAGGGCCAGTGATTGCCAGGAGCTTGGCAAACACGTAAGTTTTTGAGATAGGTTTTGTAAGGTTGGATTTGCCAATCTTGGCGGTTGAGTCCTTGTTCTGGCTGGATGAAAAGGGCAGGAGTTTCAAGGGGGATGGTAAAACCAGGTACTTGCATTACTTCTTCAAAAATTCCATCGCGGGCGGCAATAGTAAATTTGCTACCCCAACTACCATCAGCTTTTTGTTCAATTCCTGCTTGGAAAACTTGCTGTTGCAAGGAACTCCATCCTTGATATTGCTTTAACTGCCGTGCTTGTTGTTCGGCTTCTTCATAACTGGCAAAGGGGCCCATGCTTTTGAGAAAAGGTAAAAAGCGATACAACATCGGGAAAGTTAGCCTGAAGACGCTGGGCATTTTCCAAATGAATATCGGATCTATTAAAATCATGCTCCGCAAAAGCTTTGGGTTTTGTCTTGCCCAAATGGCAACTAATTTGCCTGTCCACGAGTGACTCACAACATGAGCAAAAGTCCATCCCAGATGTTCCATGAGTAATTCAAGGTCTGCGATCGCACTTGCAAAACTATAATCCTTCTGGGGTTTACTACTTTCGCCATGTCCACGCATATCCGGGGCAACTATATGATAGTCTGCCGCCAAGTAATCTCCTAAGCTAGACCAAACAAGAGCGTGGTCACCTAAGCCATGTAACAGGAGTAGCGGCTTTTGACCTTGGTTCCACTCTAAATAAGAAAGTTGGATATCAGGCGTTGATAATATTTGACGTACAGGCATTATTCCACGAAAAGATAGCTTGGCGATTATATGGTACTGCGAAAGGAGGAGTGGGGGAGGGGGAGATAGGGAAGATGAGGCAGTTAGAATTTAAAGTTCGCCTTCTAAAGCTCAAACTTGATATCTTCTACTCTCCCACTCCCCCACTCCCCCACTCTTCCCCTCCCCCTATTCAGTTACTCATTACCAATTTGCTAGTCTGAGGATTGTACTAATTAACACGAAACAATGACCCTAATGAATGCCAAGATCATAGAAAGAATGCCCCACGAGTATTGAAAGTACTATGCCAGAATTACACCAATCAATTGCTCAGCATTACCACGAGCGCACTAAATATGACCCTGAGACCCTTGCCTCGAAAAATCAGAGGTTAGACTGGGCCAAGCAGCCAGTGCCTTTCAAAGAGTACAAAATTGGTTCTACTTTTGATCTCAAACCTTACATTCAAGAAAAACCAGAGGCATTTGTTAATCAACCAGATGCTCAATGGTGGCAAAGACTATCGCGGTTGCTGTTTCGTAGCTATGGAATGACGGCGAGAATGCCTTCTATGGGTAGTGCGGTGTATCTTAGAGCTGCTCCTAGTGCGGGTGGATTGTACCCTGCGGAGGTATATCTAGTTTCCCGTGGTACATCGTCATTACCACCTGGACTATATAACTACCAATGTCGGACTCATTCCCTAATGCATTTTTGGGAAAGTGATGTTTGGCAAAGTTTGCAAGCTGCCTGTTTCTGGCATCCCGCTTTGGAAAATACCCAAGTAGCGATTATTATTACTGCGGTTTTCTATCGTTCGGCATGGCGCTATGAAGATAGAGCTTATCGCCGGATTTTTCTAGATACAGGACACCTGCTGGGTAATATCGAATTAGCTGGGGCGATTACTGATTATCGCCCACATTTGATTGGCGGCTTTGTTGATGAAGCGGTAAACGATTTGCTTTATGTCGATCCACAACAAGAAGGTGCGATCGCAATTTTACCTTTGGCAGACTTGTTAGATATCAATCAAAATTTGCCGCTGGGATGTACTGCTTTACCTTCTACCACTGAAACTAATTATCCACAAATCCCGGATGGGGAACTGCTGACGTATTTTCATCAGCACACCCAAATTCAAGTAGGTGTAACTGGCAAGCTCAATTTACCGACTGTCAAACAAGAAAAATCTTTGGAGGATAAATACAATTTTCCTTTCTGTCTGAAAATTCCCACCGCGACAACCCCTATGTACTGGGGAGAAAATTTGTCAGAACTGGAAACCACTATCTACAAGCGACGTTCTACCCGCGCCTACAGTGGTGATGATTTAACCTTCGATGAACTCAAAGCCTTACTCGATTTCACCTACCAACCGCAAAATTACATCGATCAAAGTTTAGATATTTCTCCAGACTACTTTGACTTGAATTTAATTGAAACATTTATTGCTGTCTCTGGGGTCAAAGGATTGGAGGCAGGCTGTTATTATTACGCCCCCAAAGCTCAAGAATTGCGGCAAATTCGGTTTAAAAATTTCCGGCGAGAGTTACACTTTCTCTGCTTGGGACAGGAATTAGGGCGGGATGCCGCAGCAGTGCTGTTTCATACAGCCAATCTCAAATCAGCGATCGCACAGTATGGCGATCGTGTTTACCGTTATTTACATATGGATTCAGGTCATTTGGGGCAACGGCTAAATTTAGCTGCAATTCGCCTGAATTTAGGCGTCAGCGGTATCGGTGGCTTCTTTGATGATCAAGTAAATGAAATTTTGGGTATTCCTGGTGATGAAGCTGTTCTCTATATCACTACTTTGGGGCGGCCGAGATGAGAAATGGAAGAGTGGGGGAGTGGGGGAGTGGAGGAGTGGGGAAGATGAGAGGGATGAAGGAGAATAATTAATGACTGCCCTCTGCCCCCTGCTCCCTGCCCCATGCCCTCCATTAATTTCCCTGTTCTACGACACCACCCACAACTGGCTTAACTTGAGAAAATGGATCAGTACCACCACTCCAGTTAAAGTCACTAATTCGGATGCTGATACCACCTAATTCAAGTACTGGATTGTAACGCAACGTGATGCCATAGGTGCGGCGGCTATATTCTAAAAAGTAGTCGGTGCTACTTTGTTCGCCTGTATCTAAGTTAACTGAGGTTTGAAAACCTAAGCGAAACGGGCCGTAGATTTGTTGCGAAATTCCAGCACTCAGTACTCTGTTATCAACAGAGCGATCAAATAGAAAGGGCGATAATCCACTGTTTAAACCTTGGGAATAACTCACATTAAATGCGGTGTAGTCAAAATAGGGTCGAGAGAAATGTCCAATCTGTCCTAGCAAACCAACAGTAGCAGTTAAAGTGCTTTGGTTATCACCATTGGTGTAATAATTGCTAGTACCCGTAAGGCTAGTGAATGCTTGTAAGTAAGGAACTACAGGGTTTGGCGTGTATCGTAAACCCTCAGTAGCAGTTGCTGCTAATGGTTTTCCCTGCCATAGCAAGAAGCCTTTACCAAGAGTGGCGCTGGCTTGGAAGCGGCCCAGTGAGATGCGATTGTTTTCGCGAATTGGTTCTAGCAAGTCTAGACGATCAGTGTTGGCGTTGATATATTGAGCGCCAGCTTGATAGGTAAGGTTAATGCCACTCTGCCCTAAAGGAATCACTGGAGAGGTGATCACGCCGCCAAGACTACTTTGGACGGTTTGAAAACCAAGAGTACCATTATAAAGACGATCGCGGTAGCTATATTCCAGATTCAATATATGGGGATTGCGATCGCCTAATATCTGGCGCAACCGTAAACTTCCCCGCAGGTTCTCGTCTACTTTGTTTAAGTCAAAACTGGTTAACTCCCCGGAACCCTGGATTACAGCCGTTGGACTCAAAATAGCATTCAACTTCGACGTCACACCAAAGAGTGAGGCTAAGTCACTCGTCCCACCTCCCAAGGCAGCTTTTTGTATAAAAAACTGGGGTGTAATAGTAAATTTTACTTGGTCTGTATTGAACGGTTTAAAGCCACGCTCAATATACAAACCACCGCGATCGTCTCCATCAAAACCAGGGGATACGATCGCGGGTGAAACTTCCTGCTCCCGACGGTCAATCGTCTGCTGATCGACTGGAATTGGGATAGTCAAATTTTGATCGAATACCAAACGCTGTCGCTGTGTGGTGATCCGGTCGATCAACGGTGCTTCCCGCGTCAGAGTTACTTTATCAGCACGTATTTCTAATTCAGGGGGCGAAAAAGGGTCATTGGTGATTCGCGCATTTCTGGCTTGCCAACCTCGCGGATAGAAGTCGATGCGTTGAGCTTCAAAGCGTAGTCGCTTAATTATACCCCCCGTTTTTGGTGTCGGAAAGTTGCTAGCGTTCGTCCGGCTACCAAATGCAAGATTCAAAGCCCCAGAACTACTGACACCAGAAAGGGGCTGATTGGCTCTAATAGTCTCGCTTGGCGATCGCCTTGGTACATTGTTCGGCGTTACATCTGGGGATGAAAAAGCAAAATCTGTTTGTGTTGTCGGTACGTAAATTTCGCCACCGCCATTGTACAGTTCGCCACTATCTTGAACAAAGTTATAAGTAAAGCGTTGTCCCTGAAGTATCTGATCGCCTCTTGTTAAGACAACGTTACCTTCGCCCGCAGCTATCAAGTTATCTAAATTTACTTGTAAGCGATCAGCATTAACCACCGCCCCATCAAATCGCACCACTACTTTCCCTATAGCAGTAATGATTCGTCGCTGCTCGTCATACTCTTGCCTATCTGAGGTTACTTCCACAACTCTCGGTGTTGCTGGCTGTGTGTTAGCTGGCGGAGTTTGACCAGATGGTTGAGCTTGTGGCTGATTTGTAGGATTTCCAGGCGTTACAGGCGTTAGTGGTTGGTTTTGTTGGGTTTCCGACTGAAATTCTATCGTCCTGGGCGTTGTCGGCTGGGTTGTCGGGCTGCGAGACTTGAATTCTATAATATTTTGTACTGGTTGAGAACTTGGTGTGTTCTCATTAGAAGATTCCGGGAAATTGATTTGTCCCTGAGACTGCTGTGCCGTACTATCACTTTGCGGTTGTTGAGTTAATTTTTCAGGTAATTTTTCAGGTATGAGTGGCGGCTGCGGCTGAAGTAAATTCTTGCTGCTTGTAACCTTTGGATTCACTTGAGGCGCTTCTGGGTTACTAGCGTCAACTAGAGGCAGAGGAAAGGAAGTAGAGGCTTGAGGTGATGGAGATTTGAGAGTAATAGAATCTATGGGTTCTGGCGCTTCCGCTTTCTTGCTCTCTCCGCCGAGACTTCTTTCTGCTCCCCTGCTTCTGACTTCATAGGAATTAGAGGCTGCAACCTCCTGCATTGGATAACCAACTGCCTGCGGTTGACCTAAAAGGGCGGCATTGCTTGGAGCATTAATCGGAGAAAATTCTGGTGGGAAGGTTTCTGGTGTATTAGGTTTAGATAGGGTTTCGGCAACTACCAAATCATTTTGAGTTGCGTTGATAGGAGTCGACAAATGTCGATAACTTTCTGTGTTACCTGCATTCGCTAACTGAGGCAAATCTTTTTGCGGCTTGGATTTGTCTTTGTTTCCCTGAGTTTGGGTTTGAGTCTCTACAACTGAAGAAAACTTAGGATCACTGGCAGTTGATGTATGACTTGCAGGTTCTAAAGGTTCGAGGATAAGAGGCGGATCGGGTGGCAGAACTGGATGGAGCATACTTTAGCACAATCGAGCTAACAAAGAGCCAAATATTAGCCGGAAGGATTAATTCACATTTTGCCTTCCGACTTTCGCCTTCTGCTTAGCTACAGCAAGCTACCCGAAGGAGAACACTGCGTTGCATAGAGAAGTCTATCAATACTTCTGCCACTTACCACAAACTGCGGACACTTCCGAGGTAGTCGTTCGGTAGACGCAGAGCGGTAAAACGTTCCTCTAGAAAGGTTTGCTTTCGTAGGGGACTGTTGAATCCGTTCGCGTAGTGTCTTCAATAGGGTAAGGACTGCTCGCGGAGTAAGCAGCTTTTTAAGGGCATCAGAACTTCGGAGATTTTACCCTGTAACGCAGTGTCCGAGGCGTCTAGAATCTTCCGCCTTCCGGCAGTCGCGGATTATTTGTCGTTTTTTTACTCTAAATCCCGACGGCCTGGGTTACGAGCTGGATCGTTCGACAAAAATCCGAAGACGAAGATAGTCACAAAAAAGGCAACAACAATATAAACAGCGATTTTTAAAGTCACCATAGAAATATCTCCAAGGGGTATGACAAAAAAGCTTTCTCTCGGTATCTGCCATGCAGAAAAGATAGCTCCTTTATATTACCCAAATCTTGTCCCTTTTTTGGAGGACTCTGATGAGAATGGAGAACCTTTCATCGCGCCTAAGAGTGAGCTAGGGTAGCTACATTGCAGTCAAACCTGGGGTTTCCGTGCTTGGCTCTTATCTAGCGCTCTGGTTTGTTTGATTTGTTGATGCCTGATAAAGAAGTTACGACTAGGTAATATTTTGACGTTGACTGACGGCAGAAGTTTCCTAGTTTAAAAACAAATTAGCTTCTGATCAAACATCGTTGCTAGACGATAACACATTTAATTTAATTTGCATAAAATTAGGTTTTGACACGTTGTGGCGATCGCTAGCGAATAAAGAATTAGTTATAGTAACCTGCTATACCAATTTGGTTAAGTGAAAAACCTTTCCTGGCTCCTTATTCCCCGCCCTCACCCAGTAATTTTGAGTTAGTTGAGTATTAGAGTTTCTCTGTCTGTAGTTATATCAAATCTTGACTAATACGGCTTTTAACAACTCGTGCAGGTACACCCACAGCAACGGAAAAGGGAGGAATATCTTTATTGACGACGGCTCCTGCACCGATGACACTTCCTTTACCAATTGTGACGCCATCTAATACCGTTACTCCATGCCCTAGCCAACAGTCATCTTCAATCACAATTCCCTTAGAAGTAACACCTTGCTCTTTAATTGGCTCTATTGGATCTGCAAAATTATGATTGTTGGCATATATTCCTGAGTGAGCAGCAATAATACACTTTTTACCGATTTTAATATCACCTGGCCCTTCAATACAGACATCAGTCCCGATGAAGGTATCATCATCGATATGTATACATGTATCTTTCAAAGAACCAATATCAACGTTACGTTCAATTGCCACTTTATTTCCTAAATAAATTTTATTATTTCGGTGTCCTCTGCCATCTATTCGCACACCTTTGAAAATATATACATCTGTGCCAATCTCAATACAAGAAGTTCCAATAAATTCAACTCCATCTTGAATATAAACTGAGTTCCCTATTTGCGCTAAAATCCTACGATATCCGAAGTTTCGCAATTTTACTCCCAGAGCAATTGTAGGAATATCTCCTAATAAAGTAGTTAGTAAAATTTCTTGTAGGCGCTGCAATCTTGCAGAGTATTGCTTTTTATTCATGGCTACAAAATTCTTGCTTCAATGATAGCTTTGTAAATGTTGAAAAACTATATTATTGGTTTTGTCCTAGAAGTAATGATTTAACTTAGATGTTGTTGAATTACCCGACGCCTATAAATAAGCGTTAGTCTTAACTAAATTTTAATGCTAATTAGTTTAATAAGACAATACCAGCAAATTACAATAAAAATCTCAAATATGAAATTTCGAATTAGTAAAAATAGCTGAGTTTTATCGGGCAATTTTGGCAAGCTTATTAAGCAAATAAGAATAAAATAATTTTACTTTACGCTAGTTTATATTAAGCTCTTTTAGTCTTTTACTATGATTCAGTTAAACAATCTATTTTCCAACAGAACTACATCTGTCTAGACTGTTTCAAAAAATAGAAAAAGTTTCTGTCTAGTAAGACAATGTAATTATTGTTGATTTTTTGAGTGTTTATGTCTAAACAAAATTCAATTAGGGTGGAGTATCTCCCACTTCAGCCATCACATTGAAGTTAACCATCGGTGCGAACAAGTAAGCGCTACCCCGACTATTATGACGGCTTTCTTGCAACGAGTTTATAGAGTATGCTGCTTCAATCATGTTGCACACAGATGATTTACAAACTAACCAAGTCTCGCTTGTAATGGCATGAATTGCTTCTAACAATAGTTGTTTTTAACGATAACACATTTTATTTTTAGTGTAAGCCTTTATGAAATAACTAGATTTTAAAATTAGGAGAAAGTTGATAGCTTGTTAACTTTTTTACTTAGGCGATCACGAATAAATAAACTATTTTTATACCAACAGATAAAAATGTGTATATTTTAGTTTAGCTATTGTTGCAGCTAACATATATAGCTATTGCGTTTCCATTAAATAAAAGTTAAAAAACTAGTTTATCAGGTAACCTAATGTCAACTTTCAAACCCCAATTCATGATATTCTCTTTATTAACAGAATAACTTCTCTTGTCATTACCTATTTTGATGACCTACTTAGTGATGTTTTCTCTAATATCCACATAATTCATACAACTGTTAAATATTTGACAGAGTAATAAACATTTTTTAGGCGACTTTCTCTTCGATTCTGTGCTATCATCAAAATGGTATATACGCTACATTTTTACTATCATTCTCAAATAACCAACAAGATAAGAGTTTCCTCTTTCCACATACTCATATCTGAAAATTTGTAAATCACCCGATTGGGTGAGCCAAGCGGGTGATGCATACTTGGTTCTAGTCGTTATAAATTTTATTGTTAGGGATATCCAGATACATTTCAGTTTTTTGGAAAAGTCCACAAGACACATTTCAACAAATCAAAGTATCGGTTTTGACTCACACACTTGGTGTAAATTATGGCTTTAATTAAAGAAATCGTCCAAGAAGCTTTGAACACCGGCTATTTGAGTGTTGTAGCCGAAGACCAGATACGGATGCTTATTCAAACTAATTACGATTCAGACGACTTAGATGCCTGGATTATCTTGCAGCGGTCTATTGTTGCAGGTGATGTTAAGCAAGAATCGCGCCGAAAAAAAGCTTCCCTCTCTTCTAAAAGCAAAGAGGCTTCAGCAAATATTAAACTTGCTTATCAAGTAGCAGCAGAGATGGCTTTTGCAGCAGCTATGGCGCTGACAATGCCATCAAAGAATGCCAAAGATCAGGCTTCTTTGGGTGCATAATAATACACTAGACTGTTGCGTTATTTCCTTGCCCTAACATTACCTTTTTCGATACCAAGCAGTTGGCGATCGCTATTCTAAGTCAATTGCTTGGGAAATTTCTTCGATTTCTTAATTTGCCTGTATTTGTAGCCAATTTGGGCGATCGCCCAAGAGTCACTGCTAAAGCTCATGCATAGCATTGAATCAATAATATTATCAATCCAATTTATTAAAAAATAATTAAAAATTTAATTATTGCTGAAAGCGTTAATCAACTGCTCTTTACCTCAACCAAGATTCTGAGGTTAGACTGATGAGCTAGCCGTGTTTTTGTCGGAATTGGCTATCTAAATATAAAATAAATATAAATATTTATATTTATGTTTGTAAAATCAAAGCTATATTTTTTATGTATTAAATGCCACCTCAAGCCAATAATGAAATTTTAATATACTGGGCAGATGGCTAAGAGGAATGCTTAGACTTAAAAAGCTCCTTAGTGTAAACTTTAGCAGTGAGGGTAAGAATAATTCTCAATGCTTAACAAAGTCATCACATCATCACAAACAGAGTATAAACAATTGGCAACATTGGCTAAAGACAGTAAACAATAACCATAGCTAAACTTGGAGTTTTGTCAACCTATGCAGCCAATTCGTACATTCAACGTATCCCCTTCACTACCGCCGCAACTCGAATCGCTGCGGCGGCTGGCATATAACTTGCATTGGGATTGGAACGTTGACACCAAAGATTTATTTCGACGTTTAGATCCCGATCTCTGGGAGTCTAGCCACCATAACCCAGTGTTGATGCTGGGTAATATCTCTCAATCGCGACTTTTGGAAGTTGTCGAAGATGAAGGCTTTCTAGCGCAATTAGATCGAGCCAATCGCCAGTTAGAAGATTATTTACAAGAACGCACTTGGTATCAGAAACAGCGGGGACAAAAACCAAAAGAGTGCTATGCCTATTTTTCAGCTGAATTTGGGCTAGTAGATTGTTTACCTGTATATTCTGGCGGCTTAGGTGTTCTAGCAGGCGATCATCTTAAATCAGCTAGTGATTTAGGGCTACCACTGGTCGGTATAGGTTTACTTTATCAGCAAGGCTACTTTGCTCAGTATCTAAACGCCGATGGCTGGCAACAGGAACGTTATCCGATTAACGATTTCTATAATATGCCCTTACATCTGGAGCGCAATACTGATGGTTCAGAGTTGCGGATTGCCGTAGAATATCCAGGGCGCAAGGTGTACGCCAGAGTTTGGCGCGTACAGGTGGGAACAGTGCCACTATATTTGCTGGACACCAACATTGAACCCAACAATGCTTACGACCACGACATCACAGATCAGCTGTATGGTGGCGACATTGATATGCGTATCCACCAAGAAATTATGTTGGGTATTGGTGGTGTGCAAATGCTGAAAGCTTTGGGTTATAAAGTCACAGCCTACCACATGAATGAAGGTCACGCGGCATTCTCTGCTCTAGAGCGCATCCGCATCCTCATTCAAGAAGAGGGGTTAGACTATGCCCAAGCCAAACAGGTAGTAGCTTCTAGCAATATCTTTACTACTCACACACCAGTACCTGCGGGAATCGACTTGTTTGCTCCCGACAAAATCTTGTACTACCTCGGTTACTATGCAGACATCTTCGACTTGCCTAAAGAGCAATTTTTAGGCTTGGGGCGTGAGAATACTGGTGATTTATCTGGGCCTTTTAGTATGGCAGTGCTGGCGTTGAAGATGGCAACATTTTCTAACGGTGTAGCACAACTGCACGGTGTAGTATCGCGCCAGATGTTTCAAGGTTTGTGGAAGAAAGTACCAGTAGAAGAAGTACCAATTGCCGCAATTACCAACGGTGTTCATGCTCGGAGTTGTGTCGCTAAATCAACTCAGGAGTTGTACGATCGCTATTTAGGGCCAAACTGGTCATCAGCACCACCAGATAGCCAACTGTGGGAGCGGATGGATGCCATTCCCGACGAAGAACTGTGGCGTAATCACGAACGCTGTCGCTTAGACATGATATTGTATGTGCGAGAGCATTTGGTAAAACATCTGCGCGATCGCGGCGCTTCCACCTCAGAAATAGCCCAAGCGCAAGAAGTTTTAGATCCTTACGCTTTAACTATAGGTTTTGCCCGTCGCTTTGCCACTTACAAACGCGCCACTCTCTGGATGCGCGATTTAGACCGCATCAGGCGGATTTTACTGGCTAACAAAGATCGGAAAGTGCAATTTGTGATTGCTGGTAAGGCACACCCGAAAGATATTCCAGGGAAAGAACTTATCCGCGAAATCAATCACTTTATCCGCGAACAGCACTTAGAAAAACAAGTGGTGTTTGTTCCCAACTACGACATTTACATATCCCGGTTGATGGTAGCGGGTTGCGATATTTGGTTAAACACACCGCGTCGTCCCAGAGAAGCTTCTGGTACAAGTGGCATGAAAGCAGCCATGAACGGATTACCAAATTTAAGTGTACTAGATGGCTGGTGGGATGAAGCTGATTACGTCCGCACAGGTTGGGCAATTGGACACGGAGAGAATTACGAAGATCCTAATTACCAGGATGAAGTAGAAGCCAACGCTCTCTATGATCTACTGGAGAAAGAAGTTGTACCGCTGTTTTATGACCACCGGGATAGTGATGGCTTACCTCGTCCGTGGGTAGCCAAAATGAAAGATGCAATCCGGTTGAATTGTCCGTTTTTTAATACAGCGCGGATGGTGGGAGAATATGCCCAAAGGGCTTATTTCCCGGCAAGCGATCGCTATCATACGCTGACTGTCGATAACTATGCTCCAGCTCAAGAACTAGCTGCTTGGAAAGCAAAACTCAGCGAACACTGGTTTAATATCAAAATCAAAGATATTGATGTATCAGCAGGTGCGGACATTGAGGTTAACCAAACTGTTGCTGTCAAAGCCAAAGTTGACTTGGCAACTTTAACAAATGATGATGTACAGGTGGAGCTATATCAGGGTGCGCTCGATGCCAATGGTGATATTGTCAATGCTGTGCCAGTAGTGATGGATTATCAAGGAGAAGATACACAAGGATTAAGTATTTACACAGGTAACATCACCTATACTGCCTCTGGTTTGCAAGGCTTGTCTTTACGCGTATTACCGAAAAATCAAAACTTGTCTAATCCTTATGAACCAAGGTTGATTGCTTGGGCAGAATAACAGTGCTGAGTGCTGAGTTATGAGTTATATATTTTGGCTTTTTTTACTCAGCACTCAAGACTGGTTTGGGGATGACAATGTAACCAGTAGTGCGATCGCCTAGCACTAAGTTACGTTGCTCACCCCAATACCACCAATGTGCTGCTACATAAGCACAAACTAAGCTATCTAATTTATCTTCAACTGCTTTTAGGGATGCTCCTGTGTAAGGAATTTCGGAAATAAACGTAGACGCACCAGCGGCTTGCCGTAGGCTACCGCAGAGGCGCAGAGGAGGAGAGATAGAGGGGAGGATGTCAATAACGTAATTGTAGAGTTTAATTAATTCTACGCGACGCTCACTGAGGCGTCCTTTTTTATATTTGAGGATGCGTTCTAAGCCAAATAGATGAACTATGGCTGGATGGGGAAAGACTTCTATTTGATATCTGCCGGGTTTTTGTGGTTCGATGGTTGGTGCGTGTGCAAAACCACGAGATTCTAATTCTAAGCCAAAGTTAATGGTGCGATCGGCAAATGGTAAGTTTTGGTTAGCTGGGTAGCATCCAGCGTGATATTTGCCAAAGTACTTGTGAGTAAGTTTGTCGGGTAGGCGACTTCCTGTAGCGTTGGGGATCAGGGTGGGTGCATCTACGCCAATGATGGCTGGTTCATCCGTTTGTACCCAGGTATCAATCCAGGTGAGGATATCTGCGATCGCTTCTTTGCGGTCTAAATCAAGTAGTTGCAGTTGTTCATCTGTCCATTCTAAGCAGCACAGTCCGCTTGGTTGCGACTTCCAGCCTAAATCAATACCAATAAATTTCATTACCTTAATTTTAAACGTGTGCTTATTATTTCAGTTGTTGCGTGAAAAAAGCAGTATTTAATCAATATCTAATTTCTCAACAGCGAGTTGCCATAGAAAATGTCAAAATTAAATGAGTTTTAAGAGCGCCAATTTATATAGCGCAGATTTGAGATAACTAAGTTGGAATTTATGGGCAAGCAACGAGTTCTTTCTGGAGTTCAACCAACAGGCAATTACCATCTAGGCAACTACTTAGGAGCAATTCGCAACTGGGTAGAAGGTCAGAGTGAATACGAAAATTACCTCTTCGTGGCTGATTTGCACGCGATTACAGTGCCACACCAGCCAACACAGTTGGCATCCGATACGTATACCCTCGTTGCTCTCTATCTAGCTTGTGGACTGGATTTAAATCACTCTACAATTTTTGTGCAATCTCACGTTTCTGCTCACAGTGAACTCACTTGGTTGCTCAACTGCATCACGCCCCTAAACTGGCTAGAAGATATGATCCAGTTTAAGGAAAAGGCTGTGAAGCAGGGAGAAAATGTTAGTGCAGGCTTGTTGGATTACCCAGTGCTTATGGCAGCTGATATTCTGCTTTACCAAGCTGATAAAGTGCCTGTAGGTGAAGACCAAAAGCAACACTTAGAATTGACACGAGATATTGCTGCTCGGTTTAACCACCAATTTGGTAAACCAGACCAGCCAGTATTAAAGTTACCAGACCCTTTGATTCGCAAGGAAGGGGCAAGGGTGATGAGTTTGGCGGATGGTACACGCAAAATGTCCAAGTCAGATCCTTCAGAGTTAAGCCGAATCAATTTGCTAGATCCACCAGAAGAGATTCAACGTAAGATTAAGCGTTGTAAAACTGATCCAGTTCGTGGTCTGACTTTTGACGATCCAGAGCGTCCAGAGTGTAATAATTTATTAACGCTGTATACCTTGCTCTCTGGAAAGACGAAGGAAGAGGTAGCGGTTGAGTGCCAAGATATGGGCTGGGGACAATTTAAGCCATTATTAACAGAAACGACAATTAACGCCCTCAAGCCAATACAAGAAAAATATCAAGCAATAACAGAAGACAAAAGCTATTTGGAGTCTGTCTTGCGGGATGGACGGAAAAAAGCTCAAGCGATCGCTAATCAAACTCTGGCACAAGTGAAAGCTGCTTTGGGCTATACTCAACCTTTATAAGGTTTTCCCTTTGAGGTGTCATTTGTTATACCTTGGAAGAGAACCGAAATATTAACTTTATGCATCATACCCATAGCCCAACTGCCTTGAATAACTTCCGTAGAGCCGCGCAAGCAGGCGAATTTCTAGTTACTGCTGAAGTTGCACCTCCTAAAGGCGGAGATCCAGCGCATATGCTCCAAATGGCGGCGACCCTTAAGGGGAGGGTTCATGCCGTCAATGTTACCGATGGTAGCCGAGCAGTGCTAAGGATGTCTTCGTTGGTGGCGTCTGCAATTTTGTTGCAAAACGGTATAGAACCAATTTGTCAAGTTGCTTGCCGCGATCGCAACCGCATTGGTTTACAAGCTGACCTCATGGGCGCTCATGCCTTGGGTATTCGCAATATTTTAGCTTTGACTGGTGACCCAGTTAAAGCAGGCGATCACCCAGATGCTAAAGCCGTCTTTGACTTGGAAGCTGTGCGATTGCTGCAACTAATTCGGAAGATGAATCAGGGTTTTGATAGCAACGAGCAACCTTTAACTGATGGTGTACTAGATTTATTTACTGGTGCAGCAGTAGATCCGCAATGTGCGAGTTGGTCAGGTTTGCAGAGTCGATTTGAACGCAAAATCGAAGCTGGAGCGCAGTTTTTTCAAAGTCAATTAATTACTGATTTTGAGCGACTAGAAAAGTTTATGGACAAAATTGCTGCTGGCTATAAAAAACCAATTTTGGCAGGAATTTTTCTGTTGAAATCGGCAAAAAATGCCCAATTTATTAATAGGTGCGTTCCGGGTGTAAATATACCTCAGCACATTATTGATAGATTAGCGAAAGCGAAAAAACCGCTTGAAGAAGGCATGAAAATTGCTGCCGAGCAAGTACAAGTTGCACAGCAATTATGTCAGGGTGTCCACATGATGGCTGTGAAGCGAGAAGATTTGATTGCGCCAATTTTGGATTTGGCTGGAGTAGCGCCAATTGATCAGATGGTAATGAAATAGTCTAAAAAAGCGATGTCTACGACGGGCTTTGCCAGTGCCGTAGGCGATCGCTCTTTTCCTCCTTCTCCTAAGAAAACAGAATGGTTTCTTTCATCCATAGTGGGCGATCGCTCATGAACAGCTTCTAAGAAACATTTCTGTTTCTTTACATCCATTGGGAATGCGTAGACGCTCTTAACGGCTTGTCGTCAGACATCGCTTGGCGTTTAACCAGAAGCATAAGTCTTTGGCTGATTGGTATGAGAAAAACCCCGTTGATTTGTACTGTATGGGAAATGCGACTTCTTCGAGAATAGATAATATTCGTTCAAAAGACATTGAAACTTACGAAGAAGATAGTGATATTTGGGTTGTCGCAGGTTCAGGCGGAATTTCAACGTTTGCAGTTCAGGGGGTTGGAAAAAATTGGTGGAAGTTGGATAGAGTAACTGAGATTCCAAACGGACTCCGCTTGGTAAATGATTACGGCAATCATTGGCTATGGGAACCAAGCTACACTATGCAAATAGAAGACTATAAGACTGCATTGCGGTTAGTTGGTGAGGCATTTTACAAAGTCAATTAAGGGAGTTGTTGAACGTGAATTTTTCTCCTAAAGCAATTCGATTTATTGTTGAAGCACTAGAATACAGGATTGAGGCTTATCAAAAGCAATTAGAGATAGAGAATTTAAACGAAGATGAAGTTTCAGACATCACCAATGACATGATGTTTTTGGAATCGTTGTTGCAAGAGTTAAAAAAGGCACTCTCAACAATTGCGCCACCCGTTTTTTAACTTACTTAATGGGCAAAATAGCAATCAATCGCTGGGCGTTGAATCAGAAGTTTAGGTATTTAGTTAAAAGGTGCGTAGACGTGTAGAGACTTGTCTTCAGACATTGCCTGCTAAACTACCTTAAAATTGCAAATATAAACAACACTGGCAGCGATATGGAAAAAGCTAGAGAAGCAGTAGCACGCGCTCAGATAAGATATGTAGGCAAAACTTTAGGTGACAGTACTGAACTAATCCGCGAGGATAGAGAACGGTGAGCCGATATGTTTTAGATGCCAGTATTGCCATAAAATGGTTTGTGCCAGAAGTTCACTCTGATGCAGCTAGGCGTTTACTAGCAAGTAACCATACTTTTTTAGTGCCAGACTTTTTCTTTGCAGAAGTGGCAAATGTCTTGTGGAAACGAGTACGTCGTACCGAAGATACGGCTGATAATGCAAGGCAAACTTTAGCAGATTTAAATGCAATTCCTGTAGAAGTTTGCTTATCTCAACCATTGATGCTAATTGCTTTAGATATTGCTCTTGAGACTGATCGCGCAGTGTATGACAGTTTATACTTCGCACTGGCTATTACGCAACAATGCCAGATAGTGACAGCAGATGAAAAATTTTACAATGCTCTTAAAATCGCTACGCAAATAATCTTCTATGGGTGGAGAATATTTAGAAAGCTGCGATCGCTAGATGATAAAGATAAATGGAAAAATGACCCATACTTTTAACCCAGAATCTTATAGTAAATTGCTAGCCGAGTATTAATCGCTTTTCCACTCGCTACAACAGCTACAAAATCTTTTGCCAGTTAGCTTCAGACGATAAAGCTATGAACCTGTATTAAAAATCCTATGTCCTAACCATCCCAAACCCAAGCCTAGACTAGATGTGCTAGCTAAAATTAGAAAAGTATTAACCTTGCTAAAAGATTTTTGTAATTCATCTCCAGCCACAGCCCCAGCCACAGCCCAAGCCACAGCCCAAGCCACAGCCCCAGCCCCGGCCACAGCCCAAGCCACAGCCCAAGCCACAGCCCAAGCCACAGCCCCAGCCCAAGCCACAGCCCCAGCCCCAGCCCCAGCCACAGCCCCAGCCACAGCCCCAGCCACAGCCCAAGCCACAGCCCAAGCCCAAGCCCCAGCCCAAGCCCCAGCCCAAAATATGTACGGAGCGTTATACGCGGCAAATAAGTAGCCTATCAATAGGTAGCTTAATAATAGACCAACCAACCCGCCCCAGGGAATGATTCTAGGTGATTGCGTTACTGGTTTAACTGGAATTACCTCTGAGTTTGGCTTGGTTTCGGATCGAACAACTTCTATTCTATAAACTGGCTTAATTTGAGGTGGAGGTGTCGCTTTTGGCGCTTCTAACATTGCCAACCATGCCTGCATTGACTGAGGGCGGTCTTTTGCCTCCAGTGCCATACCCTTGAGAATTGCTTGATTTAATTGATGGCTGATCCTTGGATCGATTAGTTTGGGTGGCTTCAAAGAAGCATTGTCGAGCTTGCGAGCCAAAGAGGTTGTAGGGCGTTGACCTGTCACCGCAAAATAAAGTGTAGCAGCCAAACAGTAAACATCTACTGTTGGCTCCCGACTGCCCCTGCTCATCTGCTCATAGGGCGCAAACCCTTCATTACCTGCAATACCCTTTGAACTTAAAGTTTTAGGCACAAGTTCTTTAGCAATGCCAAAATCAATTAAAACCGCTCTGCCATTGCTCCGCAACATAATATTTCCGGGGTGGGCATCTCGGTGTACTAGCCCTGCTTGATGCACTACTATCAAAGCTTCCCCAATCTGGCAGATGCAGGGTAGAATCTCCGCTTCTGGTAAAGCTCCCCTACGCCTCACCGCTTCAAACAAATTTTCTCCCTCAACAAAGTCCATCACTAAACAGTGGGTAGCACCTTCCCGAAACAAATCAATCACTCCCACAATGTGAGGATGGGAGTCTTTTGATAAGCGTGCAAGTATCCGCCCTTCTGCAATAAATCGCTCTATATACTTGTCATACTCTGGATCGTGGCTGAGGTATTCATTAGGTGTCTTAATTACAATTGTCTGGTTTAGTTCAATATGCAAAGCCTTGTAAGTAATTCCGAATCCCCCCTGTCCCAGGACTTTATCAATTACATACTTGCCGCCTTGTAATCGTTGTCCTGCTGTCCAGGGCATAAATACCTTTAGTAGTTCGTAATACTTCGACTTTGCTCAGTACAAGTTCGTAATTCGTAATTAAGGCACGCTCAAAAATAATATCAGCACTTCAATGACAGTGTACCTAAATCTACGGAGTTTTACTAGATGATGGGCTAGGAGATATTAATGATGGGCTAGGAGGTGGAGATTGATTTAAGAAAGGAGCTATGCCTGCTAGTAAGGCTCCAAGAGCAGCGATCGCAGCTATCACCACTGTCCAAAACTGAATTTTTTTATCCCAATTTGAGTTAGGTTTAGAGGGTAAAGTTGAGACAGGTATAGGAGCTTCTCCAGTCAACCCCAGAGAGTCAAGCCATTCGCGCATTGACTGCGATCGCTGTTTAGGATCTAGGTTCATACCTGTTAAAATTGTGCGGTTTGTGCGATCGCTAACCAGATTATTCAAGTCTTTCGGTTCCACTAAACGAGCGTTGTCAATCTTACGTTTCAGTGCACTCACAGGTGTTTTTCCAGTTAAAAGCACATATAAAGTAGCTGCTAGTGAATAAATATCGCTATAAGCCCCAGTTGGTATACTTTGAGCGTAAAGCTCAGGGGGTGTAAATCCCTCAGAAGTTTCCTTAGTTCGGTTTGTAGTTAAAATATGGTCGAAATCCAAAGCTAAACCAAAATCGATTAACACTGCTTCAGGCTGTCCATTTCGCACTCGCAAAAAGATATTTCCTGGATGCACATCTCGATGAATCAATCGATTATTATGCACTACTGTTAGGGCTTCACCAATTTGCTGAATGTAACGTAGTGCCTCTGATTCCGAAAGTATTTGTTGGCGACGATCAGCTAAACTCACCCCATCTACATATTCCATTAGCAGACACCAATGCTCTCCTTCCTTAAAGGGTTCTGCAACTTCGACAATATGCTTATGCTTACACCGAGTAAGTTTTACCGCCTCCTGCCAAAACATGGTTTCTAATCGCCCGCGTTCCGACTGGCTTAAAGACGTTAGCAAGTTATCATTTAAAGTTTTAATGACAAAGCGATCGCCATTCCTGTTTCTTACCAAATAAGTAATACCAAACCGTCCCCTTCCCAATTCCCTTTCCACAGTGTATTTGCCACCTTGCAATTGATCACCTGCTACCCAAGCCATCTTTGCAACTCCCAAAATACATAAATTGATTGTCACACAACAGAGAGTTGACAAATTGAGCTTAACTTTGTGGAAATAGTGTGACCGCCTCACCTGCTTCGCTCAAAATGAAATCCATAACTCTTCGACTTTTGCAAGCAGTCGTTTATTGATTCCGGGCAATCGTTTATTGATTCCGGGCAGTCGTTTATTGATTCCGGGCAGTCGTTTATTGATTCCGGGCGATCGTTTATTGATTCCGGGCAGTCGTTTATTGATTCCGGGCAGTCGTTTATTGATTCCGGGCAGTCGTTTATTGATTCCGGGCGATCGTTTATTGATTCCGGGCAGTCGTTTATTGATTCCGGGCAGTCGTTTATTGATTCCGGGCAGTCGTTTATTGATTCCGGGCGATCGTTTATTGATTCCGGGCAGTCGTTTATTGATTCCGGGCGATCGTTTATTGATTCCGGTCAACCTGCGAGAATTTACATAAACTTTATTTCTATATTTGTAATAAATAATTTAAAATATACTGAATAATGCGGGTGTCAAACAATCCCGATTCTGTCTATCCTGGTGATGTAAACATCAGGTTAAAAGTCATTTTTTATCCTGGTACATTATTAATAAGAGGAAAGTTATTTATGTCACGTCCCAAACGTGGGTCTAAAGCACTAGATAGAGCGCAGCGTCGGATTGCAGCTTTAAAATCGATCAGTCCTACCTTAGACTTAGGTAATGGGGTTACAATTGAATCCTTTGCAACGGCTATCAAAACAACGCAAGACAAGCTAGAAGTTTATAACTCCAGCCTCTCCACCGTGGATCTAACTCAGGAAGCCTTAGAATTAGCCGAAAAGTCCCTGATGGAACTAAGCGAACATATGTTAGTCAGCGTAGCGGCAAAGTATGGCAAAAATAGCGATGAGTACAAAATGGCAGGGGGTGTTCGTCGCAGCGATCGCAAGCGTCCGCTGCGGAAGCCTAAGCAAGAGGTTATTGCTTTATAAAAACGTTCAAGGACACGGGGACGCAAAGAATGGGAGGCGCAAAGAAAGAATTCAGACAGGGATTGAAAAAGAGCCTGAATTCGAGCAACTGAAATCTTCTCCTTCTCCTGCCAAAGACCAAGGCGAACGATTTCAGGCGGGGCAAGAGACCCTTGGGACTTACGTCCTTGCATCTTTGCGTCTTCTTCGATAAATATCAATGGGGAATTCAAAGGTCTATTGCTAAACTAAAAAACAACCTTTACTCCTGCAAAGGTAGTTTTATGACCTCTGCAACCGATCCAGCCACCGCCCTCACCCCGTTCCCAGACCATACGCAGTTACCAGAGTCTGATGGTACTTTCGTGAAAAACTTTCAGGAACATCCCCAAAGCATTCTCCTAACAGACTCGATTAAACCGATATTACAAAAACGTCATCCTGATGGGCAATACTGTATTGGTCAAGATAGTGGTATCTACTGGCGCATCACTGAACCCCCAGAAAAAGGCGCAGAAGCACCAGACTGGTTTTATGTAGGGAATGTACCGCCTACTCTGGATGGACAAACGCGTAGGTCTTATGTATTATGGCGAGAGTTTATTGCCCCATTGATTGCATTGGAATTTGTATCTGGGGATGGTAGTGAGGAGCGAGATAAAACACCTTGGAAGGGGAAATTTTGGATTTATGAACAGGTGATTCGTCCTCCTTTCTACGGCATTTATGAAGTGAATAAAGCCAGCGTGGAAGTTTATGAATTAATTGGTGGACAATATCAGTTATTAACAGCAAATGAACGTGGACATTATCCTATACATCCTTTAGGAGTTGAATTAGGTCTCTGGCAGGGAGAATATCACAATATGGAATTACCTTGGCTACGCTGGTGGGACTTACAAGGTAATTTGTTATTGACTGGCGAGGAAAGAGCTGATCGCTTAACTGCTCAATTGCGATCGCTCGGTGTTGAACCAGAAGTTTAGGATTTTAGCTCAACAGCTATTTTAAATCGCCCAGAATACACCCATTATAGGGACACGGCACTGTCGTGTCCCTACTCTTGTATTCAATTTAACGTGAGTTCGATAGCTCGTATCTAAGCATTTTTGGCATAAATTCTCAAAACTTTCAAGTGGGAATAGTAATCAATAATTGTCCCTGTTGAGTTCAGCACAGCCAATTGAGCCAACTACAGAGATTCAGCGGGTAAGTCGCTCAATTTCCAGTCCATGTAAACTCTTTTGCTAAACACTGCTGTAAAAAGTCACAATTGAGATACGTTCGCTCTACCCTGCAACACAGTGGCTGCAAAATCTAAAATTAAACAAGGGAAAAATATATTAACGATTACGCACAGATAATTTAAGTATCACCTTAAGAGGTAACACTGATGGCGATAGTATCTAAAAGCGCTGTATCTCAATCTTCCAAAGAACAATCGCTCATCCTCTGGTTTGATGAAGTTAGCATTGCTGATATACCTGTAGTTGGTGGTAAGAATGCATCACTAGGGGAAATGATTCAACAGCTAACTTCCAAAGGTATTAATGTTCCCACTGGATTTGCCACCACTGCTTATGCTTATCGCCATTTTATAGAGTCAGCTGGGTTAGAAGCAAAACTGCGTCAACTCTTTGCTGACTTGGATGTTGAAGATGTCAAAAATTTACGAGAACGGGGGACAAAAGCGCGATCGCTATTAATGCACACACCATTTCCTGTAGAATTGCGAAAAGCGATCGCCACAGCATACCAGACTCTTTGTGAACGATATAATGCACAAACAGATGTTGCAGTACGTTCTAGTGCCACCGCAGAAGACCTCCCCGATGCTAGTTTTGCCGGACAACAGGAAACTTATTTAAACGTCGTCGGTGTCGAAGGAGTTTTAGCAGCTTGTCATAAATGCTTTGCTTCTCTATTTACTGATCGCGCTATTTCTTATCGCCACACCAAAGGATTTGACCACTTTAGCATTGCCCTCGCTGTAGGTGTGCAAAAAATGGTGCGCTCTGACTTAGCAACTTCTGGGGTGATGTTCTCCATTGACACAGAAACCGGCTTTAAAGATGCTGCATTAATTACAGCAGCTTACGGTTTAGGGGAAAACGTTGTCCAAGGGACTGTAAACCCAGATGAATATTATGTTTTTAAACCAACATTAAAAACGGGTTTTCGCCCAATTATTAATAAAAAATTGGGTAGTAAAGAACTCAAAATGGTCTACGATGACGGCTCGAAATTTACGAAAAATATATCTGTAGCGATCGCAGAACGGAGTAAATTTGCGATTACTGATGAAGAGATTTTACAACTAGCACGTTGGGCAGCTTTAATAGAAGACCATTATTCTCAAGTCCACGGCGTTTACACCCCAATGGATATCGAGTGGGCAAAAGATGGGATTACTAATGAACTTTTTGTTGTGCAAGCACGTCCTGAAACCGTCCAGTCTCAGAAGACAGGGAATGTGCTAAGGAGTTATCGCTTGTTACTGGGGACTGGCGACTGGGGACTGGGAACTGGGGAAAAATCTTCCCAATCCCCAACCCAATCACCAGTACCTCTTGTAACGGGACGTGCAATTGGGGAAGCAATTAGTCAGGGGAAAGCGCACTTAATTCTAGATGCACACAGAATTGAACAATTCAAAGCTGGGGAAGTGCTGGTAACAGAGAGAACTGACCCCGACTGGGAACCAATTATGAAACGTGCTAGTGCGATTATTACCAACGCTGGTGGACGCACCTGTCATGCAGCAATTATTGCACGCGAATTAGGTGTACCTGCGATCGTTGGATGCGGGAATGCTACGGAAGTCTTAAAAAATGGTCAAGAGATCACAGTTTCTTGTGCTGAAGGGGAAGAAGGAAATGTTTATGCAGGCTTATTACCATTTGAAGTTGAAGAAGTTCCCTTAGAAAACTTGCCCCGTACCCGTACTCAAATTTTAATGAATGTGGGTAATCCTCAAGAAGCATTGAGTTTATCTGCAATTCCTAACGATGGAGTGGGTTTAGCGCGGACAGAGTTTATCATCGCTAACCAAATTCAAATTCATCCAATGGCGTTGATCCATTTTGACTTACTAAAAGATGAATTTGTCAAAGCTAAAATTGCTGAAATCACCGCCCTTTATGATGACAAACCTCAGTATTTTGTAGATAAATTAGCCCAAGGTATCGGTCGAATCGCAGCGGCATTTTATCCCAAAGTAGTGATTGTGCGGATGTCTGATTTCAAAAGTAATGAATATGCCAATTTGTTAGGTGGTCAACAGTTTGAACCTCATGAAGAAAACCCGATGTTAGGCTGGCGAGGAGCGGCGCGTTATTATGATCAAGGCTATAAAGAAGCTTTTGCCCTAGAGTGTCATGCTATCAAACGGGTACGGGAAGAGATGGGTTTAACAAATGTTACGCCGATGATTCCCTTTTGTCGCACTCCAGATGAGGGACGTTTGGTCTTGGCAGAAATGGCAAAAAATGGTTTAAAGCAAGGTGTTAACGACTTGCAGGTTTATGTGATGTGCGAGTTGCCCAATAATGTAATTCTGGCAGAGGAGTTTGCTGAGGTATTTGATGGATTCTCGATTGGTTCTAATGACCTAACTCAGCTGACACTGGGAATAGACAGAGATTCGGCGTTAGTCGCACACTTATTTGATGAGCGTAGTCAAGGTGTGAAACAAATGGTGAAAATGGCTATCCAAGCTGCGAAAAAACACAACCGTAAAATCGGTATTTGTGGCCAAGCGCCCAGTGATTACCCAGAATTTGCTAAGTTTTTGGTTGAACAAGGAATTGACTCGATTAGTCTAAATCCAGATTCGGTTTTAAAGACAATGCTGGAAGTGGCAAAAGTTGAGGGTACTGAGTAGAGACGCGATTATACTCTTACGAGAAACCGCTCTTCGAGCGTCTACGCGTCTCTACAAGAGTTAGGAGTTAGGGGAATTTTGTAAAGTCAGCAGGAGTGACAAGGTGAAACCTTATGGTAGCCTATACACGCACTCACTTGTCGTTAGACATCGCTCCTAGCTGCTAGTTTAGTCAAAGGTTAAGATGACACCCCTTTTTGAAACCGAGCGCTTAATAGTTCGCAGTTGGATACCTGAACTTGATGCTGAACAAGCGTTTGAAATTTATAGTGACCCAGAAGTTACACACTTTTTGGGTAACGCTTCTCGCGTTACTACTATTGAATCACAACGTCAGCGCTTGATTGAAAACATTGAGCGCTCGCGCCGACGCAAAAATGGTACTGGTTCTTGGGCAATTTTAGAAAAAGAAACTATAACAATTGTGGGAACTATCCTTCTGAAACCACTGCCTGATAAAGATGGCTTAGCCACTCAAGATTATGAAGTTGGTTGGCACTTGCGCCGAACTTATTGGGGTAAAGGGTATGCGACAGAAGCAGGACGAGGTATGCTCAATTATGGCTTTAGTATCCTGAACTTGCCAGTGATTTATGCTGTGGTGAAACCAGAAAATCATGCCTCAATTCGTGTCACCCAAAGACTAAGTATGAAACCAATGGGGCGAACAAAAAAGTATTACGGTATTGAACTACTCCTGTTTCAACATGATGCGCCTGAAAAGGGGAGCGGGGAGTAGGGAGTGGGGAAGTAAGGGAGCAGGGAGAATAAATACTGTAATGCCCAATGCCCAATAACCAATGACTAATGACCAATGCCCAATGACTAATGACTAATGACCAATGACTAAAAAATGGTTCCGAATTGGGATGGCGGGTATATTTATTTTCTCACTCGCCTTACGGTTTTGGGGGCTGGAGCGATTCAATACCCTAGTATTTGATGAAGTTTACTTTGCTAAATTTGGTAATAACTATCTTACCCACACGCCATTTTTTAATGCTCATCCGCCGCTGAGTCAATATATTATTGGTATTGGCATTTGGATTGGTAGTCATGTTCCTTTTTGGCACGATACGCAAAATGGACTAACAGGTTCAATGCGATCGCCTTGGACTTATCGTTGGTTAAATGCGCTCACTGGTTCATTTATTCCTCTAGTTGTCGCCGCAATTGCCTATCATTTGAGTTATCGTCGTAGCTTTGCTCTGCTGGCAGGTTTTTTTACGGCTTGTGATGGTTTATTTCTTGTTGAATCTCGCTATGCCTTGAACAATATTTATATTGTTATATTTGGTTTGTTAGGGCAGTTATTTTTATTATTAGCACTAGAAAACCAAAATCAGCGACGCTCTTTTTGGTTAGTGATTGCTGGCATTAGTTTTGGTGCGTCAGTTGGCACTAAATGGAATGGTTTATGGTTTTTGTTCGGTGCTTATCTTATTTGGATAACAGGTTGGCTAATTCGTTCACTTCACTCTTCTCCTTACCCGCAATTATCTTTTCAATCTCCCTCATTTCCCTTATCAATAGAAAGACAATTAATAAATTTTTTCACTAAATGGTATCGCCGTTGGAGTGAGGTTAATCAAAATTTCACTCAGCAAACCCAATCAAATGAAATTAAGACGCCGCTCCAAAATCTAACTCAGATAAATGTTTTCCAGATGCTATTTTATATGGGAATTATCCCAGGTGTTGTCTATAGCCTCATCTGGATTCCTCACCTTGAGCTAGATAAAAGATACGGATTTATCTCAGTACATCAAGAAATTTTGAGGTTTCACCTCCAGATGGGTGGTAATAGTCCCAAAGTGCATCCTTATTGTGCTGCATGGTACAAATGGCCTTTGATGACTCGACCAATGGCATATTATTATCAAACAGCCCAGAAAGTGACCGACCCTTTACCTGTAATGGGGCCGCCGTTGCCTTCTGGTGTGGGGAAAGTAATTTATGATGTCCATGCGATGGGTAATCCCTTTTTGTGGTGGTTTGGTATCGCCGCCATAGTGTTTTTAGTAGGGATGTTGTTGTTGCAACTCGTGATTCCTTGGGTGAAACAGAAGCATTTTTCTGCGCCTGAAACTCTTAGTGTTGATACTTGGATTGCTCTATATTTGGTAATAAATTATGCCGCAAATTTACTACCTTGGGTAAAGGTGACAAGATGCGTTTTCATTTACCACTATATGAGTGCTGTGATATTTGTATTTTTAGCGATCGCCTGGTTTGTAGATCAGTGCCTTCGTAGTTATTATCGACAAATCCGCGCGATCGGTGTCACTATTACCTTTATTATTTTCGCCGCTTTTGTTTTCTGGATGCCCATTTATTTGGGTTTACCCCTTTCTCCGGGAGGTTATAAACCTTTACGAATGTGGTTTAACTCTTGGATTTGATTGAAGGCAGGAAGTAAGATAATTCTTTATCCTTAGCATAACTATCTCTAAAAAAGCGGATTTTTCAACAGAATAAATGTTTTTATATTGAGTTATTTGTAAAGAATCAGTTTTTGATGCAAGTCATAAGATATCAGATTTTATCGAAAAATGAAGAATTACAAATAACAAATGACAAAAATTAATTTTTAAAGTAAAAAATGGAATTTTCTATTAACTCTTAGCTGCCTCCTCTACTTAACACAGCTACATATATATAGATTTTTTCAATCACATACTTTTCATATATCTTATCCCTATCTCACTTAGCTGGCTGCTAGACTGTGAAAGCGCAAGTGGATAAGTAAAATTATGCCTAGCGCAACTTTAGGGATATAAAATTAGATACTAAATAAAAATGATGAATGAAGAAGTATAAAGTTTTCAACAATCATCATTTTTAGTTTTTAATAGCTATTCTAATTTTGATGCTCCCGGACAACACAGGAGGATCGTTATGGAAACAAACTTACAATTGCCAGGTATTAATATAATTAGCTTGAAAGAGGCTCCAATTCATGTTTCTAGTCAAATTCAGCCGCATGGCGTCCTGTTGGTTTTAGAAGAGCCTGAGTTAAAAATATTACAAACTAGTACTAATACACTAAAGATTTTTGGGATTACTCCCGAAAAGATGTTACAAAAAAAATTAGAAGATTTACTAGATCCTTTTCAAATAGAGAGAATTAAAACAGGTTTAGCACAAGCAAATTTTGATTTTATCAATCCCACCAAAGTTTGGGTAAGAAAAAAAGGTGATGAGTACATAGTATTTGATGCAGTATTTCACCGCAATCCAGATGGATTTCTGATTCTGGAGTTAGAACCAGCTATTTCCCAAGAAAATATTCCCTTTTTAAGCTTTTATCATCTAGCTAAAGCATCTATCAATCAACTAGAAAAAACAGCGAATCTACGAGACTTCTGTCAAATCATTGTGCAAGAAGTACGGAAAATCACTGAATTTGATCGGGTGATGTTATACAAATTTGATGATGATGGGCATGGTTCAGTCGTTGCTGAAGAAAAATTAGAAAGTCTCGAACCATACTTAGGATTGCATTACCCAGAGTCAGATATTCCTAAACCAGCAAGAAAATTATTCGCTGCTAATTCAATCAGAATTATTCCAGATTCCTATTCTCAGCCAGTCAAACTTTTTCCTCACAGTCATCCGGTGAGTGAGCGGCCGATTGATTTAACCAATTCTATTCTCAGAAATGCTGCTCCTTGTCATATGGAGTACTTGCATAATATGGGTGTTGGTGCTTCTTTGACTATCTCTTTAATTAAAGACCAAAAACTCTGGGGACTAATTGCTTGCCATCATCAGTCACCTAAGTATGTTTCTTATGAACTGCGTAAAGCTTGTGAATTCTTAGGGCGAGTCATATTTTCTGAAATATCAGCTAGAGAAGAAACAGAAGACTACTATTACCGCATTAATTTGACACATATTCAATCGGTATTGATTGAGTATATGTCTCAAGAAGAAAACTTTATTGATGGTTTAGTTAAAAACCCTCAAACTCTGCTAAATTTAACCAGCGCTCAAGGAGCAGCTGTTTGTTTTGGCGGAAATTGCACCGTAGTTGGTGAAACTCCTAAAGAAGAAGACCTGAATTATTTAGTTCAGTGGTTGAAGAATAACGTTGAAGAAGAAGTATTTTATACAGATTCTTTGCCAAATATTTATCCAGATGCTGAAAGTTTTAAAAACGTCGCCAGCGGTTTGTTAGCTATTCCCATTTCTAAGCGAAATTATGTTTTGTGGTTTCGACCAGAAGTAATTCAAACTGTAAATTGGGGTGGTGATCCTAATAAAGCATTTGAAGTCAGCCAGTCAGAGGGAAATGTCCGCCTGTGTCCGCGAAAATCGTTTGAACTGTGGAAAGAAACAGTTCGCTTAACTTCTTTACCCTGGAAATATGTAGAAGTTAAAGCAGCACTCGAATTGCGAAAAGCAATTGTTAATATTGTGCTGCGACAAGCAGATGAACTTGCTCAGTTAGCTCAAGATTTAGAACGTTCTAATGCGGAATTGAAAAAGTTTGCTTACGTTGCTTCTCATGACTTGCAAGAACCACTCAATCAGGTGGTGAATTATGTGCAGTTGTTAGAGATGCGTTATAGCGAAGAACTCGACGAAGATGCCCAGGAATTCATCAGCTACGCCGTGCAGGGTGTTAGCTTGATGCAGACGCTGATTGATGACGTACTGGCGTATTCTAAAGTGGATATGCAAGCGATCGCATATCAAATGACCGAGGTAGAAACAGCCTTAAATCGTGCCAAAGGTAATTTGCGTCAACGCATCAACGAAACTGGCGCTACCATTACCCACGACGCTTTACCAACAGTCATAGCTGACAGCACGCAACTAATGCAGCTATTTCAGAACCTCATCGGTAACGCCATTAAATTCCACAGTGAGCAACCACCACAAATCCATATAGGAGCAGAGAGGCTAGAAGATGCATGGCTGTTCTCAGTGCGGGATAATGGTATCGGCATTGATCCACAATTTAGCGATCGCATTTTTGTAATCTTTCAGCGCTTGCACACGCGAGACGAATATACTGGTACAGGTATGGGTTTAGCCATCTGTAAAAAGATTATTGAATGCCACCGAGGAAGGATTTGGGTAGAATCGCAACTCGATCAGGGTGCAACCTTCTACTTTACGATTCCAGTCGGAGGACGCGAGCGTGAGCGTAGAAATGGAAGGAAAACACAAAACCATCTTTTTGGTTGAGGACAATAAAGCCGATATTCGCTTAATTCAAGAAGCGTTGAAAAATAGCTTAGTACCACACGAAGTAGTGACGGTCAGGGATGGTATAGACGCAATGGCTTATTTGCGTCAAGAAGGCGAATATGCCAATGCATCCCGCCCTGACCTGATCCTACTGGATTTAAACTTGCCTAAGAAAGATGGTCGAGAGGTACTCGCGGAAATAAAAGCTGATCCAATACTGAAACGTATTCCAGTAGTAGTTTTAACAACCTCAAAAAATGAGGATGACATTTTTTACAGCTACGATTTGCACGTGAATTGCTATATCACTAAATCCCGCAATCTCACCCAGCTATTCCAAATTGTTAAGAGTATTGAAGACTTTTGGCTCTGTACTGTGACGCTACCATCTGAGTAGGAGGAGTGGGGGACAAGGGGGTAGTGGACAGTTGACAGTTGGCAGTGGACAGGGGTGACAAGGGGACAAGAAGAACAAGCAGAATAACTCTTGACTCTTGACTCTGAAGGGGTGAAAAAGTGGCTGAAATGATCTGCTTTGTAGCTTCTCTGTCACCCCTTCATCTTTTGACTTTTGACTTTTGACTTTTGACTATAACCCGAAGATTATGGCTGGGAGCTACTTAGTAAAAATCTTGTTAATTGAGGACAGTTTAGCAGAAGCTAGGTTGTTACAAGAGTTTCTCAAGCAAGCCCAGTCCCAGGAGTTTGCTCTGCTTCATGTGAAGCGATTGGGGGAAGCGCTCAAGAAACTAAATGAATGTACATACGATGTTATTTTGTTAGATTTAACTTTACCTGATAGCCAAGGATTGTCTTCTCTGCCCCCTTTGATCAGCCAAGCACCAAATGTCCCAATTGTTGTATTAACAAATACGAACGATGAGGAACTGGCAATTGAGGCGGTACGGCAAGGTGCGCAAGATTATCTGGTCAAGCGACAGGTAAGTGTAGATGCATTGGTGCGATCGCTGCGCTACGCGATCGAGCGTAAGCAGGTTTTAGAATCATTACGCACCGTCAATGAGACCTTGCAAAACCGGGTTGAAGAACGAACTGCTGAATTGGTGAAAGCTCATGAACTCAACCAGTTTAAATCTGAATTTGTCTCAATGCTTTCTCATGACATCCGCAATCCTCTAAATACTATTCTTTTGGCTGCGGGACTGTTGCAAAACAATGATGACCAATTAAGCAAAGAGAGAAAGCTGAAGCATTTACAGATAATTCGCTCAGCGATTAAAAACATGGCGCAGTTATTAGATGAAGTTTCATTAATAGGTAAAGCCGATTCTGGTAAACTTGGGTGTGAATTCATTTCACTGGATTTAGAAGCTTTCTGCCGCCAACTGGTCGAAGAAGCTCAATTGACTGCCACAGAGAAGCATCTAAATTTGGTGTTCGCCAGTCATGGAAAATTAAGCGAATACGTATGGGATGAAAGCCTGCTACGGCACATTTTGGGCAATTTGCTCAACAATGCTATTAAGTATTCCAAACCGAGTGAGATGATACGTTTTGAATTAATTGCTCAAGAAAAAACAGTAATTTTCCAAATTCAAGATTGGGGAATTGGCATTCCTCAAGAAGACCAAAAGCAACTGTTTCAGCCTTTCCATCGTGCAGATAATGTCGGAACTATACCTGGTACTGGATTAGGGCTAGCGATTGTCAAAAAGTGTGTCGAAGCATATGGGGGCGAGATTGTAGTCAATAGTGACGTTGAAGTAGGCACAACGTTTACTGTGACCCTCCCTTTGCTGAGAATTTAACTAAAGAATTAGTGTGAGGGATATGAAATTTCCAAGGTGTGAATTAACTCACATTTGTCAGAAGAGATTATCCGTAATTATGCGTTTTTCAACTTGAGTTATTACAGCGATCGCCATCAGGAAATCGCTGTAATATAACTCTTTAATTCACCTATCTCTTCCACTTGACCATATTTCTTTTAAGAATTCTTCTGTAAATCTGAAATGTCCCAGGCTCGGTCAACTTCATGAGTGAGGTCTTCATCGTCTGACCTCAACAACTGCTCCAATTGTTTAGCGAGTTGACGCGATCGCGCCACCCATAAGGTGTGATCTCCCTCTATATCTGCTAGTTCCCGCAAAGCTTCTTCATCATGATTTTTGAAGGTGTTGCCCGCTCGATGCGCCCTATAGGAGCGCAAACCTAATAATTTTAGTGCTTCGACTCCCATATCCAGAGCCGAACCAAAGGTTTCTCGCTCAACTACTTCTACCCCTCGTCGAATTAACTCGTAAGCATGATTGCGATCAATAGCTCGCGCTAAAATTTTCAGGTGAGGAAAATGCTTACGAACCCGATCAACAGTTTCTATGGTTTTTTCGCGGTCATCTATAGCTAAAACAAATAGCTTCGCCTGCCTTGCTCCTGCTGTATGCAGCAAGTCAATCCGGGATGCATCCCCGTAATAGACTTTGAAACCAAAACGCCGCAGCATATCAATTTGAGTCGGGTTGTGATCCAAAACTGTGGCTTTAAAACCATTAGCAATAAGTAAACGGCCGACAATCTGTCCAAAGCGGCCAAAGCCTGCGATGATAACTGGATTTTCATTGTCATGAATGGTATCTGCTTCCCGCTCAACTGTTGTGGTTACGAAACGAGATTGCACGAACTTCTCATTAATCAGCATGATTAATGGTGTCAGTACCATCGACAATGCCACAACGGCAACCAAAATACCGCCTACAGATGTAGTTAGGACGTTATTTTTAGTAGCAAACGAGAACAGCACAAAGGCAAATTCACCTCCTTGGGCGAGGGCGAAAGCGAAAAGTAGATTTTGGCTGGCTTCCAACTTGAACAACCAACCCAACCCAAACAGCACTGCAAACTTAATGATTGCTAGTCCAATGACTAATCCTAAAATTAACAAGGGCTGTTGAATTAGCAAATCAAAGTTGATACTAGCCCCAACGGAAATAAAAAATAGACCCAACAATAAGCCTTTGAAGGGTTCAATATTAGTTTCCAGTTCGTGACGGTATTCGTTATCCGCTAAAACAACACCGGCAACAAACGTACCCAAAGCCGGAGAAAGACCAACCTGCTGCATCGCCAGAGCAATTGCAATTACCAGTAGTAGAGCTGTGGCTGTAAAAATTTCTTGCAACCGGGTAGCAGCAATAAAGCGGAAAACTGGACGCATCAGAAACCGTCCTGCAACAATAATGCCACCCACCGTTACCATCACCAGCAAAGCTTGTTGCCAACCTGGTACAGACGCCTTTTGTTGTTCAGCGGCAACAAAGATTACCCCATTGGCAACCAAACTCGCTGTCGTGCCGTTTTTCATTGCCAGTAACGGTAACAGAGCGAACATTGGGATGACTGCGATGTCTTGAAACAGCAGTACTGAAAAAGACGATTGTCCGCCTTCCGTCTTCATTAATCCCTTTTCGTTGAGGGTTTGGAGAACGATCGCCGTTGAAGACAATGATAAAATCATGCCGATAGCTAAACCGATTTGCCAGGAAAGCCCAAAAACTAAACTCAGGACAGTGACAAGCAAAGTCGTAACTAAAACCTGTAAACCTCCTAATCCGAGAATCGGAACGCGTAATCGCCACAGCAGGAATGGTTGCAGTTCTAACCCAATTAGAAACAGCATCATCACCACACCAAACTCAGCGAAGTGCATCACATCATCGCTTCCCTCATTCCCCACAAAGCCCAGTACAAAGGGGCCAATTATTACTCCAGCAATTAGATACCCCAGAACTGAACCAAGTCCTAATCTTTTAGCGATTGGTACCGACAGCACCGCCGCCATCAGGTAAACAAATGCCTGAAAGAAAAAATCTTTATTATGCATGGTGCGGGGCCTCTTGTATCTTGATAACTTCAGCCAAGTTTTGGTTTAGCTGTTTGAATTGCTTAAGAAGTTCCCAGTTTATGGTGTTATCACGCAGACCGATGATCGCAGTCCGGTAATCGTCTGCGTGTTTAGCAATTTGGTGCTGTTCCTGTAGCTGATGTGTTTCATGCACAACAAAGGGCGGTAGATATTCCATGCCACAAAGACGCGCTGTTTGCTCAAATGGCACTAGTAGTTCTTGGATCGAAAAGTAGTTATATCCCTCTCGACAGTAAGCTTGCTTGCTTCCTCCTGTTGTAATTGCTGAGAGTAGTTTTTTGCCATGTAGCGCTGTTCCTCTGTGTCCGTAGGCAAATCCATGCTGTAACACTAAATCTAGCCACTCCTTCAAAATGGCTGGGCTACTATACCAGTAGAAAGGATGCTGGAAAACGATAATATTATGAGCAACGAGTAAATCCTGCTCAAATTTCACATCAATATGGAAGTTAGGATACGCCTCATAAAGGTCATGAACAGTTACTGAAGCTAACCCCTGAACGGCTTGAATCAGAGGTCGATTCACCCGTGACTTTTCAAGTGCAGGGTGAGCAAATAAAATCAATATTTGGTTGGAACTGCCCATTGGTTTTGCATAAGAAGAGTTAAGTGGCTGCTCTTTGCAAAGAATAGCATCCTAAGTTTATAGGGATTTGAGATTATTCTCTATTGGTAGTAACAAAGTGAGATTAAAGAAGAATTCAGCAATCTTTTAGTTGGGGATTCAATAGAATATCGCTCTGTTACTACTCGCCATTCACAACTTCTCGTTTGACAAATAAGGCACGATAAACAGGCTCACTCTTTTTTTGGGTAGTTACTTCCCGTTCTGTGGGGACTGGTAGCGGATTTTCTGTTAGCCATTTGCCAGCACCAACACTTTTAAAAGCTGGATGAGCCGTAAAGCGATCGCGCATTTCCACAGCGATAAATTCCATATCCGATTGCAGAAACACTACCCCATCAACAGCAAGATAATTAGCTAAAATCTCCACTAATTCTGGTTGTACTACACGGCGTTTAGCATGGCGGTTTTTAAACCAAGGATCAGGAAATTGAATTGTAACGCGTTGCAAAGTCCCTGGCGGAATAGAAGATAAAAGCGTTGGTAATGAGTTATTCACATTACAAAATAAATAGTGGAGATTTGTCAAATTTAACTGCGATCGCAACTTATTTGCCTCCACCACTAACGGTTCCCGAATTTCTAAACCCAAAAAATTCCAGTTAGGTTCTATCTCTGCCATATTCAACAAAAATCGGCCCTTAGCACAGCCAATATCTAAATGTAGCGGTTGATTTAGCTCTGCATAAATTTTTTCCCATTCAAGGGGACTTGCTGGCGTTAGATACTTTTGGGCAAGTGGATTAACGTGCTGGCGGACTCTGACAACTGCCAAAATTTTCTCTCCTTTACGTAAAAATATCCTATTGTGACTTGAAACTAATTTGAGTTTTAGCTGCTGATTTTCTCGATTCCTAGTTTGACATTCTGTCTATTTTCCCAAAAAATAATTTTGGTAATTTGAGAAATCTTTATAGAATAGAAGATATTTTTAATTCATATCAGGCGTCATTTCAAAAATTAGATTATTCATTTTAAATTTAGAATTAGAAAAGTTGAACAGTACCGTGTAATTGATGCTTAATGTGTACAAATATTAACTATACGCATTTATACGCAGACAGACAAAGCAAGCGTTATACTTTTGGGAAAAGAGTTGTTTTAACCCGTACTTTTAACATTTTATTAAATCAATGACTCTCAATTTCCGCTTTGCAATAGTTAGCGACTTACACCTAGCACTTCCTCATACAATCTGGAATCATCCTAGCCGTTTTCACCTAGTGGAAGTCAGTATCCCGGCATTTGAAAGTGTATTAGAGCATTTAACACAACTCAATTTAGATTTCGTCTTGCTTCCAGGAGATTTAACTCAGCACGGTGAACCGGAAAACCACGCTTGGTTGCAACAACGGTTAGCCCAACTACCTTTTCCCGTTTATGTTGTTCCTGGTAATCATGATGTTCCTGTGCTGTTGGCAGATCAACAATCAATTGCTTTTGCTGATTTCCCTCAGTATTACTCTAAGTTTGGCTACGACGACCCACAGCAAATTTACTATACTCGTCAGTTATTACCTGGAGTGAGGTTAATTGGACTGAATTCTAACTCTTTTAATGAGCAAGGTGAGCAGATAGGGCGTTTAGATACCAAACAGCTTAGGTGGTTAGAAGAGGTGCTAGCGGCGGCTGGTGATGAATTAGTCTTAGTAATGGTGCATCACAATGTGGTTGAGCATTTGCCCGATCAATTGCGCCACCCATTGGCACATCGCTATATGTTGGAAAATGCTCCAGAACTGTTGCAGTTGCTACGCCGTTATGGGGTCAAGCTAGTGTTGACTGGGCATTTGCACGTCCAGGATGTAGCCTATTCAGAAGGTGTATATGAAATTACTACTGGTTCTTTAGTCAGCTATCCTCATCCATATCGAGTGCTAGAGTTCCATCGGGATAATTACGGTAGAGAATGGTTACAGATTTTATCTCATAGAGTAGAATCAGTACCCGATTTTCCCGAATTGCAACACTCATCGCGGCAGTGGATGGGCGATCGCTCTTTCCCCTTCGTAATGAAGATACTAACTCAGGCTCCCTTAAACCTTCCATTATCGCAGGCAAAAGAACTAGCTCCTGGTTTGCGTGACTTTTGGGCCACCATTGCCGATGGAGATGCTTTGTTAGACTATCCCCAGTTTCCCTTAGAAGTTCGTCGCTACATTCAGAGTTATGGTGCGATCGCCCCTACAGGCAAGGCTAATCTAATTGATAACAACAGCACACTCTTGCTTTAGGAGGCAGAAGTAAAGAGTCAAGAGTCAGTATTTATTCTCTCTTTGTCCCTTGTCCTCCTGTCCCCTGTCCCCTCATCCCCCTTATCCAAGACCAATTGCTCGGCAAATCCCAAATGCTGAAGTATAGGCGTGGAGGAAGGTTCTGCCACCAACAGGGCCAATTTCACCGCCACAGAAAAATCCGCTTACAGGGATATCCTGAAGGTAGCGTCTAAATAACTCAGAATCAAAATTGGGTTTGCCATAAAGTCCTTCACCTCGTCCCAGACAGGCAAACATTAAAGCAGCTACAGCAGAGGGTTCAGAGTCTTTTTGGTCTTGATAACTTTGTAAGAGTAATTCTAGGTCTTCAGCAGAAGCTTGGGCATCTCGGAGGTGGAATTGCAGGCGTTGACCAGGGCGGACGCGATCGCCAATTGCAATTGCTCCTGCTGTTGGATCTACTCCAAGTATGCCGCGAATTAAAAAGTCTCCTTGCTGCAAAGACAGCTTAAATTCATCCATTGCCACACCAACAAACAGAGAGTGCTGTGCGAGTATCCGTTCTTTTTCGCTGAGACTGGCAATCAAATCTCTCAATACCATTAAAGGTACTTTTTCATCCAACTCTAGAATGATATTGCGATCGGCTTTGGTAACTTGCAACGGTTCGCCGATGGGTCGGCATCCTTGTGCCACAATTGTTTCTAAAACAATATTACCTGTCAAAGCTATGCCGACCGTACCTTCACGATAAAGGCGATCGTTGCAAAATAGGGCTACACGACCACCCATACCCCCACCACTGGCCTGTCCTCCTACGATTACCGAGCCAGGATAAGCAAAATCCAGCCCCTGTAACAAATCATTAATTCCAGACGAGAAGGAACTAGACAGCAAAATAAACTGCGGTGTTGGTGATGCTGGTACACCTATCAAATCTAGCCAAGCATCAGGCGAACTATCCAAGTCGGGTAATTCTTCAGCAACAATATGAAATACTTGAACTTTCACCCCTGGCAGGTGAGCTAAAGTCAGGCTGATAGCTGGTTCAGCTTCCAGTTCTTGGGTTTGTCCACTAATTGTCGTTCCAATCACGCCTCCACCACTACAACCAATAAGCACTGGTACTGAAAGTTTCTCAGCTAACAGAGGTAAGAGTCGGGAATACTCACTCGTAAAAGCAGAAGAGATGAACACTAGCCCTAAATCCGCAGGTGCTGTTAAGGATGAGACAGCTCGTTGTACTACATCTGTAACAGCTGCTTCCAAAGAATGATGGGTTGATAGGGCGTTTGTCCACTGCATTTGGTCTGCCATGAGTTTTGGGCTTCTTTCTCTTTCTAGGCTAATAGTTTTTGATTTTTTATTTTCGGAGGAATTGCGTCCTACAAGAGTTGACCCCAGCCCTTTGTATCCCCCATCTCAGAAAGCTGAGGCGTTTATCCCTTAATACATCCATCTAAATATATTGTATGATTGTTTATCTATAGTACTGATTCAGCAAAATCTTAAAAGATAAAGGTTAATCTAAAATAGATGCGGCAGTTTACTGTACTAAGTAATGAATCAATCGGCTGAAATACTAACTGAGCGCTTAAAGGTTAGAATGGTTAGGATATCCAGTCTAATGCCGCCATTTTTGAAGTTTTTCTATACTAGTAGTCACTATTAACAACACACAACGAGACTAAACCAATGACCAATATCCAAGAAAAAGCAAACAGCGATATCCAAGGAAAAATCCAAGAAGAAGTGGAACAAGCACGCGCTGTCTGTGATATATCAGGTAGCAACTCTGCCGAATGTGCTGCGGCTTGGGATGCAGTAGAAGAATTACAAGCAGAAGCCTCCCACCAGCGCAATAAAAAGCAAAAGAACTCTCTAGAAAAGTACTGTGATGATAATCCAGAAGCAGATGAGTGCCGTATTTACGAAGACTAAAAGTTGAGTTGGTGAACTTTATTGTTCGTTTGATAGCAATCAATCAGGATTTATTAACTGATATTTTGCACGCATTGGTTTTAATAAAGGCTACACGAACAAAGGCTGCCAACCCAAGCTGCTAAAAAGCTATATCTTCCGAAGTCCGCGCAGGCGGACTTCGTTTTTGTAGCAGCTAAACAGAGACGTTATCGCGCAAAGCTTAGGCTATGGGAGAGCGATCGCTAACGCCAGAAACCTTAGTTAAAACTTCTCTGTGCAGCTCCTTAAAAAATTAAGTATTTTTCAGCCCAAAAGTAGTAATTACGAATTACTATGATGCCTCTCTCTAGGCATAACATGGACATAGCCAGAGTGCAGAGGTTAACACCTACGCTTTTTACTTAAATTAAACTGTTATGTAATAGATATTAATAGATATAAATTACTAGCTAGCAGATAGCTGACAAGTCTCTCAATTAGAGATACTGGTTCTTAATTAGTTAGGACTTACGCAAGAACTCTCTAAAATTCAGGTTTCTACGCTGCCAGTAGTCACTTGGTATCTACGTGTCCTTTGCGGCCTTTACATCCTTTATGGTAGCCTGCGACAAGCCCTTCGGGTGACGCTCCTGCGTCGCTAACGCTGCGCTAACAGCAGTTGCTCATGAGGGAAACCCCCTACAGCCCTTCTCCTAAAGGAGACCAAGGCGAACGGGCATCCTACGGCAGGCGCTAGCCTCTCCCTTTGGGAGAAGATCGCGCTGCTTCACTGCTGGGCGTCTGCGTTTTTTCTATAACTTTGCGTAAGTCCTGTTAGTGTTTTATCTATCGTCTGAGAAAAATTATGGACTATGATATTTGGTTTCGTCCTTTCGTCTGGATTGATTATCGCCTAGCAGCATTATTTATGGTGATTATTCCCCTAATTCTGTTGATTTGGGCGTATGTGCAGAAAGCGGAAGCAATACAACGCTTGTTAACTATTTACTGGCGAGTATCAAGCCTTTTGGCAATTACGATTTACTTAATGATAGCTCAGTACCCAATTAGCTTTATCTCTGGGTTGATGGCTCTGATACTGATTCCCGTTTCACTCTGGTTCTGGGTGGATCTAAACGATGAGATTGAGTTTCAAAACAGTGGAGTATTAAAACTGATTTTTACCTCTTGGCGTTGGGCTGTCAGTGTTTATTCTGTTTTGAGCGCACTAGCCTTTATACCTTTTTTGGGTTGCGCTTTTTCTGGAAATACACTCAAAACTCCCTATTGTCGCGTTTGGTTTGAGGTTCCATTACTATTCAAAGAATATTTTCATCATAATACCAAGGCTGGATTCCTCGGCTTTCTTGCCGTAATCTGTTTAGTAATTTATCTGGTTTACTTAAGCTACTTTGTCTTAATCAAACTAGGCAAGCGAGGACGTTCAGCCATACAACACTAACTCTCATCTTGCTGTGCCACCAAAGTTAAGCTCTAAGAAAACCTAGCAAAAGACTTTTCTCAAATTCAAAATTCAAAAAATGGATTCCATTGGCAAGCGGCTGGAACAATACACTACTAAACGCCCCCAAGAAGTCTTACTTGTAACGGTAGAAATAGCTGATGAGCAAGATACAATTGCTATTTTCAAAGGCTTTTCTAGTTCTTTGATGCGCCCAACAGCATTTGATCCAGATGTGCCTGTCCTACCAAATGGGGCAAACATACTTAATATTGACCGAGTAGCCAGTCCTTATAATCCTGAATCACCCCGATATATTCAGCAAGGAATCTCTTGGGAAGTTATGCAAACTTTATTATCGGAAGTAGGTGTTTAAAGAATTAATTCGTAATTTTGCGCCAAAGCTGACTTTGAGATTGTTGATGGAGTGATATCTACTCTGTATAATTACCCTACATGGGGAATTGTAATGCCTACTGCTGCTCAACTAGCAAGTTTGTATCGTATTAGCTATCAACTGACGTATATCATGCTTCAGCCCATATACCTCATTTGCGTTGATAATCGGACTCGTAATATATACATCCTTGCTGGGTATGACGAAGAGATTGAATTCCAAATTTTACCCACTGGAGAGTTGTCTGATGAGCCGAATTAATTACGATTCAATGTCTGATGTTGAATTGAAACAGTATTTTCTTAAGCATCGCGGTGATCAAACTGCTTTTCAAGCATATTTGGACAGAATTAATCAGCGTCCACGCAGAATTATTGCAAGCCCCGACGATCCCGATTTTGATGAGAAGGTTCAAGCAGTGATTCGCCAAAAGCTAGAAGCAGCGAGAAGCAGTAGTCAGCAGGCTAACACTGCATTGGAGCAGACTGACCAAGAGTGAGCTGTGAGAGCTAAATGTTATCTGCAGCAGCTAAACTGTAAGTTTTGCGGCTTCGTCTTTTGGTGATGACGTATTTAATAATCTGTCTTTTCGTGTTCAAAGTTAAAATAGTTTGAAATTGTTGATAAAGCAATATTTTGAGTTTATCCTCACTGCCAAAGTAATAAGAGCAAGTGGGAAGTTAACCCATTTGTAGAGCAATATGGTGAAAATTAGCCAAGCAAAGCCGCAGAATACTAAAGCAATTAAAGTTTTTTACAGCGAGTGTGGTTATGGAGGCGATTTGAACACACTGGAAGAAGATTTAATATTTATTGCTCAACTAGAGACCAAAATTGTTGGTGCAGTACGTTTGTGTTCAGATACTGGGTTCTTTGTACTTCGAGGGATGCAGGTTCTAGCTAAGTTTCAGCAGCAAGGCATTGGTACACGGCTACTTCAAGTATGTACTGAGCAACTTGTCGATCAAGTCTGTTACTGTATTCCGTGGCAGCATCTGCAATCGTTCTATCAACAAACAGGGTTTCAAGAAGTTGTACCAGTTGGAGTTCCAGACATCTTGCGTGAGCGATTTGATAACTATATTTCTAGTGGAATGAACGTCGTTCTAATGTGCCGATCGCCAGCCCCACAACAAGTTCTTGCACCAGAAAGTACCAATATGGTTAGTTATGAATTATCACGATATTATGACGATTGAACCTGGAAAACGCAGTGGTAAGCCCTGTATCCGGGGAATGCGAATCACTGTTTATGATATTTTTGAGTATATTGCGGGCGGAATGACTGAAGCAGAAATCCTAGAGGATTTTTCTGAATTAACTTCCGAAGACATCAAAGCGTGTCTAGCTTTTGCTGCGGATCGTGAGAAGAAGTTATTTGTGTTATCCCTGTAAAACTCCCTCTAGACGAAAATCTGTCTGAATCGGATTCTTTCACAGATTGAAGAATTATTTTGACTTTTAACTTTACAAAATGTCTCGTTCTGGATACACACTCCCTGTATTTGCCTGTGCTTCTGCTGTTGCAGCTTTAAACTGGTTACGCGATCGCCAACCATTAAGCATAGCCTCTGTAGATTTGATTGAACCAGCTCAAATAGCAGAAATCCCAATTGAACAGGTAGCAGGACTATCTGAGAATATAGCTTTGGCAATCACTCGCAGTGACCCTGGTGATAATCTTGATCTGACTAAAGATACACCGATTTGGGCAATGGTGGAATGGCGAAAAGAGGGTGATGAGGCAGTGATTATTCAAGGGGGAGAAGGAATTGGTAGGCAGATGAATGCTGGAGATGCGCCGGCTATTTATGCTTATGCTCAACGGCTTTTGCAGGAAAATTTGCGCCGAATACTAGCACCGGGAGAAAAAATTACGGTGACGATTATTCTACCGGAAGGGCGATCGCTTGCTGTTCGGACTTCAAATGCTGCTTTTGGTGTTGTTGAAGGTCTTTCTCTATTAGGAACAACTGGGATTTCTCAACCTTTGAGTACACCTGATCAGCTTGCAGCTTTTCGCGCCGAATTACAAGAAAAAGCTAGTCGTTTTGAAAGTTTAGTATTTTGTATTGGCGAGAACGGCCTAGATTTAGCGCGGAAACTAGGTATCAATCCTGAAAAATTAGTAAAAACTGCTAATTGGCTTGGGCCAATGTTGGTAGAAGCTAATATCCAAGGTGTTAAAGAAATATTACTTTTTGGTTACCACGGCAAGTTGATGAAACTGGCAGGTGGCATTTTTCACACTCATCATCACCTTGCTGATGGACGCCGGGAAATTTTGGCAGCCCACTGTGCTATCGTGGGTTTAAAGTCACTAGATATACAAGCAGTATTTAATAGTCCTACCGCTGAAGCGGCACTGTCATATCTCCGATCGCTAGATGCTTTATCTGGCAATGATTGGGTAAATCAAGTTTATAACGCGATCGCCGAAACTATCGATACTCGTTCTAAAGAATACATCCAAAGCCATAGTGAGCTGAGTATAGATGTAACAGTATGTGGCTCTATCCTCTTTGACCGCGATCGCAAAATTATCGTGAAGAGCAAAACAGCCGGCCAGTTAATGGGAAAACTATGTTAATTTAATATGAATAATCGTAAATAATCCCAATAAACAATTTTTTAAGTAACCACTCTAGGGTAACTTTATCGTTTTCATACCATGTTAGATTCATAGACTAAACAGACAAACGCAAGCTTAACTGCGTTTGTACGGGTTTCCTTTACCATTATCAGCCTGACTAGGCAGCGAAATGGTATCACTTAGACTACAGAGCGACGATTTATCTATTTTCCTTAACAGACATAACTCTCCCGGTCATGAATACAGCGGTGACTCTACTAACAGAACAAGCGCCTCAACCATTAGAAAGTTTAGCGCGGCTTGATCGCCAATTGATTGTAATTTTGGATTTCGGTTCGCAATATTCTGAACTGATTGCCCGTCGCATCCGCGAAACTCAAGTATATTCGGAAGTCCTGTCCTATCGTACTACAGCTGCACATTTGCGCCAACTCAATCCGAAGGGAATTATTCTCTCTGGTGGGCCGAGTTCGGTTTATGGTGAAAAAGCTCCCCATTGTGATCCAGAAATCTGGAATTTGGGAATACCCATTTTAGGTGTTTGCTATGGGATGCAGCTGATGGTGAACCAACTCGGTGGAGAAGTGGCAAAAGCTGACCGAGGTGAGTACGGCAAAGCATCATTATATATAGATGATCCCACAGATTTGCTGACTAATGTCGAAGATGGCACTACGATGTGGATGAGCCACGGCGACTCAGTTACGCAAATGCCACCAGGGTTTGAATTACTGGCACATACAGAAAATACCCCCTGTGCTGCCATCGCCGACCATGAAAGAAAACTTTACGGTGTGCAGTTCCATCCAGAGGTAGTACATTCTATTGGTGGGTTGCCATTAATCCGCAATTTTGTTTACCATATCTGCGACTGTGAACCTACTTGGACAACAGCAGCTTTTGTCGAGGAAGCGATTCGCGAAATTCGCGGCAGAGTTGGCGAGAAGCGGGTATTGTTGGCATTGTCTGGAGGAGTGGATTCTTCTACTTTGGCTTTCTTACTACATAAAGCGATTGGAGATCAGCTGACGTGTGTGTTTATTGACCAAGGCTTTATGCGTAAATTAGAGCCAGAAAGGTTACTGAAGCTATTCCAAGAACAGTTTCATATTCCTGTGGAGTATGTGAATGCTCGCGATCGCTTCCTAACTATAGTTGAAGGTATCACAGATCCCGAAGAAAAACGCCGTCGCATCGGACACGAATTCATTCGTGTATTTGAAGAAACATCCAAACGCCTTGGACACTTTGACTATCTGGCTCAAGGTACACTTTATCCAGATGTGATTGAATCTGCTGATACCAACGTTGATCCCCAAACTGGTGAAAGGGTAGCAGTGAAAATTAAGAGTCATCACAATGTTGGCGGCTTGCCTAAAGACCTGCGATTTAAACTAGTAGAACCGTTGCGGAAACTGTTTAAGGATGAAGTCCGCAAAGTTGGACGTTCTATCGGTTTGCCAGAAGAAATTGTTCAACGGCAACCTTTCCCTGGCCCCGGTTTGGCGATTCGCATTTTGGGTGAAGTCACCGCCGAACGGTTAAACATCTTGCGTGATGCCGATTTGATTGTGCGGCAAGAAATTAACCAACGCGGATTATATCATGATTTCTGGCAAGCTTTTGCTGTATTGCTGCCAATTCGCAGTGTTGGGGTGATGGGGGATCAACGCACCTACGCTTACCCGATTGTCTTGCGGATTGTCACTAGTGAAGATGGTATGACTGCTGACTGGGCGCGTGTGCCTTACGATGTCTTGGAAGTCATTTCTACGCGGATTGTGAATGAGGTGAAAGGTGTTAACCGCGTGGTTTATGACATCACCTCTAAGCCGCCTGGAACCATAGAATGGGAATAATAATTGAGTTTTGAGCCTCTTTGCTGCTTTTGGAGCATTTACAGTAGTTTAGATTTACACAAAATGGCAATGCCGATTGAACTCGTTTTCAGTCTCAGCATTGTCTATTTTTTTGCAGAGAATTAACGATAAATAAGTAGTGTTAATTAATACTAAGATTATAAAAATAAATACGAATAATCGTGTTGCTTATGCAAATTTTGTTGAACTTAAGACTATAAGAATTTAAGGCTTTAAATTTAATCGATTAGAGAGATAGGTGTAGCATGGCTAGCTCCAGAAATTTTTTTACAGTACTTTTTGACTTCTCGTTTTCGGAATTTATAACCCCCAGAGTTGTGGGTGTTCTTTACGGAATTGCTATATTTTTTGTTGGCTTGGGAACACTCGGCATTATAGCAGGTGGTTTTCGTGGTGGATTTTTACCTGGTATTGGTAGCTTGTTGCTTGCACCGCTGGCTTTCTTGTTGTACACAATATTGATTAGAGTTGGCTTAGAAGGTTTGATGGTGGCATTTCGCACGGCAGCTAATACAGGTCGTACTGCCGATAATACAGAAAGTCTGAGAAATCCATAAAATACAATTGTAGAGACGTTGCAATGCAACGTCTCTACTGACGATGTAGACAACAGAAAACCTGATGCCAAATCTCTATGAAACTGATTTTTATGCCTGGACTCAAGAACAGGTTAACTTACTTCGTCATCAGCAATGGAGTCAGGTTGATTTATCCAATTTAATTGAGGAGATTGAATCCTTGGGCAGAAAAGAACGCCAAGAATTAAGAAATCGCCTCAGTGTATTAATTGGACATTTACTGAAGTGGGAATATCAACCTGAGAAACGCAGCCGTAGTTGGTGAGCCAGCGCGTTGCGGGGGTTCCCCCCGTTGTAGCGACTGGCGAACCCGAAGGGTTGGCAACAATTCGTGTACAACGGCGAGAAACTCTAAAGTTACTTAGTGAAAATCCTAGCCTTAAAACTTACTTGGAAGAAGTACTCAAAGAAGCATATCAAAATAGTAGGGATCTAGCGTCAGGAGAAACAAACTTACCATTCTCCACTTTTCCCCAGCAATGTTTATATTCTTCCGAGAATATTTTAAGCGATCGCTTTTATCCAGGTGAAGCTGTAACAGATGAAATAATGGAATAATCATAATTGCTACAACGGTAGCTTAATGCTGAAAGTAGCTCCTTGTCCAACACCTGGACTAGTTGCTTGAATAGTGCCACCATGCAATTCTACAAGATGAGAAGCGATCGCTAAACCTAGCCCTAAACCACCTTGTTTGTGAGTAGAATGTCCCTGACGATAGCGTTCAAAGACGTAGGGCAAAAACTCTGGGTTGATGCCAATACCTGTATCACTCACCTGGATGAGTGCTGAGTGGGAATTTGATTCAGTAATGGTTGACAACTGCACTTCTACCCGTCCCCATGACGGGGTAAACTTAATGGCGTTGGAGAGTAAATTACCCAAAATTTGCAATAAGCGGTTGGTATCACCGGAAATTGCTGGAATTGACTTATCAAGCCTGGATTCCAAATGAATGTTCTTAGCATTTGCCGATGGATAAGCAGTCTCAATTGCTACGCCTACAATTGCCGCCAGATTAACTTGCCTGACGTCAAGCTGTAGCTGACCACGGATAATGCGAGACATATCCAGCAGGTCTTCTAAAAGTTTTGCTTGAGACTTAGCATTACTTTCGATGGTTTCCAAAGCGCTGGTGAAGGTGGCTTGATCAAAACGTCGAGTACGTAGCAATTTTGACCAGCCCAAAATCGCATTCAGCGGAGAGCGCAGGTCATGGGATACCATTGCGACAAACTCATCTTTGGTGCGGTTAGCAGCTTCCGCTTCAGCACGGGCCGCTTGCTCAAGTTGCAAAAGCTGAGCGCGTTCTGCTTCCAACTGTTTGCGATCGTTTATATCTGTACTTGTACCAAACCACTTGAGGATACGCCCTTGCTCATCCTTGATTGGCAACCCTCGTGCTAAATGCCAGCAATAAGTACCGTCACTCCTGCGATAGCGCATTTCTTCTTCATAAGGTTCCCCTCTCTGTAAGGCATCTTTCCATGTCTGGAGAGTTGTTTGGATGTCGTCTGGATGCAAAACTTGTGTCCACTTGAACCCTATCGCCTGCTCAGGTGTTTGCCCAGTAAATTCATACCAACGTTGATTAACGTGTTCGCATTCACCGCTAGCGTTGCAAATCCAGACGAGTTGTGGAATAGCATCAGATAGATAACGGTAGCGTTCCTCGCTTTGGCGTAAAGCTACTTCAGCACGTTTGCGTTCGGTCAAATCAAGAACGAAGCAAACACTATAGCCGTTCTCTTCTATGCCGTCGATACGAGCAATTCCCAAAAGAATCGGGATACGAGTCCCATCTTTGTGAAAATATTCCTTTTCAAAGGGGGTACAAACTCCAGAGGTTTGCAGTTCTTGAATTTTTTGCTGGTCGAGGGCTTGATATTCGGGTGGTGAGATGTTATCCCAGCGCATGATGCCAGCTTCCAATTCTGTGCGGTTGTAGCCAATCATTTCTAGAAAAGCATCGTTCGCCTCATAGATGCGACCACTGTAGTCACCAAAATAGATGCCAATTATATTCGATTCCACAATGCGTCGGAACTTGGCTTCGCTTTGACGTAAGGCGACTTCAGCGTGTTTGCGATCGCTAATATCTGTCGTGCTACCTACTGCTCTGACTGGCTGCCCATTAGCATCTCGTGTAATCACTCCCTGATCGAGAATATACCGATATTGCTGATCTTTGTGACGCGTCCTGTATTCCACAGCATAATGGTTTTGCTCATCTGACATAGTTCGGAAGTGGTTGCCTATGCGCTCCCGATCTTCAGGATGGATCTGTTCTCTCCACCATTGATGAGTTGCTTGTATCTCTTCTGGGGAGTAGCCCAAAAGTTGGCTTAACCTCTCAGTTCTGATTACAGTATTTTTTTCTATATCCCAGTCATAAATTAGACAGTTAACAGCCGCCGCCGCTAGTTGAAAACGCTCATTGCTTAAACGCAACTGTTCTTCCGTCTGCTTGCGTTCTGTGATATCAAAGGTTGTACCAACGATTTGGCGCGGTGAACCTCCAACATTTCTGGTAAATACAGTATCTCGACTACAAAACCACTGCCATTCACCATTAGCGTGTTGCATCCGATACTCATTTTCTATAACCTCACCATCCTGAGCTGAGTTGAATCTTTGGCACAGCACAGAAAATCGCGCTAAATCGTCAGGATGCATCAAATTGGGAAGAAACTGGCTTCCCATATCTTGAATTTGCTCTTGAGTGTAGCCCAGCAGTTCGACAACCTGATGATTGAGATAAACATTCCGCTGTTCGGCTAAATCGTAAACGTACAAAATTCCAGGGATTGTATTGGCAATGCGTTCGATGAACTGTTTACTCTGCCGCAATCGTTCTTCTGCGAGCTTTTTTTCAGTCACATCCCGCCAGGAAGCAACAAAGCCATCCCCCATCTGGGTGATGCTAATATCAATGGCTTTAGTTAACCCTTGTTTACTATCAGAGGAAGTGTAGATCCGTGATTCTTTCACTAAAGGCTGACCCGTTTCTACAACTCGGCAACACTCATCAAACAAGCCACTTGCTCGAAAATTAGGTAGGATGTTGCACAGTCCTTGACTTTGCTGTTCCTCTTTACTCATCCCGGTAAATTCACAAGCTGCGGCATTGACATAATCAACGCGAAAGTCTATTATTTCACCTATTTGATTGCGAATGGCTGAGTAAATGCCAAAGCAGTCCAGCATATTCTCAACCGATGTGTGGAAACGCTCCTCGCTCTGTTGCAGTTGCTGACGTAGTTGAGCATTTTTGATTGCTGAGCGAATTGTAGAGCGCAAACGCTCTGCTGTAGTTTGCCCTTTGACTAGATAATCTTGCACACCACTTTTCATCGCTTGGACAGCCACAGTTTCGTTGCCATACCCTGTCAACATAATTACAGCTGGCATAGCTCCCTGCGACTGCTGCTTTAATTGGTCTAGAAATTCCAATCCATCCAAATCTGGCAGCAAAAAGTCTAATAAAATCCCGTCAGGCTGAAACTGCTGACATAATGTCAACGCTCCTTCTCCCGATTCTTCTTCGAGAATTGTATAGCTGTGTTCTTGGTCTTGCAGTAGATAGCGACGATAAGTCTGGCGGTCTTCCAGACAATCGTCGATGATTAAAACGGTTAGCGGTTTCACCATGACTACTTGTTAACAGCATCAGGGAGAATCACAATATCCAACCAGTAAGTGATGAAGACTTGAATAGTTTGTACCAATCGGTTGATGTCGATTGGTTTCAAAATATAACTAGCGATAGAGTATCGGTAGCATACTTCAATATCTCTAGGATTACAAGAAGTGGTAAATACAACCACAGGAATATTTCTGAGGTCTGAATCTTGCTTAATTTGCTCTAAAACTTCTCGTCCATCCGTTCCTGGTAAGTTTAGGTCGAGCAAAATAATTGCAGGACGGGGGGCAGTTTTGGGGTCGCTGTAGGGGCCATTGTGATAAAGGAAGTCTAGCGCCTCATCGCCATCAGTGCAGCGAAAGACAGGACTAACAACGGCTTGTCGCCGCATGACTCGACAGAAAGCTTCAAAATCTTCGTCGCTGTCTTCAATCACCAGCAAAGTTTGGGCAATATTACCAATCATGGCTTCAGTCTACTCCCTGCAACGTGAAATAGAAGGTACTACCTTCGCCGTAAGTTGATTCCACCCAGATTTTACCGCCATGACGTTCCACAATTTTTTTGGTGATCGTCAGTCCTGCCCCTGTTCCACCGCCATATTTGCTTGGGCCGTGCAGTCGTTTGAAGATGCGGAAAATTGCTTCAAAGTGTTTTTCGCGAATCCCAATGCCGTTATCACGCACGTAGAATGTAACTGGTGCAGGTGAAGCGTCAATATAGCCAATTTCAATCCATTTTTGGGCTTTGTCGTTGTATTTGATGGCATTAGCTATTAAATTGTTGAAAACTTCACCGACTTGGATGCGATCGCAGTACATTGTTGGTAGCGGTTTGGGAATGCAAATCTCTACGCTCATCTCTTCAACTCGAGCGCTCAACAAATCTAAACTTCGATATACTACACCATTAATGTCAGTGTGCTGCATAGATAAATCTACCCTTCCCAAACGGGAAAAATGCAGCAGCGAATCTATCAAATCTTCCATCCGCTGGGTAAGACGAATCAGGGTTCTTAACTTTTCCTTGCCTTCTTCGTTCAGGGTTTCACCGTAATCTTCTATTAAGAAATTAGAATAATTGTGAATTCCACGCAACGGTTCTTTCAAATCATGGGAAGCAATATAAGCAAAAGCATCCAATTCGTTATTACTGCGTTCCAGTTCGATATTCAACTGCGCTAGTTCATCTGCCTTCCGCAGCACCACGCCAATAATTGCGCTTCTTAACTCCAGTGCTGCACTCACCTCACAAGATTTCCAAGGAACAGACTTTAACCGCACTGTTTCTTTCCATAACTCAAAAGAGCTACGGGGTGATAAGCGCAAACTGCCGTTTTTCTTGACTTCTACAGGTTTATTGGGATTCCCTCCCCAATTTACAGTTCGCACTACCTCTGGACGAAACCACAAAACATAGTTTTTCTGAGTTTTAGAAAAAGAAAACGCCATCAAACCGCTAGCTACATCGCTAAACTTTTCTGCTTGTGGACAAACTTGTGATAAAGAATCAGTATAAAAAATCTCCTCATGCAGATTTTGATGAATCCATTCTATTAAATATTGAATATTCTGTTTTTCTGGAATGTTACCAACAGTAAGATATTCTCCTTCAAAACAAACTGCTGCTCCTTGAGCATTCCCAAGATTAAGTAGATTAGGTTGGTAGTTTATTAAACCCTGAATAAAGTTTTCTTCTGCTGTCATGTACTCCACTAACTTGCTATTGACAGACTTTAACAGCATCTTGTATTCAGTATCTTCATTATCCTCTTTTGCACCTAGCTCTAGAGATGTCATTTGTCCTAAAAATTCACACGCGTTGCGAATTTCATAAGGAATTTTTTTAGGTGATTGATGATGACAAGCAATTAGTCCCCACAGTTTTTTATTTTTCATAATGGAAATTGACATTGATGCTCTTACACCCATATTGTGTAAATACTCAATGTGTAAAGGCGACACACTCCGTAGCACCGACATACTCAAATCTAACGGCTGCTCAGTTAATGGGTTATTTGCAGGTAAAATTGCCGCGCTTTGATAGTTAGCATCAGGGATCAGCCTCAGCCAGTTTTGACTATAAAGTTGCCTCGCTTGGACAGGAATATCAGAAGCAGGATAGTGTAAGCCTAAATAAGAAGTGAGATATTCTGGCTTTTCTTCAGCAATAACTAAGCCGTCCCAGTTCTCATCAAATCTATAGAGCAATACCCGATCAAATCCTGTAATTTTTTTAACTTCTTTGACAAGAATCTGGCTAAGCTCTATGGTAGTTGATGTACCTTGTAATTTAGAGATAGCCTGTTTTACTGAATGGTAAAATCTAAAAAAAGCGTTATTTCTTTCAGACAATCTAGGCTCTAATTCTAAAATTAAAGCTTGATTAGACCGATGAATAATCCCATCAAAATTAAGAGGTTTGTCGTCTCTAACAATCGTCAATTCCAGCGGATTAGCAAAATGTATATCTTCTTGAGAAAGGCAATCTCTCAAAAAATGAATCTGCTCAGATTCCAGTAACTTGTTCAAAGGCTGATTTAGTAAATGTTCGGGATTGATTCCTAATACTTCGTAGGTATTGTTACTAACTTGCAAGATAGTTAAATCTGGTTCTTTTAATACTAAAAGAACACCATGAGACTGAATTGAACCAGGAAGATGAATTGGCTCCTGCTCACAGTTTGTGAGGTCAACTTGGAAGGGAATGGTAATATCGTTAGTATTCACGTTTTAGTACTAATGATTACAAGTGTACCTGAGCTTAATTCAGTCTCAAATTTAGTTCTATAGTTTTGTGGGTCGTTATATATCTAAAGGAGTAGCTCAAAAGTTTGAATATAAATCTAAGTAAATAAAATTTTCTCACTAAAATACTATTGATTAAAGTAATTTTTGTAAATGTAAGGAAAATTAGATATAAACAATTTTTTACACAAGTAAAAGTTACAAATACCAGCTAATAATTAGTCGTAAATGGGATTATGGCTAGATAAAACGAGTTATTTTATCGGAAAAATTGGCAGGTTCGCAGTAAAATTGCCAATGGTGTAGTTATAGATAAAAAATAAGCAGAACATTAGGAATATTTTTTTCCAACGTTAATCGAGATATTATGCAACCTCCTCTACCTCTTGCTGGTTTGAAGATTCTTGTAGTTGATGATGATGACGACAGTCGTTTTTACATTACTGTCGTTTTAGAAGCAGATGGAGCGATCGCTACGGCAGTTGCATCAGCAGCAGCAGCGCTCAAAGTGATACCTCAGCTACAACCCGATGTCTTGATTTGTGATATAGCTATGCCTAATGAAGATGGGTACACTTTGATCCGCAAAATCCGGGCGCTAAAGCCAGATATTTTCCCGGCTATTGCTTTAACCGCCTACGCCGATACCGAGGATCGTAACCGCGCCTTAGCAGCCGGTTTTCAGGATCATGTGGGTAAACCTGTTGATCCAGGGGAATTAGTAGAGATTGTCGCTAATGTGGTTGCCTCTTTTAAGGCGCAGTAATTGGTATTTGTGGAAGTAGAGACGCAATTATACTCTTACGAGAAGCCGCTCTTCAAGCGTCTACGCGTCTCTACAAAAGTCTATTTCGCTCCAGTTTCAAAGCTAATTTGTTCAGATTGGTATGCAGGTGGCTCGACGTGAATTAAAATCCTCACTGGTCTGAAATGTTCTTCTAGTCGACTTTCTACTTCTTCAGTGATGCGGTGAGCGGTTTCTACATCTGGTGCATCAACTATTAAATGCATTTCAATGAATACTTGACGACCCAGAACACCACGAGAGGCAATGTCATGACAGTTAATCACACCAGGGACAGAAGTAGCGATCGCATGAATGGCTTCTGGTGCGATCGCAATTTGATCTACAAGCCAAGGTAAATTTTCTTTTAAAACCGACCAACCACTCCAAAACACCAACAAAGCGACAGGAAAAGCTAACACCACATCTAGCCACTGATATCCTAGCCAAACCCCTATCAAACCGCCAATGACAGAAATTGTCACCCAAATATCGCTCATGGTATGTGTCGCGTCAGCTATGAGAATTGAGCTATTTACTCGCCTTCCTTCCCTGCGTTCGTAAAACGCCACAAAAATATTTATGCCCAAGACAACCAGTAATAACCACAACTCAGGTGGCGATATTTTTACTGGTTCACCACCTTTAAGAATTCGCTCAATTGCTCCTTGGAGAATTTCAAAACAGGCTATGCCTAAAAAGGCAGCAATTCCCAAAGCTCCCACCGCTTCAAACTTAGTGTGTCCGTAAGGATGTTCGCGATCGGGTTGTGGAGAAGAAAATTTACTCGCAATTAATCCTAAAACGTTGTTGGCGCTGTCTGTAACACTATGCAAGGAATCAGCTAGCAAGCTCAAAGAACCTGTCCATGAAGCAACTACAGCTTTTAAACCCATTACAAACAGGTTGAGCAGTAGGGTAATGATTAAAACCTTTCGCACAGCCGCGCGGTTATCGTAAGCCATAGAAAATTTTTAACATATAGTTCTATGACTCCTAATGTAAAACCCAAGATAGAAATAAACACATATAAAATGTATCAAAGTCTTACGCTGTAAGGATTACATATTGCTATAGCTTCTATTTTTTATCTTAATTATTGAGATTATTTTTAATTAATAAGAGCTACAACCCTGACAGGTATTAGTAACCTTTTGAATAATAAAAGCGTATTTTTAGCATTAATAGTAGAGTAATTTTAATTAATTTAGTTTGTCTCTTAATGCGCTAGTAAGTTGGCATCACCGCTTTAAAATAAGCTCCGTCTACAAAGTTTTGTCAAAATCATAGCTGCCTAAAAAAACTATCGCTCCGCTCGATTAAAGCATTTATGCCTCCGTGCAGAACACTAAAATCAATACAAAATCAATACCATACAAGGCAGTTCCCTCACCAGCAGTTTCCAGCAACATCTTTACTTCTGGCATCCAAACACCAACCTTGACCACCTATTCCGGTAACATAAGTAATTATCAAAAAGTTTTAATAAAAAAGCTCATGTCTTCTACTCCTCTGACATTGAATCTAGTTGAAGGTTCAGTGAGTTTTAGTTTTTCACCCCAAGCTGCACGAGAATTAAAAGCAGCGATTGATCAATTGATGGAACGCCTGAAAGCTATCGCTGCTAAACCTACCCCAGGCGGCGGTAAAGTCATACCCCAACCTCCTCTCGAATATCGTCACACTGGTGAGGTATTTTTAGAAATTTTCTGTAATCCTAATATCTGGCCGACTCCCTTCGCTGCGAAAGTTCTGATCACTGTCCGCACTGTCGGTATCCGATTAACTACAGAAGCTGAACTTACCCGCGTCATTGAAGATATTAGCCAGTATTTAGAGCAAGTGGGATGAGGGAGGCAGAGGGCAGAAGGCAGGTGGTAGCCGAGCATAGCCGAGGTGAGGGGGCAGGGGAGCAAGGAAACAATTATTGTTCGTCTCTCTCGCTCCCTTGTTCTCCCCAAAATGCTCTCATAAAAATTACCGGAGTAGTTCCACATGGAAACCACCCCGGTAATGGTATCTACATACTATCTTCAAGCTGTAGCACCGCATATAGACAACTGGTTCAGATGCGTAGGCGGAGCATCGCCGTAGGCATCGCTAACTTGAATAGTTGTAGCTAAGTTGAAAAATTCTATAAATCCGACTCTAATGCTTCTGTGTTAATGAAAATTGGAAGACCCTGGATTTAGCAATGCCAATCAAAACCAGAGATTATCCCTCAGATTAGGGTTTGAATAGTTTAGTGCGAAATCCACACATCAAAAATAAACTCCTAATCCAATATCCAAAATTAAACGTTGATTAGTCGTTGTCCCATTGTTCACGACCAATTAGGTCGCCAATCCGATCGCGCAACAGAAAGTCACATTTCTCTAATTCGCATTCAACACAAACCCACTCTCTCGCAGGGATATATTGGCAAAGTGTATATATTGGCTGTTGTCGACTGATCATTCCCTTTTGCACCAGTCGGCGTGCTTCGTCCTGAATCACATCTAGAGAGTAGTAATTGATAGAAGGCACCGTATTCACACTCATTGTTTTTACTCACAAATTTATACGTAGATAGCGTTCCCATTATTTGCTGAGAACAAACATAGCAAGGATTACACTTGTGGCTAGGGTTTTGTAGTTTGCTATACGGAACTATTTTAATTTTGACGCTACACACCCTAAAATAATTTAAAGATATATTAAGATTGTCAAAGTTTCCTGACATTAGTCCAATAATACGCATTATCCAAGAATGTCACAGTAGTTAGTTTAACTTGCTGGGCTAGCTAGGTTGCCTCTAGTCAAAAGGACTGAAAGCTATGCAGGAACTGCCTTAAAACCAAATTTGGCGCACGGGAGTAGTTCATATAGCGATCGCTGCTTATCACAATAATCACCACAAAGTATTTGATGAGGCTAGTAGTATTTATCCAAAAGGAAAACAAACTAGAAAATGTGTCAAATATATAGTGTATAATCCCTTACTAGTTATAATTGAATACATCCACTATTAAAGCTCTTAGCCTAGCATCTGTAAACGATTTCTTCAATAAATCAGTAATAGTCTAGTAAATTCTGGCACTTTTGTAACATAATTTTACTTAAACCAATCCCTCTAGGAGAATAAGTGATTCTTAATCAGGTTGTGTAAATCACTAGCAACAAAATTAATAATTTTGCTTGAAGTTATGACTTTTACTATTGATATTTGACTTTGTTGCAAAATCTCAACATTGGCTAAATAAGTCAAAGGTGGCAGGGGAGCAGGGGGACAAGCAGAATAAATAACTAATCTAATGACTTTTGCCTCTTGTACAGACGCGATTAATCGCGTCTCTGAGTCTCTGAGATTAATCGCGTCTCAGCATTTATGCAACTAACAATCTCTGAACCAGGTATAGTCATATTGAAACAGACGCAACCTAGTTACGTCTGTAAAGTGTTTGGCGAATTTCCAGAGGTTAATTGTTCTGAAGTTACATTGTTCTTTAAGTCACTAAAGTTCCTTTAGAATACGTGTCAGGGCGTAAGCAAACAAGAAACGCAGAAGGAAAAAATTTATAAAAATCTTCACCCTTAGACCCCTACACGCTTACACCCTTATACCCTTCTTCTTTGACTTATTCCTCATCATCTTGATTTATGCCATCCTCGACGACTGCCTCATCTTCTAACGGACGCTCATGTTTAAGTTGGTTCAACAGCGTCAGTACCTTAGTACCTCGTTCTATAGAGCGGTCTTCGATAAACAGTACCTCTGGTGTACGGCGTAGCCTTACCCGCGCACCAAGTTCGCTACGGACGTAACCCGTGGCCGATTTTAAGCCTGCCATTGTTTCTGCTTTAGCTTCTTCTGTACCATAGATGCTGACGTAGATTTTGGCGTGTTGCAGATCGCCAGAAACATCAACATCAGTAACACTTACCATTCCTGTACCTACACGGTCATCTTTAATGCCGTTGAGCAGCATTTGGCTAACTTCCCGTTTGATCAATTCAGCAACGCGGGAAACGCGGCGATTTGTAGCCATAAAAATTTAGCCTCCTCACAGAGGTTGTACGACGTAAATAAATTAGGAGCAAATTTAGATAGACAGTACTTAGCGATGCCAACGGCGGGCAAAGCCTACGCAAAGCTAAGAGCAACTATCTGTTCTAGCCTTAGTCTAGATTGTACTCAAGCCCAGCATTGCACGTAGGGTGAGAGTCACAAAGACCAAGCTACTTACAAATAAACCTAAAATGGCAATTAAGGTGACTGGGCGTTTGAACAATGGCACTAATGGCGCAAAAGTGTTCAGCAACACGCCTAAGAGGACAGTAATGAAATAGCGGGGGTAGCGAAAGACGTTATCCCAAAATCCGTCAAACATTTGAATGTAAACTACCTTGTTATAGACTTACGTTTGTTTTGCTGTGCTTAATCTACTTAATTGTAATCTATGAGGCTGGAAAATTAGTCAGTTAAGATAAAATATGCTTCGTCAGTTATATTAACTATATTTAGTCATGATTATTTTAGTTAAATCGTAAGTAAATGGTAATTCAAATCTCTAAGGAAACTTGCCCGCGTCCATTTTTGAAGTGGGCAGGGGGTAAAGGTAGGTTAATCCAACAATATATTCCTTATTTTCCTAAGAATTACAAGACTTACTATGAGCCATTTCTTGGTGGCGGTGCTGTTTTTTTCTACCTACAACCAACTGCCGCAGCCTTAACTGACATTAACGCCGAATTAGTTACTACTTATCGCTGTGTTAGAGATAACGTTGAAGACTTAATCTGGCTTTTAAAAGAGCATCAAGATAAACATTCAAAAGATTACTACTATAATGTACGTGATAATCCTGGGTCTACTGATTTAGAAAAAGCTGCTCGTCTAATTTATCTTAATAAGACCTGTTTTAATGGTCTTTACCGGGTAAACTCACAAGGTAAATTCAATGTACCATTAGGCAGATATGATAATCCTAATATTTGTCCTGAAGATTTGCTGCGAGCAGACTCAGTAGCACTTTCTCAGACCCAAATTCAACACGAAGATTTTATAAAAGTACTAAATTATGCAACTAGCAGTGATGACTTTGTTTTTTTTGATCCACCTTACCATCCGATAAGTGAAACCAGCTATTTTACTGCTTATAGTCCAAATTCTTTTAACAAAAAAGACCAAGAACGTTTGAGAGATACTTGTGCAGAGTTAGCAAATCGTGGTGTAAAAGTTATGATTTGTAACTCTGATTGCGAATTTATTAGAAAAATTTATATAGATATTAATTTTGAAGTACATAGAATAAAAGCAGCGCGAACAATTAACTCTAATACAAAAAATAGAGGCATGATTTATGAATTATTAATCACATCTTTTAAAGATTTTTATTTGCCCAAGCAATAAATCTATCTAAGCTATAAACTGCTAGTAAATTGTGGTTATCGTTAACTCTTGCTTTTAGCCATTTGCTTGCACCTTCTCGCATCCCTTCACCACCTAAAATCACAATAGTTGGTGCAGGATAATAGTGCTGGATATTCATATTTAAATAAGGGAACTTTTCATCAACTGAACCAGGACTTTCTTGCCATTTACACTCAATAATTAAACCAGATGGCATTGCTGATGAGCCAATAACATAAAAGTCAGCTTTCAAATCAGTATGATAAATTCCAGTGCCAATATAAACCTCTTTTCCATAGCGTTTTGGTAACAAAGCTGCATTTAATATCAATTCTTTCGGGACATAATTTCCTACTTGGAAATAATTATGTCCATTTAAAATTGCTTCTACATTAATTTCTAAAATTTTACCAGCCTTATTTGCCCGTCCGCCTTGAGTCAGAGCCATTCTCAACTCCTCTGCCAAAAGTCCCGCTTATTCTAGGATTCCACGGAAGCGGTAACAAATACTCTGTTACTTAATATGAATTTTTGATTTTGGCTATAGCAAACAAGATAAATAGAAGGATAAATCTGGTAAATTTGTACTAAATAAATACAAATGTATTAATAAATTGGACAAGGAAAAGGCTACTAATTCAGGTAATGGCTCAAGGAGTAGTAAATAAAATTGAGCTTACATAAATTCAATCATTTTGCTTTTGCCTTAGTACACGGTTCCGTAAATTCATGGTCAATTGAGGGTTTAAGTTTAAACGCATAGGCGCTTCGCCTTCCCCCAAGATAGAGGCGCAGAGTATAGCGCAAAGGAGCGCAAAGTTTGTTTAAGTCTATTGGCTATAAATTAATGCAAAGGTACTTAGCCCGCTTGTACTTCAGTATTACCGTTGCGAATAGACCATGCTATTTCTAAAAGTTGAGTCCAGCGTTTTTGTAGCTGTTTGGGAGTGCATTTAATGACTTTAGCGATCGCTTGATCACTCTCTCGTGCAGTTTTCAATTGTAAGATTTGCTGCTGTTGTTCTGTGAGTTGATTCAAAAAGACTTGCCACTGCTGGGAAGACAATCCTAATTTTTGCTCTAAACCCGCGCCCAACCATTGATGTACTAATTGCCAATGGTGTTGTTTGGCAAACTTTTCTACATGATACTTAAACCGCTGTTGCAAATAGTCGCGCTGACGGCTTGTTAAACCGAGAATTTGGTCAATTTCTGGTGCTGAAAGGTCTTGGAGTTTGAGGGTGAGGTAGTTCATACAGTCAGATTGACCTTGAGCCTCTAGGTATTTCATCAATTCCGAAATGACGCGATCGCGTTCTGACTCTTCAGATGGGTCAAAATTAGCTTTGGCAATCATTTGCGATCGCAACTGTTGTACTGCCGAGTTACGTTGATAAGATTCTGCTTCTTCACCCTTAGCAGACTCCACCGCCATTTCAATATCTACAGTAGTTTCTTGGGGCTGACGCCGAGCAAAACCTTGAGCGCGGAGGATAATTAATTGCTGATTTGCACCACCAGGTAAATTGATGCGACGTTTGGCATATTGCTCAGTAAACGCCATGTATTCAGCTAGTTGCAATTGAGTACGCGGCGTGTGATCTTCTGGTAGTTCGTTTTCTCTGCGGAAAGCTTTGATCGCTTCGATATAAAATGCTTGGAGGAAATCTTCAATTAAGCTGTAACGCGCTTCAAACCCCAACTCTGAGCCAGATATAGTCACATGGCGATACACCATAGCACCTAAATTGCTATGTAATTCCACTCGTCCTTGTTTTGAACCCAATTGATAGTAACGCAGACACTTCTGTAAACGATGCCTTCCTAACGTCAGCTGCCAAGACTGGATTTGCCCAGATGTTTGGATACGGGAACTTTTATCGCAAATACGTTCTACTTCTTTGGCTATGCGTTTTGCTAAAGCTTCCACACACTTTGCTGCTGCTTTCACTTGTGGTTGCATTTCCTCAGACAGCAATTGAATTAAAGTATCAGTGCTGCTGGTTGAGAATTCTTCGCTCGAAATGTGGTTTTGAAAAACGGGTGTAGAGTTTGGTAGATTGGCTACATTAGCTTTCATAACTTTTCCTAAGAGTAGTATTGCACCGTAATTACAACGCAGACACAGCAATAGAGGCTGGACTTGGCTGGAGAATTTTGTAACATTCATCCATCAAGAAATATCGCGTGTATTGCTCACACATAAAGTTCATATATTAAGACTGTAGTAAATACGAAATAGTTACAGGGATATCAATGTGTCGGTTTTTTCACAAGCCACCACATCGACGCTGGCACATAGATATCCAGAATTTACTCAAAGTTATCGAATGCCTTGTTATGCCGAATTTTACCGCTAATCTGTTCTACCCAGGGTATAGGCGTTACCCCTCATAGACATCGCTTTTAATTATGACAATCTCAAAACTGGAGTCATTAAAATCACATTTTCCGAAACTGAGGGATGTGCCTGTGAAGACTAACTTTTATACCCATGCTGCTGCTGCTTCCCAACCTAAACCCCTCCGTGTAATTAATGCTTCATCTCCCGTTAAGTCCAAGATGGTAGACACTTCAGATGTAGGTTCCTCGCCAGTATCTACAATTACATCTACCAAGTTGTCTAAACGGTCAAATAGCTCTACTCTTGACAGAATAGGTTCTGGAGCTACTCCATCCGTTCCATCATTTGCCTCATCTGGTGGCAGATGTGCTGAAGTCGAAATAATCGGATTGCTCAAAGCTTCCAGCAGAGCCAAACAAACAGTATGGTTTGGTACTCTAATCCCAGTAGTTTTTCGCTTAGGGCTTTGCACCAACCGCGGTACTAATTTGGTAGCTGGTAGGAGAAACGTGTATGGGCCTGGTATCAGGCGCTTCATAATCCGATAGGCTGTGTCACTTACGAAGGCATAAGTTGCCACATTTGAAAGCGAGGGACATAAAAATGTCAGTGGTTTATCATTCGCAAGCTGCTTAATTTGCCGCACTCTTTCTACCGCCGACTTGGCATTCAAATCACAACCGATCGCATAGACTGTATCAGTAGGGTAAAGCATAACCGCGCCACTTAAGAGCGCCGACTTTATTTCCTCTATTCGACGAATTTGAGGATTATCCGGATGAACTGGGAAAAGTTTTGCCATAGCACAGAAGGGAAGGGAGTGGGGGAGTGAAAGCAGGGGAGCAGGGGAGCAGAGGAGAATAACTAAATAACTCTTGACCGTTGTACAGACGCGATTAATCGCGTTTCTACTCTTGATTATTAACTAACTTATCTATATGAGTAAAATAGCTTATCTTCAATGTCCGACGGGGATTTCTGGTGATATGTGCCTGGGAGCCTTAGTTAGTCTTGGTGTTCCTGTGGAGTATTTAATTGAAAAACTCAATGGCTTGGGTATTGAACAGGAGTATAAGTTAAGAGCAGAACTTGTTCAACGTAATGGTCAACAGGCGACTAAAGTTCATGTAGATTTAGTAGAGCATCATCATGACCATGACCACGAACACACTCATCATCATGGACGACATCTGCCAGAAATAGAGCGGATGATTCTCAAAGCGGGGTTACCATCACGGGCAGAAGCTTGGAGTTTGGCGGTATTTCGACGGCTAGCAATTGCAGAAGGTGCAGTACATGGCATTGCCCCAGAAAAAGTTCATTTCCATGAAGTAGGGGCTGTGGATGCGATCGCGGATATTGTTGGCACTTGTCTAGGTTTGGATTGGTTGGGGATTGAGAGCAATAAGGAGGGATTGCCTTTACTATACTGCTCGCCGTTTCCGACTGGGGGCGGCACTGTGCGGGCAGCACATGGTCAAATGGCAGTACCAGTACCAGCAGTATTAAAGCTGTGGGAAATGCGGGGTTGTCCAGTTTATAGCAACGGCATTGAACGAGAACTGGTGACACCGACAGGAGCCGCGATCGCCACTACTTTGGCAACAGATTTTGGTGCGCCACCTCCTATTTCTATTAAACAGGTAGGTTTGGGAGCAGGAACGATAAATTTACCCATTCCCAATATACTACGGCTATGGTTGGGTGAAAGCACAAGTTTACAGCCAGAATTGGCTAATTTTGCAGATACTAGCCCAAATTTAGAAACCATAACAGTACTAGAAACCCAAGTTGATGACTTAAATCCGCAAGCGATCGGCTATGTGTTTGAGGCGTTGTTTGCGGCTGGTGCTGTGGATGTCTTCACCCAGCCGATAGGAATGAAAAAGTCTCGTCCAGGGATTTTGCTGACTGTGATCTGTCATCCAGAAAAGTTGCTCAGTTGTGAAGCGGTTTTATTTCGCGAAACCACCACTTTGGGAATCCGCCGAACGACTGGACAACGCGCCATCTTGGAACGAGAAATTCAACAAGTGGAAACTGAATATGGTAAGGTGCGCGTCAAAGTAGCATGGAAAGGACAATCACCAGAAAAAGTTATTGCTAATGTGCAGCCAGAATATGAAGATTGTGCAGACTTAGCGCGAAAATATAATATTCCCTGGCGCGAAATTCAACGGCTGGCGCTACAAAGGTGGTATTTAGAAAATCAAACTTAGGTAAAAATATTCCCAGGCGATCGCCTGGGAACTGGAGAACTTATAGCAATTGGCTCTTGACTAACATCAGCTAGCGTTTTTAATTGTATTGTTCACTGCTGAGCCTGCGTCTTCAGCTCCACGCTTAACACTTGTGGTTACGTCTTCGGTAGCATTCTGGGTATTGCTCTTGATATTTTCAATTCCTCTCTTAGTCCCTTTAGCTACACCTTCGCCTAATTCCTCAGCAGAACTCCCAATATCATCACTCAGGTTCTTCACCCTTTGACCAAACGGTGTACCTTTGCGATAGTTTTCAACATACTGCCCTGGAGAATCAATACCCTTCTCATCAACATTCTTCTTAGCATTTTTTGCCAGCGCACCAGCTCTATCATTTGATGCCTTTTCATCTGCTCCCCCTCTGGGGTCTACATCACTAAAGTTATTCATCCCACCACGAGGAGAAGATAGAGGATAATCTTTTGTGGGATCGTATCTTTGTTGGCTATAAGATGATTGGGTAGAAGTTTGTGGGGGTTGGGCAGAGGGTTGTGGTGGTTGTGCTGCAATATCTGGGCGATTACAAGCCTGTGTCAAAAATAGGAACATTCCTGCCACAAGCACCGTTAAAATTTTTACGGGACGAATGTTTTTCAGCCAAGCAATTACTTTTTTCATAGTCTATAACCCTTGCGTTTTTGTGTTCAACTTAAACGTTAACCAAGTAGAATTTCGAGCAAATTTTTCATCTCAGTCATTGAGACAAAATCAGATTTCTACTTGCCGACTGCTGGATTTTTTTGTAATTCTGGTCTGGCAGCTGCTTCATCTGCCTTGTCGTTCAAAAATTCTGAAGCTTTTCCAAAGGTGTCTTTCACAATCCCAAGTCTATCTTTGGCTCGCTCCCCTACGCTTGATTGGTTCTGAACCAAACCGCCTGGTTCAGGCTGTTGGAAGTTTTCCTTAGTGATAAATGGCAGTTCTGCTTCTTTTTCAACTCTACCTTCAGGAGTTTCAGCACCTGGATAAAGTATCTCTGAGTCTTGATTTGTGGCAATCAATAATTGTGAGCTTGGCTGTAAGTTAGCTTGGTCATCTCCTTTTTTGTTTATTACTTTCGGATCGGTAGACATTCTGTAATTAGTATATTTGTCTCCTCCGTTCTTATAAGGATTGTTAGCTCCACCAGCTTGTACAGCAGGATTTTGTGGATTTGCTCCTTGAGCATTTGCTCCACTACAAGCAGTGCTAACTATCAACAATAGTCCAGCCAAAAATATAGTTAAAATCTGGCGCAGTCGCAGTTTTTTCCAAAAATCAATCACGTTATTCACCTAGTCCTCCTTTCAATTAAAAATCAGCTTATGATTTTGCTGAATTTAGGTTAGCATTCAGGATTCATTTCTACTTTTTTTAGTTCGTGAATCTTTTAATAACCCTTCTTCCAGAGTAAGGAGGATAAAACATTATTTACATCTAGCGTAGGTCACATTTTATTTATTACCAAAGAACTTTTGCGATCTAACTTTAGAGAGATATAAAATAATATAATGTGTTTTGGTTTTGGTTGCAGAAATTGAACCTATTTTAATTTATGAGTAGTATCCAAATTGACTTTCACTTTAGAGGACAGTTTAGATTTATTGAAATCATCCTTAAGAAATAAACTCAATGTAGAGGTACAATACCAGAAATTAATTTAAATAGATATAGTTATATAGTCAAATTTTTAACATATGTATACTAATTTAAATATAAATAAGAATATTTAACTCTAAAATTTTAGCTTATACAAAGCTTAATCAAAACAGAATAATATTATTTAACGAGCCTAATTGATGATGCTTATCGTAAAAAAATAGTAATAGCAGCTACGTAAACTTTTCTAAATCACAATTTTTTCAAAAGCTTTTAATTTGTAGCTGTTATACCATAATATTTAATTTTAAAGTATTCATTGCTGCTGGTTCTAACTTCAAATTACTATATTTATGAAGCAATTTTTACGCTGGATAATTTTAGGTGGAACACTGTTTTTTATAGGTAAGGCTCTGAAGGACAACTGGCTAGAAGTTACTTCCATCCGCATTGATGGTGTAGGATGGGCAGTTATGGCGATCGCCACAGGAGTGACTTTATTAGCACATACTTGGGCGGGCTGGATTTGGACTTGGGTTCTAAAAGATTTAAATCAATCCGTAACAGTTACGGAGTTTATTCAAGTTTACCTAAAAACGAACGTTGCTAAATATTTGCCCGGTAATATTTGGCATCACTACGGGCGAATTGTCGCAGCAAAAAATGCCAATATTTCTGCTGGTGCTGCAACTTTAAGCGTTTTGCTAGAACCGCTACTCATGGCAGCAGCTGCTTTAATCATCATTGTCTTATTCGGGAGTCAATTTGCCGCAACTAATACTAGCCTCGTTCTCCAAATACTACAATTACTGAGTTTAGCTATAGTACTTTGTGCAATTCACCCTTGGTTTCTAAATCCAGTTATTCGCTTTTTATATAAATTGAAAGCCAAAAAATCTGCTACTAGCGCTCAGCCAATAGTTGCTTTTACTGTTGAACGCTATCCCCTACGCCCTTTATTAGGAGAATTAGGATTTTTAGGACTACGTAGTATAGGTTTTATATTAACTATGTTTGCCCTTGGTTCACTAAATATGAGTCAAATTCCTTTGTTAGTGGGGGCTTTTAGTTGCGCTTGGTTGCTAGGATTTGTTGTTCCTGGTGCGCCCGGTGGGCTAGGTGTGTTTGAAGCAACTGCTATCGCACTTTTGCAGCACCACTTTCCTCCTGCTTTGGTAATTAGTGCGATCGCTCTATACCGCCTGATTAGTATTTTAGCTGAAACCGCTGGTGCTGCCTTAGCTTGGCTCGACGAACGCCTTATACTAATTCGTAATTCGTAATTCGTAATTCGTAATTCGTAATTAAGAAAGCTAGACTAAATCTGAAGGTCTAGGATTGAATCTATAGCCTTATTTTAATGTGAGTTCGAGGTTTAAAAGCCTCCTGTATCAAGCCTTTTTGGGTAATTGTTAATTACGAATTACGAATTATGCTGTTGCACTCCGTACCATAATAACTGTGCAATTACTTTTACGATAAATATTCTCTGGAATATTTCCTTGAATCACTTGTTGCAGTAAACTTTCACGGCTAGCACCCAGAATAATCACATCACTGTTGTTTTGTTTGGCACAGTCAAGTACAGCTTCAGCAACAGAATTAGCATGAACTGGAGTAGCCATTACGTTACCTTTAACTCGGCGTTGGAGAAAATTAACAGAGTTTTCTAGTAATCCTGTATCAGGAATAGATTCATTAGGTTGAAATACTTGACATAGCTTGATTTGGGGCGATTTGCTCAGAGAAGCAAGAGCAGGTAATAACTGAATTGCTTGGCTGGAGTTTGGGCCACCTGCCATTGGTAGCAACCAACGGTCAAAAGCTCTTTTCTCATCTAATTTAGCCAAGACAACATCGCAAGCCGCCTGTCGAATTACAGTATCTACCACCCGACTGAAAACTTTACCAGGAGTTAATGTAGTCCCTTTCCAACCCATCAACACCAAGTCAATGTGTCGGTCTTTCACAGTTTCCAAAATTGCCCCAGCGACATTATGGGCAACTCTAATCTGTGTGTGAACAGGAATCCGCCAATCTTCTCCTAATAAAACTGCCCGCTGCAAAAGTTGAAGGCTTTTGCTGATTTGCACTGGTGTTTCAGAGGGGACGCGGTTAGGTGGAACGATAATTACTTGGAGACATTCTATTTCGTAATTGCGAGCCTTAGCGATCGCAACTGCCATATCCAGTAAAGTTTGGGCTGTCTGTGGATGTGAAAGCGGCACTAGCAACCGTCCTTTGCCTGTAGCCGGAGCGCGAGTTTGGTAAATTACATAAGAAGGTGCTGATTTTGGTTCTACCTGCTGTGTATTGCCACTGAGCCGCTCTGCTTCTACGCGGATAATGTCACTGCGAGTAATAATTCCTACTAGCTTTCGTCCTTCTGTAACAGGCAAGCAGCTCAGGTTATAACGATTGAGTAGCTGTAGCACATAAGCCAGCGTAGCTGTTGGGCTTACTGTTACAGGCTCTGGTGTCATAATCTGACTAATAGCTGTATCCGTATCTAAGTGTTGTGCGGCAATACTAACTAAATCTTTCTGAGTCACAATGCCCACAACTCTACCCTTTTCTAAAACTGGGAAGTTGCGATGGTGAGAGTCCGAAAACGCCTTTACAGCTTCATCAATGCTCATCTGGCTAGAAAGAGTTTCAACACGCGCCTGCATCACATCTGCGGCACTCAGTTGCGCTAACAGCCCCTCTGTGCTTGGTTCTTTTGTGATGTGAATACCTTTCCACTCCAATAAAAGATCATAGAGCGACCGATGGTCAATCTTTTCCGCAACTAAATAGGCAACCACAGACACAATCATTAGTGGTAACACCAAATTAAAATCTGTTGTCATCTCAAACACAATGACAACTGCTGTAATTGGTACTTTAGAAACGGCGCTAAAAAACGCAGCCATGCCTACATGAGCATAGGTTGTTGCCGCACTCATTCCCAGCAAACTATGTTCGGTAGCACCCACTAAGTAACCAAGAGCAGCTCCCAAGCCCAAGGTGGGAACTAGTAAACCTCCTGGCGCTCCAGAGCCGTAGGTTAAAATAATTAGGGTGAATTGAACCAAAAAAGCGATCGCTGCAAATAGCCAGTCAGCATCACCTGTAAGTAAAATCTCTCTAAGTCCAGCATTATTGCGAAAAGCTACAGGCAACAGAGCTATCACACCACCGCTGACTAACCCAACAATTCCAATTCGCCTGGGTAAACTCAGACTTAGCAAGCGGCGATTAAGTGCTAAACTCGCAAGCACACTTTTATTAAATAGAATCCCAAGTAGCCCAGCCAGCACTCCTAAAATCAAGTAAAAAGGAATTTCTTGAGCGAAGAAAGTTGTATGGGTAACTGCTAAATTTAGATTCAGATCCAGACTATGAGTGCCATAGAGTCGGGAGATGACTGAAGCGATAAAAGAAGCCAAAATAGCTGTACCAAGAGTGATACCTGACACATCTTGCAGTAATTCTTCAACGACAAAGAGTACACCAGCAATAGGTGCATTAAAAGCCGCAGCTAACCCTGCTCCTGCTCCGGCGGCAATCAGTTGACGACGATGCTCTGGTGAAGTGGGGGCCCAGTTACTTAGTTGATTTGCTAAAGCTGCCCCAATTTGCACCGTTGGCCCTTCCCGTCCCAAGGGCATCCCAGAACCCAGCACTAGCGTAGCACTCACCAGCTTAACCAAAGCAATCCGCAGATTTAACGGCATCGGCACACGAGCCAATACTGCCTTTACTTCAGACATCCCACTACCTGATGCTTCAGGTGCGAAACGCTCAACTAGCCAACCAGCTAAGATTCCCCCTACTAATCCAATCCCAGGTAACACCAAATAGGCAGGCCACCGATAAGAGATATGCACTCTTAGCGCTCCTGCCCAGTCTACTGCTTGTCCTAACAATACTGCTGCTAACCCAGAAACTAGACCAATCAGGCAAGCTTCAACGAAAGCCAAGCGTTTCGGTCGAAGTAACTGACGGGAAAGTCTCAACCAAAAAATCTTACCCTTGACAAACATATTTCTAACAATCACTTGTCATAAGTGAGAGTGCCGTAGATATAAAAAATATTTTTGTCTATAGTCTATATGTATATATAGCTTGTTATTATAAAATTAAATTTTTATATGTCAAAAGATAGATAAATGCAATAGTACAAACAGAAAAATCTATTTGTTCTAATAGACATTCGTGAATCAAAATATTTGTTTGTAATCTTATATATAGTACATAAGTGCCATCTGTTTTTGCCTTACTCGCCGCCGCTCACAAAGGTCAAACAGTGTATATTTTTGCAAAATGGAGTCAGATGCAATCGATGCTTCCTGCCATATTTCCTCTACCACATCACCTTCTGCCGTTTTCTGGGTGGTATCAACAGCATCTAACCCTTCAATGCATCTGTAAGCATCCAGAATTGTAATCTTTTGCGGTTCTCGTGCCAGTACATAACCGCCTTTAGTGCCACGTATACTCTTAATTAAACCACCGCATCTCAATGTCCGCAGTAGCTGTTCCAAATACCTAACTGGTATATTTTGAAGTGCCGCTATCTCTTTAATTTGCAACGATTCTCCACTGTTGTAGCTTGACGCTAATTCTAATAGGGCAACAAGCGTGTATTCAAATTTATGCAAGAGTTCCATAGGCAAGAATTAACTAATTGACACCTATTAATTACTACTCCACCGCATTAGCGATCGCAAAAATCTGGCACTCAAATATCCTAGCTAGACCAACACAAAAAATTTAGGATGTTCAAGTCCTTTCCACCGCCACAAACTTTTTAAGTTGAGACTAAAAAGTGAAACTTAGATTTTTGCTGCTAACTTTACCAACTGGATTTTAGAAGCTTTTACTTATAGAAGCAAATATTTTTATTTGTCAAATCGATAAATTAAATTTATTAGTAAGACATACTATTTTGGAGTTGAGACTATAGCTTTTCTGACTTCGTTGCAATACAGTCACAACCTCATAGAGCATTCGAGCAAAGCAAATGCTACCCTGTCGTAACTAAGGAAAGGGGCAGATTTGAGATTAGAGAAATATACTTTACACCAAAAATAACCGCTATAGTTAAGTGCTGTAAAGGAATTTTGACTGGAAACATACTGCCTTGATTTAACGTGAGTTCGATGTTCGATGAACCTCTCCCTCCCAACCTCCCTTTCCGCTTCGGAGAGGGAGGAGCAACGAAAAAATCATCGTTTTATTCCCCTCTCCTTGTAGGAGAGGGGCTGGGGGAGAGGTCAACATAGCACTCGTCGAACTCACGTTGATTTAGCTAACTCTGCGCTTGAATACTAACTTGATGAAAGCTAGCGATCGCACAGACCAATATTAGCCTTAATCTAGACCCTCCCGAAGCACGACAGCGGTCTTGATTGTGACCTTACCCATAATTTTGGGATTTTAATTTTTAAATGGGGGCGGAGGGACTTGAACCCTCACGACCTTTTACGGTCAACGGATTTTCATTCTCTCGCAGCTTTCGCTACTGCCTAATAGCTTTAAGCAGCTTTAGGTTTTGAGAATTGGACTCTCCCTTTACCCTCGACTTAACGTTAGGGTAGCTCCCGTCGGGTCTCTGCACCTTCCCTCAATTTTCGATTTTGAGTTTTAGATATTGGATTAAAAACTAACCGTAAATCTAAAATTTAGAATCTCAACTTACTGGGCTTGGCTCAGGATTGCCATGTCTGTTACCAGATTTAGGTTTCCCTGAGTTTGAGAGCTTCCACTTGAGGGATTTCTCCTTCAAGGCTCAGTTATCTAAGTCCGTAGCGTCTACCATTCCGCCACGCCCCCTTTAGATGTTTGGCAACTATTCTATTTGTTTTGCAGAGGCAGCAATTACCTCCTCATCTATTCCACCATCAATTGCGTCTTTTGTGCAACTAAATTTAAAAAGTTTTCTCCATAAGCAGCATTTTTGTTCATCTGATTCTTGACTTTTTGAGCAAATTCCCCAGCTAGAAATATATTGCAGTTCTCATTTAAATGCAATATCTAGTAGCTAGATAACGTATGTTAGCATGAGTTTATGCGTAAATGCGCTACCACGTCCGCGGAAAGGGCTGCGCCCACGACAAAAAGTTTCCACAATACGCTTTCCTTTGCCTGACTAGCGGACACAGGCGGTAATCGAAGGAGATCGTATGTCTAATTTGCTCCAGCCCCTGAAAGAGGAGCGCTTAAATCTTGAACAACAGAAAAAACGTGCAAAAGACTTGCTCTTTGAGTACAGAAATAGCAAAGAGTCAGCGCTGAGGCGTTTTCAGCAGTATCATCCCAAGGCTAAAGATATTAAAAATTTCCTGGCATTTCAACCTAAACTGAGCGATACTCAACTGGTTATTGCTAGGGAAAATGGGTTATCGAGTTGGGCAAAGCTCAAGGAACATATCCAACGTATCAATCAAGCTAGCTTGGATATCGCTAGCGGTGTGAATATAACTTTCGATATTGATCTAAAGACGCTGCATCTACGGTGTGGAGCGGATATTCAACAAAAACTGGCGATTGCAGGTTTCCAAGGTGATTTTTTAGAATTTGCCGATCCCTACTGCCAAGGCCCTGTTCCTCCAGATTCGGAAATGTCTCAATTTTTGAACACAAGAGCAGCTTTCATTTCACAAGCCTACGGTATTACCTTCAATGACGCCCGCAAGCGCCTGGAACGAGAATACAGCCAATTGCATAGCAGCTATGAATATGAGCGAGTGGTGCTGTGGTTTGAGCATGATTCCTACGATCAACTAGTTCTAGCTTATGTCTTGCATCACTTTTGGCAAACTCAGTCATTTCCCAAACACCTAGAGCTAATTTGCATCAAAGCTTTCCCTGGTGTTGAACGCTTTGTTGGGTTGGGACAACTTTCATCAGAAGCACTCCGCACACTTTGGCAACAGCGGCGTACTATCACTCGGCAGGATCTGCAATTAGGGCATCGGGTTTGGCAAGCTTTGACAAATGAATCTCCCCAAGGGCTAATCGAGATTGTGAATAGCAAAACTCCTGAAATTCCCCCAATGGCAAGGGCGTTACAGCGACATCTCCAAGAACTCCCTTGGATAAACAATGGACTGGGCTTGACACAACAGCTAACACTCTCAATTCTCGCAGAGAAACCAACTATGGCTGCTGATCAACTCTTTAGAACTCTAGTTGTTGAAAAAGAACCGCTTCCCTATTTGGGAGACATGATGTACTGGTATGTGCTGGGTGAAATGCTTCAAAGTAGCTATCCCCCATTTGAAATTACGAGCGAATCAAGGGAGGAACCCTGGCATAAACGGATACTTCAGCTAACAGATACAGGACGCGCTTTAGTGAAAGGAGAGTTGAATTGGCTGGAGATAAGTAATAGCGATCGCTGGGTCGGTGCGATCCGTTTGGTAAGTGGTCGGCCTCTGTGGATGTGGGATAATCTGCAAAATAGGTTGATTTTGCAGTAGGCAGTACTTCCCTCTGTTCAGGCATTCAGCCTATGATGAGAAATAGATGCTCAGACAAATAAAATATGATTGTCGCCCTACTGTATCTGATTTTGGCTGGAGCCTATCTTTTGGTAGTACCTGTTGCTATATTGTTCTACCTAAAGTGGCGTTGGTACGTGGCTAGCTCCATTGAGCGTGCCTTCATGTACTTTCTGGTGTTTTTCTTCTTTCCGGGTTTATTGGTTCTATCGCCGTTTGTAAATTTTCGACCCCAACGGCGACAAATCGAAGTTTAACGAGATTGGTAGGTTATAACTCTCATGCGACGCTTTGACGCTATTGGAATTAGCTTAGGTGTTTTTGTAGCTGGCGGCTTGGCATACATCATGTTGCAGTTTGTCGGTTTAGATAATCAATCAGCTGGTATATGGAGCCAAGTCTTACTAGTCGGTGGATTAGTTGGCTGGTTAGCTACCTATCTTTTCCGTGCGGTGGGGCAAAAAATGACCTACCATCAACAGCGGGAACAGTATGAACAAGCCTTTTTACAAAAACGGCTAGATGAACTGACTCCCGAAGAACTAGCACGAATTCAAGCCGAAATAGAACAAGAAGAACAAACTCAGGTGTAAAGTGATCATGGGGTATAGGGCATGGGGCATTAGACATTTGTTATTTGTGAAGAACTAATGCCTAATGACCCTTCGAGTGATTGCAAAGCGGACGCAAAGCGTAAGTACAGTTATGCCCAAAGGGTTTTACACTAGTTGCTTATGGGAAAAATCACGCCAGTTCATTCTAAGGGGAATACTCCGAAGTTCTGAGCCTCCGAATGAAAAGCTTTGCTAATGAAGGAAGCCTGCACTGGCTCACCAATGCCCAATGTCCAATGCCCAATGCCGAATGCCCAATGACTAAGATTTCCGATCGCTTTGAAACTCTTGCACAGAATCGAGAATGCGCTCTAGTTCCGTTTATTACTGCTGGTGATCCTGATTTAGAAACAACAGCCGCTGCGTTGCAGATTCTGGATCAAAATGGGGCAGACATTATTGAACTAGGTGTACCCTACTCCGATCCTCTGGCAGATGGGCCAGTCATTCAAGCTGCTGCTACCCGCTCCTTGCAAAGGGGTACAAGTTTGGATCAAGTGCTGGAAATGTTGCAAGCAACTACTCCCAAGTTGCGATCGCCCATCGTTTTATTTACTTATTACAACCCAATTTTGCACCGCGGTGTTGATAAATTTCTTGGGCAAATTGCCGCTGCTGGGGTGGCAGGACTGGTAGTACCTGATTTACCCTTAGAGGAAGCTGCCGGGTTACTCAAACCAGCAAGTGAGTTGGGTATTGACTTAACCTTATTTGTGGCTCCCACAACTTCAACCGAACGTATAGAAGCGATCGCTCGCTCCTCGCAAGGATTTATTTATTTAGTCAGTCTCACCGGGGTGACAGGGATGCGATCGCAAATGGAAGCGCGAGTGCCAGATTTACTCAAACAAATTCGTGGTGTTACTGATAAACCCATTGGTGTAGGTTTTGGCATATCCCAAGCCGCACACGCCCGTCAGGTAAGGGATTGGGGCGCAGATGCGGTAATTGTGGGCAGTGCTTTTGTCAAACGGTTGGCAGAAGGCACACCAGAGCAGGGATTGAGTGCGATCGCGGATTTTTGTCAAAGTCTCAAGACAGCCATCAAAACCGCTAACAGCGGTACAAATACTTAAAACTTGATTAGACTGGGAAAGTAGATTAAAAAGTATAACAGCGTAGTTTTTTTGTCCTTAGTTTAGTGGACAATTTGACGGTTATGGTCTTGAATATTAACATCAGATATCTGGATGTAAAAAAACTAGCTGATACAGTCGCTTATAGTCTGAGTATTATGTCAAGTTAAGTAGAGAAAAAATTATGAGTGTGAGAGTGAGTCAGTCAAAAATGATTATAGTTACGCCGCAGTTGGGGAGCAAAGGCGATGAGTGAGAGTATGGCATTTATCGGCGGGGTCGCCGTAGCTGGGCTGGCGGCTCTCGTATTACTCAAAGGGACAAATATTCCCATCCAATCTAACTTCGCTGTTCCCCAACAAATGCCCTCTAATCTAGTGGCACCCCAACCAGTACCGCCAGGGCAATATCCTTATAATCCTTATGGGCAGCCAGTATATCCCAATCAACCCCCGTCTGCTCCTAGTTCTGACCAGCGTGTTGATTTAGAACGGATGAAAGCGGAATTTGAGCGTTTAAAAATCGACAACGAACAGCTCAAAACACAAAATCAACGCCTTCTCGATAATTACAACACTCAGCAGTTGCAATTAGCTCAGCAGAACACCCAACTGAAAGTAGCAGAACCCCAGACACAAAATCGCTGGTGGTCTTCACCTATAGTTTGGGCAGTGGGGGGCATGAGCCTAACTATTGGTGGTGGCGTTGTAGTAGCTGGTGTATTAGCTTTATTCTCACCACGGCCGCGTCAAACTCGTACTGTACAAGTGATTCACCCCTACCAAGGGTCTACACCGCCTTTAGTTCCTGTACGTCGTGCAGAGTTTTTACCTGCTTCGCGGATGGAAGCAAGACGAGTTGAAGCCCCAGAGTATGACGAAATGCACTGATAGTGAAACATTTGTTAGCAAGGCTAGCAACCACTGTAATTGTAAATAAAAATGTCAAATAAAGCATTTAGGTAAAAAATATATTAGCTATTAAGCGCTTACCTAAATGCTTACGTCAAAAATCAGTAATTATTTTACAGATTTAACTGTCCTAAGTTCAAAGCGGACGGTATTTTTGTGTTTTTGGACATAATCTATCTATTAATACAGCAGAATTCAGAATTCAGGTGGTCGCACCTCGACTGCGCTCGGCGATCACCGAGCTTAGCCGAGGTGAGTCAGAAGTAAAAAAAGCTTTATATCTAGCTTTTAAACTCACACACTGTACTTAATTTACTTGCAAACTGCTGTATGTTTTTGCCATACTCTCAATTATTTTATTAATTAACTTTATATAAAGTTTAAAAAAGTAGATGAAAGTTAGAACCTTGGTGATCGCCACATTTTACTAACATCAATAAAACACAAGATTAGTTTAAAGCCCAGTAGGTAAGGGTAATGAATTTAACTATTAACTATTACCAATAGATTCCTAAACAGCTTGTAGTTAAACAACCTTGATATTAAAAACTACTGTTAGGAGTTTCTACAGTATCAGGACTTTCTATTATCTGGGGTTGGTCAGTATTAGGAATTTCCTGTTGAGAGTTATTTTGCTTGTTTCTTTTAAGTCTTTCTCTTAGAGAATTATTTTGATTACCTTGATCGTCTGTTTTGGGTAGTGCTTGTTTTACAATATTTTCGGCTGCTTGTTTAAACAATGGTTCTATTTTATTGCGCCAGTATTTAGTATCAGGCAACTTTTCTGGATGGTTTTTATAATCTAAAACTTTATCCCATTTACCGTTATCAATGGCTTTATTGATATCATTAAATAGCGCGTCAGCCTTAGCCCAATCTTGCTGCCACTGGGCAATCATTGCACCTGTTTCTTTGATACCAGAAGCAGCATTTGCAGGAATAGACCTTAGTAGTGCGATCGCACCCTGCAAATCTCCTGATTCATACTTCTGTCTTGCTTGTTCTACAATCTTGGCACTATGATCATTAGGCTGTGATTCTTCTGATTTCTCAGAGTCGGAAGTAAACCCCTCTGATTTCTCAAATAGGGGAATTTCTACATTAGGAGATTTTGCTCTTGGCTTGGGAATCGGTCTAGTAGCAATCAGCCTGTTATCATCTACTGTCTTAATTGCAATTCCTTTATCGCGTAGGCAAGAAACCCATTGTTCATTATTGACTATTACATCTGAGTAAACCCAAGCCAAACGTCCAGAATTAAGTTTAACTTCTATCCAACCCCGCTTTGTTCGTTTACCAGTAACCTCAAACTTGGTGTTATCGCCAACAGTTTTGACAATATTGTCAGAATTAATCGCACTAGGTTCCGAACGAATATTAGAATTACCAGCAATAACAGCCAAGCAATTTTTGGCTAAGGCCGTATCATCGCCTGTAAAATTTGCAGCTAAATTTTTGATATTTGGATAGACATTTGCTACTAAAGCAGCAGCACTACCTGCTAATGCCAAGCCAATTAATAGTGGCCAAGGGTCGGGTTTGTTAGAGTCTTTACTAATAGGTTTTGCAGGTGTAGGATTAGCTGGTGCAAGTGCAATGGTTTGCTGTCGAGATACTTCAGGTTGGGATTTAGTTCCTTGATAGCTAGAATTTTTTGAGGATTCTTGACTGATTGAAAGTGCAGGAACAGGATTATTCACTTCTTGAGTTGCTTGCAGTGCTTCCGTTGCGTTTTGGTAACGGTCTTTAAAGTGATAACGCACCATCTTAGTTAACACTGATGCCAATCGGGGATTCACCGTTACTAAATGCTGCCAGAGGATTTCCCCCGTCTCTGGGTCTTCTTGTAATTCTGTTGCCGATACTCCCGTTAATGCTTGAATAGCAATGATTCCTAGAGAATAAATATCACTGTTGGGGCGGGGTTTGCCTTGCCCTTGTTCTGTAGGCATATAGCCAGGTGTGCCAATAATTACAGTGGCTGTAGGTTGACCGCCAACTGTGACTATTGGGTTTCGCAATTGCTTGACTGCGCCAAAATCTACTAAAACTAATTTACTGTCGGAGGCGCGACGGATGATATTATCCGGTTTGATGTCGCGGTGAATCACGCCTTGATGGTGAACAAATTCCAGAATACTCAGAACTTCCTGTAATAGTTGAATTACCTGGCTTTCACTCCAGCATCTACCAGGGATTAGTTCCTCTGTTAAAGTATGTCCGTCTATAAATTCTTGTACTAAATAGAATTCTTGGTTCTCGTCAAAGTAAGCTAGCAAACGGGGTATGCGATCATGGTTGCCCAAATGTTCTAGAGTTTCAGCTTCGCTATTGAACAAGCGCTTGGCGGTGTCAAAAACTTTAGGGTCAGAACTTGCGGGTTTGAGGTGCTTAACAACGCAGATGGGGTTACCTGGCCGCCTAGTATCTTGGGCAATGTAGGTTTGTCCAAATCCTCCCGTCGCCAGGACTCTAATTACTTGATAACGATGGTCTAATAGCTTACCTATCATATTTCCCTTCCCAGTTTTTCACACCTAATTTCCCTGATGGTAATAAATATCTCCAAATTTTCTTCAATGAAATCCGCTATTTTGAGAAAATATTTAGAGTAAAAACGCAGTTTTTTAATAAATTCTGTTCGTTAAATTTCTTTAAGTATCTTTTTTGACGAAAAATGCTACCTAAAATAACTGACTCAGTTGCATGGCAGCAGGCTGAACTCCTCATGCAACCTGCTTTCATTCGCGTTGTTGATAATATTCGTAAGCAGTTGGACGAATCTAACTGGACGGGAACTTACCACGATGTATTAATTTGGCCGGCTGATACTACTAATGAAATCAAAGCACTGGTGACTCGGCTATTGGAAGAAATGGAAACTGCAACACCACAAGAAGCAGATGAAATCAGAAAGACTCTTACTCGTCTCCCAATGCCCCATCCAGGATATCATCTGCTTTTGCAGCGTCAACAGCAACAAGCGAGTATCGATTTATGGGATTTGTGTTATCAAGTATGTTTTCTTAATTACAGCCCAGATGAGGAAGAAGTTGCTATTGATACTAGTTTAATTGATGAAGTAGGTGAAGTGGATTGGCTACGTTTAGATGCTAAGGCAAAGGAGTTAGTTGTACAGGCGTTTGCAAATTTAGCAGAGGGTTAGTAAAAAAAATGCCCTCAGAATAAAATTCTGGGGCTATATAAACAATGCTTATTTATGTAGGAAGAGGGGCGATCGCTTTTTCAACTTATTTGGACTGTTAATATTTCTAGCCGATTAAACAAGCTTGAAAAAGAGCGATCGCTTATTTCTTCAGTTAAAGTTAAGAACTATTTAATTAATTCAATTTATCAGATAAAAGTGTATAAGCTTCATTAAATAAGTGCATTTTCTCTTGAGCTTGTTTTTGCAGTTGTGGCTGATTGACAAATAAATCTGGATGCCATTTTTTAACTAAGCTACGATAAGCTTGTTTTACCTCAGCCAAAGAAGAACTTGATTGCAATCCTAAAATGCTATAAGCGCGAGTAATTTTATCTTTTTCAGCTTGGTTTTTAGGTTGATTAGGTACTTTGTTACTTTGATTTGTTTCTTGTGTTTTTCCAGCCTGAGAACCAGGAAAGCGCATTTCTGATTTCATCTGTGCTATTTCTTCATCGAGTTCCCAAGCAAAAAACTTCGCCTCTACCTCTTCTCGGCTTGGTGAAGGAACAGCTTTTGGTGGTGGTGGAGGTGAGGAAACTTGCTGACGTGGAGATTCTATTTTTTTTTCAGTCTTATGATTAACAGTAGTTTCTTGCCGTTGTTTGTTAAAAGTATTTTGCGATGAGGAAGATTGAACTGTCTCCACTTGGGGAAAATATTCTCTATTAGTATTACTACGTTTTAATATTTCTCTATAAGGTTGATGATTCATGTTTAGACTTCCATTTCCCAATTCTTGCAACAAAAAATTAAAACTATTTTGTAACTGCTGTAAATATTCACGTTTATTCTTTATTTCTTGGGGTTCTTCACTGACTTTAAAACGAATTATTTTTTTAGCTCTCTGTTCATAATCAGCTAAAATTGCTAAACCTTTACTACTAAAATGAGATAAATAATCTTCAGTTGCTGCTATACAAAGTTGAGCGATCTGCTGATGATAAGATTCTTTTGCTTGTTTATCATCTTGTTTTTGAATATTCTTATTTAATAAATATGAAATACTACCAACTACAGCCGCTCCTACAGGCCCACCCAACAACCAACCAATACCACTACCAACTGCTACTGCACCAGTTTCACTCAAATCATCAATGTTACTTGGTTTTGGGGGTAGGTTTACTTGCGGTTCGCTAGGAAAGGGAATTAATAAGTCTTCTGGTCGTTCTTCTTGGAAAAAATTGTAAGCTTGATAGAGCCATTTAACTACAGCTAGCTGTAGCTCTATCAAGTCTTTTCTAAGAGTGTTTGTTTGCCAAGTTTCAAAGTTATTTTCTGCTAATGCGATCGCAGCCTCAGCCTGATATTTTGTAAGCAGTTTCGGTAAACTTAGCCAATCACGTAACTCTCCTACATTTGTAGCAAAACCTTTACTAATTAGGTTGGCGGCTTTTTGTTTAATTTCAATTTTGGCATTTTCTTTATCATCAAATGATTTGATTTCATTAAGAATAGGGTCAATTTTAGCTTTTAATAATTGTAATATTTGAGATGCGATCGCCTGCACTCTTGGCAAGCGCACACCCCCACGATTTTGTTGTAAAATACTCACTATATTTTGCAAAGCGGTTTCAAAAGCTGCCAAACCGCTACTACTTGCTTCTGCAACATCCCCTTTTAATCTAGCTCTTAAAGCAGGTAAGGCATCAACGCGATATAAATTACTAAAACCTGGGGGTAATTCTGCTCGAAAACTTTCTGCAACGAACAACAAACGATTTTTGACTTGTTTTTGTTCTTCAGGCTCAAGCAAGTTAATAAAATTAGCAACAAATATAACTGTTTTAATGCCTCTATCTAATAGCCAATCTCGCAAGTTTTCCCGTTCACCTAGTGTCATTAACTTACGAGCATCTAATAATTGCACTACTAAATCTGCACTTAAAAGTTGTTCCCGGACTAAATTATCTTGATCTTCTCTGTCATTGGTTCCAGGTAAATCGAGCAATTCTACACCCGTTTCTAAGAAGGGATGCGGACAAAATACTTCTATAGACGCTACATCTTTTCGCATCTGTCTGTTGCCGCCTAGAATAGCAAATTGTTTTAAAACTTCTGTACCACTGCGGTAAACTTCTGTACCGTCTCGCAACATGATCCGAGTTCGTACATCAGTACCATATTTGACAGTAATTGCTGCACCTGTTGTCGGAATTAAATCAATCGGTAACGTGCGATTTCCCAATATGGCGTTGAGTAAAGTAGACTTGCCATAATTAAAGGGGCCAAATACCGCAATCCGAAAGCTGGGGTTAGCTAGATGATTGCAGATGGTAATTATATCTTGGTGCAGTTGCGATTTCCGCTCTAAATTTAGTAATGTAGACGCAGATTTAAGAGAATCTACTAAATTTTTATAACCTTCATCCTTTTGGTACATAGTTTTATATAAGCTTTTATTACAAAATTCTGGTATAAGCAGATTTATAATTGCAGATAAACACAGATAGATTAATATCTGTGTTTATCTGTGTTGTCATTTTCTCTTAATTAAGCTTATTAGCGAATTAAAGATAATTTTTCAACTATAGTAAGCTAATAAATTACTATAGGACGCTTCAATTTTTTGCAACTGGGCTATCACATCTTCTTGTAAAGTTTTTAACCTTTTTAACTCAGCCTCACGGTTAATTTCCCGTGTTCCTTTCTGCTTAACCAAATTATCTAATTCAGATTTACGAGATACAATATCATCATCTATCCGTTTACTGACTTCTTTCTCGTAAGAGTCAAAACACTCTTTGACTGCATCATACACAATCTGCGATTGTTCTTGTGCAACTTGTGGGAGATGTTTAACTAATTCTTTTTTTGCACTTTTAACTAACTGTTTTCGAGCTTGATCTGCTTGTAAAAAACCGACACCTAACCCTAGCAAAGGAATGTAAAGAGGAGCTAAGATAGGGCTAAATATTGTTCCTATTAGGGCGCTAATACCAAGTACTGTAAAGTAATTCAGCAAGATATTTTTCCAATCAAACCCTGCACTAGCCATTGCAACACCGGCAATATTACCATTTGTCAAAGATAACAATCCCATTGCCCATTTTGCCCATCCAGGAGAGTTATAATCTTCTGTACTAGGGTCAGCGTCAACTTTGACTTGTTGTCCTGTGAGTTTTTCGGTAATTTGGTCTGTGACTTGAATGTAAGACGCGCCATACTGTGCAGCACTACGAGAAAGTTCTTTAAAAGCTGTATTGATACCTTTTTCAGCCGTTAAAGTCCAAGCAGCAAGTTTATCAGTGATATATTGTTCAAAGGCTTTTTGAAGTGCGGCATTAAAAGCTTCGCGTTTGCCACTACTCAGGAAATCAAACAGATTTAATTCTGGTTGATAGCGCAAGAAATCAGTTTCAAAGGTATCACCTAAGTTTAAAACATAACTGCGAAAAGATTCAGAAATTTTTCGTGCTTGCGTATCTCTTGTGTTGAGAATTTCTTTTTGAAATTGATTGCAGATATTTGTGAGTTTGTTAAACTCAGGTTCTACAGAATCAATTCGTTTTTTCAATTCATTTACATCTTGGTCAAGTAGTGGTAGTCTTCTGGCAACTGCTTCAATGGTATGGTTGCAAGTTTGTCTAGCTAAGGTTCTGGCTTGACGAAGTTCTGCGATCGCTCTTTCTCTAGTTAGAAAAGTATTTAGCGCTTCCATAAACTTAGGAAAGCCAGTACCATCTAAGTCAGCTTGGGGATTTTTCAGCCGTCGCCTGAGTGCTTGAATTGACGAAAGCTCAAACACACGTTCGTCATAAATATCTTGACCATCTACATAACAATATTCTGCCAAATTCGCTTGGAATACTTGCCGCAATCTATCTTCAGATGTTTTTAATTCTTCTACATCATCTGGATCAATTAATGATTCTCGCACTTGATCCCAGGCGTTGACTAAGAAGAAAACCGTTAATCCTCTATCTTTAATGTAATTTTCTAGGTAGCGACGCTCACCCAAAGTACAAGGTTGAGAGGCTCTCATCACAAACAGAATTGCATGGCAATTATTTACATAGCCTAAAGATAATTCGTTACGTGCTTCTGTATCATTCAACCCTGGACTATCGACGATTTCAATGCCATTTTCTAGCAGTGTTAAGGGATACTCAACTACTGCATAATTAACATTAGGAAATGCTTGTTTTTTCTCTTGTTCTAGTTTTTTAGCTTCAGTTGGATCTATAGTGTATTTATATTTAAAGCTTTGAAAATCTAGCTGTTGAGGTCTTTTTCCATCATTAAAATGAATTGTGACTTTCTTTTCTAACCCATAACGTAAAACTGTTAACACTGCTGTACAAGGGTTAACGTCACTCGGTAATAAGTTTTCGCCAATTAAGGCATTTAAAAAAGTGCTTTTTCCCCTTTTCATATCGCCCAATACTAATAGGCGAAACACACCTTGCTTAAGGTTTTTACTAGCTACTGTAATATCTTCTATGTTGCGTTCTAAACTCAGCTTTCCTGATGAGATTTCACCAGCTAATTCAGCTTTATTTATTGTTTGAGCGAGTTTCTCTAAACATCCAGAAATTTCTAAGCGTACTTGAGCAACACGCTCTAAATCTTTAATGAATCTGTCAGTAGCTGCTTGATCACTCATAATTACACCTTAATTAGTGTTTACTTTTTTGTGATTCAAAAAATAGTTTGTAAGACACCTATGCTAGTACTGCAATAGTATTCACTCATGAATCATGCTGTATAGTAACTTATGTAAATATTTAACAACCCCAGTAAAATTACTATTTTAATTTTCATTTCCTCTTAAATTTAAGCTGGAGCTAACTACTACAAAATGTACCTGCTTTCCAGAAAAATGTTGACTTTTTGGTGTTAAGCTTTAGTGCGATCGCTTCAGTCGGTGGGTTAATCACAAATTGCGTTAGTGCTGCTTCCCAGAACCAAAGCGAAGCTAAGGTGCAGCATCATTCACGGTGAATGATGCCTACTTGTTGCTCATTACGCCGTCTGTGTAGAAGTCGCTTTTAAGTCTGCGGCCGATTTTAACCGGGTGATGGTGGCTTTACGAATGCGGTCGCTTTTGCGTACCCCGCCTGTCATCTCGTATTCCCGGCTGTCTTTGCCATACTTCGACACCACACCACTGACTAAGCGTTCTGAGGTTTCCCGAATGGCCTTTTCAAGGGTTTCTATTTCTGCCTTTGCTGTGTCAAGAGCAGTTAGCATCATATTATACTGGTCAATCTGGTTGCGGAGTTGCCCAGTTAACTGGGTTAAATGCTTTAAACTGATGGAATCACCAAAGTCAAGGCTAGAATCAATCGATTTAAATCCGATTACTTTCTGCTCAGTTTTTTCTAGCACGGGAGAGCTTCTTTTTTTGCGTGGCATCAATCACACCTTTTACTAAACTTTATCTTTCTAGAGTGTCTCAATAGGATAATGTAGCGGTTCAGTAAAACTTGCGAAAAAAAGTATTTTTTTTAATTAAGTTGATCTGCTATCTCAGTAATTACACGCCGCTAGACAAAAAATTGTTGAGAACGGACTTGTGTTGTGGATGAATAGACTTGTGTTGTGGACGAATGGACTTGTGTTGTGGACGAATGGACTTGTGTTGTGGACGAATGGACTTGTGTTGTGGACGAATGGACTTGTGTTGTGGACGAATGGACTTGTGTTGTGGACGAATGGACTTGTGTTGTGGACGAATGGACTTGTTTTGTGGATGAATAGACTTGTTTTGTGGATGAATGGACTTGTTTTGTGGATGAATGGACTTGTGTTGTGGACGAACAAGAGAGACGCGATAAATCGCCGTCTCTACAAAGCGTTTTTGTCATGTATGATTTTTATCAAAAAACCCGAACCGTATTCCATACAATCGATAAACACCACATTTATACCAATTTGAAAAGAGAATGTAACAAATAGACCATATTGTAGAGACGCGATGAATCGCGTCTTCTTCCTTCCCATCATTTACATAGCGCAAATAATTCCGAGTTTTCTGGATTGGCAATTACATCAATGCAAGGCAATAATTGCATAAATTTTTGTATCAATCAAAGATGTAACCATGAATCATTACGATTCTCAACCAGAAAACAACAAACCTAAATACAAAGGTAAATATCGCATTGATGCAACCCGTTTACCAGCATGGAGTTATGCTAGCAATGCCGGATATTTCGTTACTATTTGCACCGACAGTAAAAAATGCTTTTTTGGTGAGGTTGTACAGGGTGAAATGCAGTTATCACCAATTGGAGAAATTGTTCAGAAATTGTGGGACGAGATTCCTAATCATTTTTCTAATTGCCAGATAGATTCATTTTGCGTCATGCCTAATCATATTCATGGGATTTTGGTTATTAATCAAATACGAGAAGAGGGCGTGATGAATCCACGAACACAGGAAGAAGACGCGATGAATCGCGTCTCTACAAAGGGGGATGGCCAACGGGGTGGGATTACTGGGTTATTTAATCCGATGTTGTCTAAAAATTCCCTTTCTAAAATTGTTAGATGGTACAAAGGACGATGTACATTTGAAATTAATCAAATCTATGAAGGTTTTGGATGGCAAGAAAGGTTTCATGACAACATAATTCGTGATGAATTCGCCCTTGAGAAAATTAGAGAATATATTATCAATAACCCAATCAATTGGGAACGCGATGCCTACGGCGGGGCATAGCCCATCGCGAACAACCACCCCATTACCCCTTGTAGAGATGGCGATTCATCGCGTCTCTTACCTTGTTAAAGGAGAAAATAAAGGAATATATGAGGTAACCAGGAGTACAACTAGGCTTGCTAATTAACCGCAAGCATCGCCGAGTCTATATTTATTGTCCTGGTCTACTAGAAAAATATCCAGCAAATACTGCCAGTGTTAGAGGCGATCGCGTATTGCCTGGGTTTATGCTGAATTTAGGTAAAGTGTGGGAGCGATCGCGTTACTGTTGAAGTTTAATAAAGCGTATATCCTGCCACCACTATAAGCCAAAATTTTTATATGCACCTGACTTAACTAAATTCAACATGGATATCAAAGATGGATTTGTTGGCACTATTGGCAACACACCGCTGATTCGGTTAAATAGTTTCAGTGAAGAAACAGGTTGTGAAATCCTCGCTAAAGCAGAATTTCTTAATCCAGGCGGTTCTGTTAAAGATCGCGCCGCACTTTACATTATCAAAGAGGCAGAAGAGCAAGGTTTGCTCAAACCCGGTGGTACTGTTGTCGAAGGAACCGCTGGTAATACTGGCATTGGGCTGGCACATATTTGCAATGCTAAAGGCTACAAATGCCTCATTATTATTCCCAATACCCAGTCTCAAGAAAAGATAGATGCACTCACAGCACTGGGGGCAGAAGTTCGTCCTGTGCCAGCTGTACCTTACAAAGATCCGAATAATTACGTCAAGCTATCTGGCAGAATAGCTGCTGAGTTAGAAAATGCTATTTGGGCAAATCAGTTTGATAATTTAGCCAACCGCCGCGCTCACTACGAAACCACAGGCCCAGAAATTTGGACGCAGACAGATGGTAAAATAGATGCATGGACAACCTCAACTGGTACTGGCGGTACTTTTGCTGGTGTAGCGATGTACCTAAAAGAACAAAATCCGGCGATAAAATGCGTTGTTGCCGATCCGTTGGGTAGCGGACTTTATAGCTATGTTAAAACTGGCGAAATCAAGATAGAAGGAAGTTCTATTACTGAAGGCATTGGTAACAGTCGCGTCACTGCCAATATGGAAGGCGCACCTGCTGATGATGCCATCCAGGTAGATGACACAGAAGCTTTACGGGTAGTTTACCAACTGCTAAGGAAAGATGGGCTATTAATGGGTGGTTCCACTGGTATTAATGTTGCCGCAGCTGTTGCCCTAGCCAAGCAACTGGGCCCAGGACATACGATTGTCACTATTTTATGTGATAGTGGCTCTCGGTATCAGTCACGGATATTCAACCGCGAGTGGCTAGCCTCAAAAGGATTGTCGATAGATTAATCAGTGTTGCGCTCCAATTCAAAACTCAAAATCAAGAGTCCTATTTTTGAATTTTGCATTTTGAGTGGAGTTGGAGATGCTCCGCTTGTAGAAAAGTCTGAGCGGTGTCTTTTGGCGTTCATAACTCCGGTACTTTTTAATTGATTTATTTTCCCCTCTTCTGAATTTTTTGTGTCTGAAATGCTTTGTTAAAAAATGTCATACACAACTCAACCATCACACTCCCCAAAAACAGATGAACCCTCTTCTAAATGTGTAAGGGTGTGTCAAAATCGTACTTGTAAAAAGCAAGGCGCAGCCAAGATACTAGAAGCTTTTAAAGCTTTGCCAATCCCTGGAGTGACAATAACTGCTAGCAGTTGTTTGGGGCAATGTGGCAATGGCCCTATGGTTTTAGTATTACCCGATATGGTTTGGTATAACGCTGTTCGACCTAATGAAGTACCTCTACTGCTAGAACAACATCTACTAGGTGGTGAAAGTGTCAAAAAAATGCTCTATTATCGGTTTCATCCCCAGGGATAAAGCGAATTAAAAAAGCTAATTAACAATTTAAAAGTCTGCACTCTTGTTGACTGAAGTGAGGCATCTAATGAATATCCAGGAGCTGCGTCAATCCTTGAAACTGAAGTGGCTGAGTTACTATGAGCAAAATAGTTCTTGGCTTGACAAAATCCAAATTTGGGCTACTTACGATGGAGTGCGGCGTCCTTCGTCTGGTTTAATTGTGACAACGCTGTCTGTTTTAGAGCCGCAGTTTGAGCAGCTACTTCCTTTTCTCCTGGAGCTAAATAACAATCCAGATAAGATAGTCGCAGCTTTAGGCCTCAACTTTAATCCTGGTGAAGAGTTACGTTTAATCAAATCAGAGCATTCTACTGTTGCAAACCAAGTAGAAAGCGAGTCTACACAAGATAAAAGTTTTCAGAAGGAACTTGTACCATCAGTCGCGATTGCAACTCAGGTAACTCGCCAGTCTGCTGTCAAGACGCTAGACACTCCAAAGTTAGCTTACCAACCTGTGTCATCATTAACAGCTACTGCTGAAGTTAGTGACACACCCAAACCAGGGCTATTGGTAGCAGTTGCGACTAAGACTTCTCCTGGGTATCCTCAAAAGATGCCAAATTCCACCAAGCCAGACTCTGGTTTAGTCCACCAAAACAAACCAGTCAGGTCGTTGGTAATTAATACTGACGTTAAGAGTAACGGTAATAATATGCGATTGGCTTTACCACTATCCTTTGGGCGGTTACCTATGGGAGCATCACTGGTTATTACTACTCAAGTTAATAGCAAAGCCAAGACAGTCCCATCATCAGTATTAACTAGTGAGATTTCCCGCGAACACAAACCTTTAAACACCCAACCCCAGGACATTAAGAGCAAAGTAAAGTTATCACATAGCACTAATGCCCGCAGTTTAGCTTCTTGGGTGGATGAATTTTGTCAGGGTACTAAAGGAGAGCGAGAGGACAATATTTTTATTTAAATCTCGAATGTCAACTACACAGAATTAGGGGTATTCATGAGAAACAAAGGGAATTTCTACTATTTCTCCCTCTGTTTCTCCTACTTGGACTTTCAAACCAACGCCACCAGCTTTAGTGCGGATATAACCCAGTCCAAAGTAGCCATCAGCAGTTTCTGTAAAACTGGTAAGTTTGCCAACTTTTTCCTCTCCGATCGCGATCGCACTTCCTACTTCCGCATAATCATTTAGTTTAATTCCCCAAAGGTATTGTTTTACACCTTTATATGTGTTTAATCTAGCAATAGTTTCTTGCCCGATATAACAGCCTTTGCTCAAAGAAATAGTCTGCCACAAACCTACTTCCAGGGGATTGTAATCATCTGTCAGTTCGGCATCTGGGGCGGGGCGTCCTTGTAAAATTCGCAACACATCCCAAGCGCGATCGCTCATCTCGACTGCCCCAGCCTCTAAAATTTTGTTCCAGACTGTTGCTTTGTCAGTATAAGGAAAAGTCAAGGTGTATCCAGGAGAAGCTAACCCACTACCCACAGCAATCCGCACACCCTCAGCAGGAGCAATTGTGTATACTTGGTGATTACCGTAAGGCTGTCCGATTAGTTCACTAGCACCCAACTTTTCTATCACTGCATCGCTTCCTGGCCCTATGAGACTGAAGGTGTTGGTGTAAGTAGTAATGTCAGATAATTCCACCTTGTCGGCGAAGAAAATATATTTATCCAGCCATTCCATCAAAAATTGGCAGCGGTTGGGTGAGACTAACAGGATTACCGCGTCTTCTCTTACGTAAGCGGTTACTAAGTCAATTGTCCTAGCTGTAGAAGTGACGAAAACCGTATCGCATCCTTGTCCTGGCTTAAGTATTTGGAAATCACTAGTACTTTGGTTGTGTAAGAAGCGGAGTCGATCATCGCCAGAGACTTTGATGCGTCCCCAATGGGAGCGATCGCATACAGCAACCCCATCTGTTGCGGCTTGGATTGCTGCTGCGTCTTTACCGTCAAGTGTAGATGTTGGCATGGTGATGATGAGTTGCCCTGTTTCAATGTTTTCGCACTGGAATCTTAGCAAATAAAGTTTTACAGCTTCAATGGCGTAGGGATAGAAGAGGAAACGGTAATTTGGTGTTTAAACTTGTGGCAGCTTGTCGTCAAACATGATCTTTGGCTAAGAGTTAATCTTAAAGGTTTTTAATTTCGATTATTTTTCTTCACGTAAAGACGCAAAAGCACGCAATTCTAACTTTGTGCCTTTGCGCCTCATGTGCGAAATAAATTGGATCAGCTTACCAAACTTACTTGTTAGGCTGAGGAGTTATCCGCAGGTAGGGTTTAACTTCCTCATAGCCTTTGGGAAATTTCTGTTTGAGTACTTCTGGATCTTTGAGTGAGGGGACGATTACAACATCATCGCCGTCTTTCCAGTCAGCTGGCGTTGCGACGCTGTAATTATCAGTCAGTTGTAAAGAATCAATCACCCGCAAAAGTTCGTCAAAGTTGCGTCCAGTGCTGGGAGGGTAGGTGAAACTAAGACGAAGTTTTTTATTGGGGTCAATAACGAAAACCGATCGCACTGTCACAGCTGCATTGGCATTAGGATGGATCATGTCATAAAGGTCAGAAACCTTACGATCTGCGTCTGCCAAAATTGGGTAATTGAGGGAGGTGCTTTGAGTTTCTTCGATATCTCCCACCCATCCCTTGTGAGATTCTACATTATCAACGCTCAGAGCGATCGCTTTCACGTTGCGCTTGTCAAATTCTGGTTTTAGCTTGGCAACTGTGCCTAACTCTGTAGTACAAACAGGTGTAAAATCAGCAGGGTGAGAGAACAGCACAACCCAGCTGTCACCTGCCCATTCGTAAAAATTTATGTCGCCGTGTGTAGAGGCTTGCGTAAAGTTGGGTACTGTATCACCTAGACGGAGAGCCATGCGAGATTCCCTGTAGTTAAAAAGGCGTATGTGTTCTACTTTGCCATCATGACATAAAACACCCGTTTTCCAATCGGGCATTAGCTGTTTGAAACAAAATTTTAAGTTGTCAGTACTTTCAGACAGGGAGACAGAGGATACAAATTGATGAGAAAGTTCTCATTTTTTAAACTTAGTTTGTCAAAATTTCCTGGTAAGCTTGGATTGTTTGCTTAGCGATCGCATCCCAACTAAAATGCTGTAATGCGTATTGTTGGGCGTTTAATCCTCTACGTTGACGTTCGGCGGGATTTTGCAAAGCTTCTTGTAGTAACTCTACAAGTGCTTGTACATCTGTTGCACCCACCCAGCCCGATTGACTATCAACCACCTGCTGGCAAATATGCACTTGGTCGGAAATGATTACAGGTGTTCCTGCTACCATTGCTTCAGCTACAGCAATCCCAAAATTTTCATAGTAAGAAGGCAAGACAAATAAATCAGCAGCTTGCAGTAAACTAACTTTTAATTCACCAGTCACAAAGCCAGTGATTGTAGTGTGCGATCGCAATGGTGAATTGTGTATCTGCGATATTATTTTTTGTTCATAATCTGGATCTTGGGGATTTGTCCCAGCTAAAATAAAGTGAAATTTTTCACCCATTACTAATAGCTTTTCTAGCGCTGGAATCAACAGATTCAACCCTTTTTTCGGGTCAATTCGCGACATAAACAGCACCAAAGGAATATCAGCCGAAATATTGAATTGCTGACGCACAATATTTTTCTTCTCTCCCCCTCTTCCTCTCCCCCCATGTTCTTTAACCCCCAAGGGAATTACCAAATCTGAGGTTGATACTCCAAATCTTTCTGATATTTTGGCTTCTTGATAGCTGGTAAAGTGAATTGCTGCTGCACCAGCTAAATTTTGACGTTCTAAAAGAGCAACATAAAGCCGTTTTAATTGTTTTTTCTTGCGTAAATCAGCCGGATCGAGAGTACCCAAAGGACGCAAAATGTAAGGTAGATTTTGCTGACGGCACACAATTGCAGCAGCACTACTTATAGGGGAGAATAAAGCATGGATATGTGCTATGTCAAACTCGTGAGCATGACGCTTTAGCCACCGTAATAAGTCCAACGAAAATTTGTAACGTCTAAATGGGGCGCAACGAAAGTAAATTATTTCATAGCCATCTTGTTTGATTGGGTGATTTAAGGGAACATCTAAAGGTTTCTGCCCAGTATCGCCATTACTGTCAGTCGTGAGAATTGTAACTTCTACTCCCTCTTTTTTCAATGCTGGGGCTAGCCCTAATACCATTTGACTAGGGCCACCATAAATCAGAGAAATTGAGGGGACAATTTGCAGAATTTTCAATTTTCTGTGATTTTTCACTTAACTAATAAACCTCTTACATTAAACAAAATATAAACTACAAAATAGATAAACCTCCTCTTACTCTCTGCGTCTTCTCTGCGTTCGCGCAGCGTGTCGCAGACAGATGCTACGCGAATGCGTCTCTGCGTGAACATAAAAACTCTTATCCCCTACAATTAAAATTTGTAATAATTTGAATAACTAATGACTAATAATAAGTTCTCTATAAAACTCTAATTGTTGTTTAGCTAAAGCTTTATTTGTATATTTAACTATTGCTTTTTGATAACCCATCTCACCAAGACTCTGGGCTAGCTCAGGTTTTTCCATTAATTGAACTAAACAATTAGCTAAAGCTTGGAAATCACCTTCAGGAAAAACTAAACCAGCATCACCAATTACATGAGGAATCTCACCAGAATTAGAACCTATAACAGGTACTTGGCAAGCCATAGCCTCAATTAACACATGACCAAATTGCTCTTTCCAGCCAGCAGAAGTTAAGGTTTTAAATTTGTAAGTTGTTTCAGAAGGGAGTACTAAAGTACTCATTAAGTTTATATAATTAGCAACTTCATCATGGGAAACACTTTCTACCAAAATTAATCGTTCTTGAATGTTATTTTTTGCAGCAATTTTAATTAATTCTGCTTGTAATTCTCCGCGCCCTAGCAACAGTAGCTTCCAAGGTTTATTTTTTAATGTAACTAATGCTTGCAAAAGAGTTAATAAACCCTTTTCTTGCACAAAGCGTCCCACAAAACCTACCACAAAACTTCCTTCTTCAATACCCAATTTAGTAGCTAAATCTGGTTGGAATTTGGGAGTAAATAGCTTTTCATCCACACCAAGTTGCGGCATGACTTTAATTGGGCCTTGATATCCCCGCTGTCTTAAAATATCTGCTCCATCTTGGTTACCAGAAATGATGCCGTGGCTATGGTTGAGGTTATACTTTTCTAGTAAAGCAATTGGTAATTTCAGTTCATAAGGTAGATTCCACCAAGTGAAGAAAACATTTTTTGCTTTTAGTCCTAATAACTGATTTAAGACAATCGTTTGAGTATAAGATAAGCCTCTAGAGCCTTGCTCTACCTGAATAACTTGAGGGCGAAATTCCCGCAACAAAGATATTAAATCAGCACCAAAAGTGAGAAGTCCCTGATGATTTTGACTAAAATTAGATATTGGAACAATTTTAAATCTGCCTTCATCGCGGTATTCAGTTTCAATAATTTTATTTTGTACACCACCTGGTTTCCAGCGCTTTGGAACTATGACTGTGACTTCAACTTCCGGCTCTAGTTGAGATAATTGGCGTAATTTTTCACAGTTGAGGTCTACAATATAAGTGTGGCTAGCAACTAAAATTTTCATTTATATTTAATAGTTTTTATTTGTTAATAGCCATTTGTTGTTTATAACGACCAATGACTAATTACTAAACTTGTTTATCAAGGCGACTATAAATTTGCCCATCATTCCATATTGCTTGGATGACAGTACCCAAGGCTTTAAGAAAACCCAAAGTGTAGAAAACGGAGCGAGTAGCGATTTTGATGGGAGAACCGCTTTTATGGCAAGGTGGGCGTCCTAAAACGTGACAGTCAAATAAACGGGCGTATAGGCGTAAAGCTTGGGTAACAGTGAGGTTTTTTAGCCCCATTAAGAAATGATTGTGGTAGAAGGTTATTTGATATTTGAGCGATCGCATACTAATATCATGGCAACCTCCAGTTTCTTCGCCTAAATGCACTAAATGGGCTTCTGGGTCGTACCAAATTTTATATCCCGTTTGCCGCACTCGCAAACAAAAATCTGATTCTTCCCGCACTGCACTACCGCAAAACCTCTCATCAAACCTCAGTCCGTGCTTAGTAAAAATTTCGCGGCGAAAAGACATATTGCAACCCCTAGCTGTTAATACTTGCTGGGGTTTAGTTGTGTGTACTAAATCAATATGATACCAAGCAATTCCAGGATCCATAGCTTGGGGAGGTAGATATTCAATCTGCATCTCTCCTCCAGAATCACCTAATTTCATTCTGTCAAAGACTCGCCCAGCAACAGCCCCCACCTCTGGGTTTTGCAAATAGTTCTTCACATGAGCTGCCAAAAATCCAGGTGTTAACTGAACATCATCATCAATAAACAGTATTATTTCACCAAGCGATCGCCGCACAGCATAATTTCGCGCTCCTGGCAAACTTGCCCAACCTAAGCGCAACCATTTAATTTTACCTGCTGCCGCCTGTTCTTCTAAGTACGCTTGAGTTTCTGGTTGGTGTTTGTCTGTTTGATCTACTACCAAAACTTCAAAGTTCGGATAGTCCTGTTTGAGGACATCTACAATACTATCCCGTAGTGGTTCCTCTCGGCTGTAGGTTGGAATCACTACGGAAATCAAAGGACAATTGTTCATAATTTTCTGAGGTAGTTTTGCTTTTTCATTTTTAATTATTCATACTGCTGCTGCATAAAGATTGTCCAATAAATCATTTTGTTTTTCGGAGTTATGTACATTTTGGGCTTGAGCTAATGCTCCTGCACTTAAGGATTCATAATGTTCTCTTTTATCTCCTCTATCCAGAAAATGTAAAATTTGCTGTAATGCTTGATCTGCTAGATAGTCATAAGTGCTATTCACAATATCCCAATATTCATCAGTTTTAGTTTTTTCTCCGTGCAACCAATTACTCCAATGCTTAATTTCATTAATTGGTAATTCTAAAATATATCCATTTTCCCCATGACGAATAAACTCTGGTAATGCACATACATTCGTTGTAATCGCGGGTGTAGCAACTGTAAAACCTTCGACAATACTATATCCGTAAGTATCATGTAATGTTGCCATTAATTGAAAATGACTTTGTGAGAATAACTCAAGAACTTTGGCATTCGGAATATTTTTATGGAAGACAATGTTACTTAAATTAAGTAACTTTAAATCTTCTGTATATTTGGTGCGATCGGGAAAATCGGTCGGTACTCCTGAACCATATTCAAGCCCAGATATAATATGTATAGTGATAGGCAAACCTAGTTTTTCAGCTTTTTTTGCTAATCTTAAAGCAACAATTCCACCTTTTCTAGCAAAGTGGTTACCAACAAAGACAAGCTGTAAACTTGGATGTTCTTGATAAATTTTAGGTTGGCTAACTCTTACAGGAAAGTTAGGATGTATTACCAGTAGTTTATTATTAACTTTCTCTGCAAGTGTCCATCCTTCTATCCGCTTGCCGAATCTTAGTTTTGCATAATCTGAAATTGCTATAATTTTTTGGCAATTTTCTAGTGATAACCGATTATTTAATAAATCATAAATTCTAGCTTCTTGCTTATTTTGAGGATTTCTATATAGAACACGATGATCTTCAAATGTGAGAAACCAAGGTTTATTTGTATATAAAATTCTATTGAAAGAATGAATGGTTTGGTATCTTCCCCACAAAGGTTGCCAGGGAATAAAGCTGCCTAAAGGATACCAAACTTTTTCTATAGGATATCTGCCAGCAGGAAAAGGCTTAGGCCGGATAAGTGTATGTTGAGAATTACGAGGTAGATTAGGAATGCTGAGGTGTTGTTGACCTCCTATGATAACTTTTACCATTTTTATCTCTTTAAATTGTTTTTAGAGGTTTTTTCTTGTTTTTGTTCTGAGGGTCAGCATCTTCCTTCTCTTGTTTATCCAAGACTGGCAATTTAAAAAGAACTCCCGCAAAAAACCAGTAGTAGACAGCAACTGGATCGACATCCAGAGGGTAGTAGTAAGTGTTGTAACTTATAAACAATATAAACACCCATAAAGCAGCTCCGTAACTGCGGAAATTACGGTTTTTTATCGAACGATATGTTTTGAAGGCAATAATTGTTAAACTAGTGACTAAACCCAAAAAGGCTAGCAATCCCACTATTCCAACTTCATAAAGTACTTTGGGGTAATAGGTTTCCACCAATTTAGTTGAACCCATCGCACGGGCAGAGTTAGTTGCTCGACCTAAGCCAGTTCCTAGTGGCCCGTCTACGTTTTTCCAGTTTTCCTCAAATTGCTGGACGATAAAATCTTGAGGTGGTGAAGCATCCCAGCGGCTGGTAAAACTCTCAGTTCTTTCTTGGACAATAGCAGGGTTAGTCACCATCGCTATTCCCAGAATTATGGCCAGTCCTACTCCTATAGGGATAAATCGTTTGAGGTTGGCAATTTGACCAGTGAGCAGTAGTAAAATTACGAAGCAGGTTGGTACTAAGGCTAAGGCAATTCTCTGTCCAGAGATGACAGCATTGATAAATACCGATGCCAAAGAACCTAAACCCATTAGCCGCCAAAATATAGAAGGATCAGTGAAGCCTGTAGCAAAGGTAAAAAAGGTGCTGGCAATTAAGAACCATGCCCACTGCCAAGGGGCTACAAAGGTTCCAGGTAAGCGAATAACCCCTTCTTCAGGGCTATATACTAACGCCCCACCAAAATAACATCGGGCTTCGAGTGTTGCTCTAAATAAGGCATCTCCTTCAAGACCTCTAGTACCTTGACATACACCAGTTAGTAAAAAAAAGTATTGAATAAATCCCAGCACACAACAAATTAGTGTGAGAACAATCTGGAGGCGCGATAAAAATAGAAAATCCTGCTTATTGCGAATTAAATAGTAAGCGCAAGTAATTAAGGGTACGTAGCCCAAAAGTACTTTCAGTCCTAAAATACCCATGCCTAAAGGTATTTCGTTGGGTGCTTTTTCCAAAAGTCCGACGCTTGGCGGGTTGAACTGCTGTCCTCCGTTGACAAACACGAGCGTTAACAGACTGCAAGCCAAAACAATATACAGTGGGATCTTAATGCCTTGGGGAATAATTATCGGTAGCCCCTGCTTACGGCAAGTTTGCCAAAGCCCAATTAGCGCTGGTACATAAAAGGAGTCTTTAGCTAATTGAAGTATCGGGCTATTACCCAAGTAGTAGGTGATAGTACCGCCAACAGGCACATAAATGATGAAGGCATATAGCGCTATCCGCGGATACTTATAGGAAAGGGACATAACGATTATCCCTAAGACGGAAGGAGCTGCTGCTTTAAATCCAGCTATGAAAAAAAGCACAATGCCAACGAATAAACCGCCAAAGGTAGCGGTGGTAAGCAAACTAATGAGTTCTTTGCGTGATTGGGCTGTTTTGCGCTTTTGAGCTAACCGTTCTTTGAGGCTAAGAGTAGGAGTTTCTTTTTCAGCCTGCTTTTTTGATTTCTGAGATTTTGACTTGAATTTTGGCATAGTGGCGCTGTAGCCTATCAGAGGATGCTTGGAAAATCGTAAAGTTTACTGAAAAACCCTCTTCAAACTTCTCCCCCACAGGGAAAGAGGCTTTGAAACCTCCATTCATTTGTAGATAAGGGAGGCTAGGGGAGTTAGGTTTGGGAGTTCTTAATGTTAATCACAATACTTTTCAAACATCCTCTCAACCTCAAAAAATATCTATAGCTTACATACAAATGCATCAGAATAGCTATAGCGTATACAAACCAAATTCATCTCTAATTGATTTAGTTAATGATTTACGGTCAAAAATATTGAAGTTTAGTTTCATTGAACCATAGAAAAGATTTTCGCCTGTTTCTACAATGTAAATTGCCCCAAGAAATGGCAATGGTTTAATAGGTTTTGCCTTATTTTCTAATACGCCTCTGACTTTACCGTGGTCTATATAATATTTGTAGTATCCATAACCGCGATTATATTCTGCATTTTCTGGTAAAAAATTTAAGTCATAGCGGATAATGTTTGATGTACCGCACATTAAATAGAAATTTTTTCTTTTAATATATATATATTTACTAGCTTCTTTATATTTATAACCTTTGTTGATAAACCATCCATTACATTTGGGATGTTGCTTAATAAATGCGGCTAAGTTTTTGCTGATGCAATCGTCTGCATCTACTGTCATAGTGTGAGTTGGGGAAAATCGGCTAGCATACATTAATCCTTTCAAGATTTTTCGCCCTTTATCTGTGTCTCCTCTAGTTATAGGGTTTGTCTCATTAGCAGGTGGGAAATCAACTGTAATGTATGTAATTTTAGGATGATAAAATTCTATTTTTGGCTGTTCATGGCAAACGACAATAGCTTGAAAGTCAGGTGATGTTTGGTTGCAAATTGATTTAATACATCTTTCAAATAATTGTGTAACACGCTCCCAAGAATTGGAAGCTTGGGGACTTCTGAGTGGGATAATAAAAACAAGCATTTTATTAAGAAAGAAATGAGGAGTCAGGAGTCAGAATTTATATTACTCCCTCTACGATGTAAGATTACTATCTACTTTTTCTTTTTTCTTCTCCTATCGGAGATGCTATGCGAATGCGTCCTTCTCTGTGAGACCGGAGGCGAATGCGGTTTGTTAAATCAGATATCCTATCAGAATTCTAAATTATTCAATATATTAATTAATACAAATGTCAAAGCTTCCACAGATCACCAAGGCTGGTTAATTTGCAGAAGCTGTGACGAAAAAGTTGCACTATTTGAATGGTGAGATAGGGGCGAATTTAGACCGCTATGTGTTGCTGAACTTGTGAGACTAATTCGTTTGTCCAGTAGTTAGTAAGTTCGGCATTAGCGGCTTCTACCATAACCCTGATGACTGGTTCTGTACCAGAGGCGCGAACCAAAATTCTGCCAGAATCACCCATTGCTGCTTCGGCAAGGGCGATCGCTTGTTGCAAAGGTTCACAATCTTGCCATGCTAGACGGCGATCGCGGTCTACTACTCGCACGTTCCGCAATAGCTGTGGATAGGTCTGAAAGCTTTGGTCTACTAATTCTGCTAAGGAAACACCCGCCTCTTTAACTAAAGCTGCTAAATGCAATGCTGTTAATAAGCCATCGCCAGTAATGCCGTAATGACGGCAAAGAATATGACCTGATTGTTCACCGCCTAGCATTCCCCCAGTCCGCAACATTTCTGCTTGTACATATTGGTCACCGACTGCGGTGCGAATTAAGTTACCACCTTGTTGCTTCCAAGCCCTCTCAAAGCCTAAGTTAGCCATGACTGTGGATACAATCAGGTTGTCTGGGAGTTGTTGCTTTTGTTGTAAGTGGCTTCCCCACAGGTAGAGAATGTAATCACCGTTTACTTGCCGTCCAGTATTGTCTACAGCTAAAACGCGATCGGCATCGCCATCAAAGGCAAAGCCTAAGTCGGCGTTGTGTTCTTGTACAGTTGCTTGCAGAATATCTAGGTGAGTAGAACCGCAGTTGACGTTGATGCGATCGCCATCTGCTTCGTTATGCAAGGAAATGACTTCTGCCCCCATTTCTGTAAATACTGAAGGTGCTAATCCAACAGCTGCACCCCAGGCTAAGTCCAAAACAATTTTCATTCCCTGAAGATTTACAGCAGCGTTTAAGGGGGTTTTCAATGTCTCGCTATAATGCCGCAATAACTCAAGGCGTGAGTAATGCCGTCCCCACTTATTGCTGCTAGCAGTCGATGATATGTTGCCGCGTAGTCCTGCCTCAATTTCTGCCTGTAATAGTTGGGGTAACTTCGCACCACCCGCACCAAAAATTTTAATCCCATTGTCCTCTGGGGGGTTATGGCTGGCAGAAATCATGACTCCGCCGATGGCGTCAGTGATGCTGGTGAGATAGGCAACGCAAGGAGTGGGACATAACCCTAGATACCAAACCTCTAATCCCGCTGCTGTTAACCCTGCACTCAAGGCCATAGCTAACATATCGCTGGAGTTTCTGGAATCCTGTCCGAGAATCACTGGCCCTGTTTGACTCGCATGGGTACGCAAAACAATACCCGCCCAAAAACCAACTTGCAATGCTAAGGGCGCACTCAGCAATTCTCCCACTCGTCCGCGAATACCATCTGTACCAAAAAGGGAAGTCGCTGGTAATGGAATTAAATTTAGTGCAAAACTGCTCTCACTAGCTTTACCCACTCCATCAGCTTCTGAAGCAGAATCACCAGCAATACCTGAAGTCCGAGTTATAGATGAAACCATAAGTTTAAACACTCCACACAATCACACCAAAAATATACTTGACACTTTGTTCAACAATTCCGACAGAATAACTTATCTATAATTGTTTTTCTTTGGCAAAATTTATTTTTATGAAGTTTTTTTACGTATATTTATTTAAATTGATTTTTATTTGTACGTCAGTATTGTGACAATAATATTATTAGCTTTTACTGAGATATGAAGTCTCTAGGTTGTAGCTAACTATTGCTATTATGTCTCGACTTCAGCCCTGTTAGAAAAAGTTAGACTATTGCAATACAACTTGTATTTCCTGAGCCATATTGTCGCTAAATGCTGTGTAAATTAATACAAAAAACTAAAACTTAAAGAATTTTAATATAAATTCTCATCAAAAAGTTCTAATGTAACGTTTTAATGGCTTTTTTAGCCGTTCGTAAATCAAAAACTCCAACAATTGATTTTTAAAGTTGAGAAATTTAGCATGAGCAGCAATTTAGCAACCAAATTACGTGTAGGCACTAAAAAAGCCCATACGATGGCAGAAAATGTAGGTTTTGTCAAGTGCTTTTTAAAAGGAGTAGTCGAGAAGAACTCCTACCGGAAACTAGTTGCTAACTTCTACTTCATCTACTCAGCGATGGAAGAGGAGATGGAAAAGCACCGCCAGCATCCAATTATTTCTAAAATTTACTTTCCCCAGCTAAACCGCAAGTATACCTTAGAGAAAGACTTGAGTTATTACTTTGGTAACAACTGGCGGGAGCAAATCCAACTATCTTCAGCAGGAGAAGCTTATGTAAAACGTATCAGAGAAATATCTGAAAAAGAGCCGGAACTATTAATCGCCCATTCTTACACCCGTTACTTAGGCGATTTATCTGGGGGACAGATTCTCAAAAACATTGCCCAAACGGCGATGAACCTCTCTGATGGGCAAGGTACTGCCTTCTACGAATTTGCAGACATTTCTGACGAAAAAGCATTCAAAGCCAAATATCGTCAAGCTTTGGATGAACTACCCCTTGATGATGCTACAGGCGATCGCATAGTTGAGGAAGCTAACGACGCGTTTGGCATGAACATGAAGATGTTCCAAGAATTAGAAGGCAATTTAATTAAAGCGATCGGTGTAATGCTGTTCAACAGCCTCACCCGGCGTCGTACACGCGGTAGCACTGAACTTGCCACTGCCGAGTAAAAGAAGAAAGATTTTCATGTTTTGTTATGAACAGCAGTGCATGGGAGTTCGTCTTAAAAGTCTAAGAGTGCGGAGTGTGGTGTGTAGAGTCATCAGTTTAGACAACTTTGTGAATGTGAGTTCATAAGTGTATCTGGGAAAAATTAAGCGCTAAAAACGCTCAAAATATTTAGGGGCAATAGCCTTGTGACTGCTTTAGATAGATGAAAGCAAGCATGGGGAGATTGCCCCTCAATTATGATTAATCAGCGTGTGAATTCTGCGGGAGTAGTGAACTTGCTAACGTTGAGTAAATTTTTGTAATTTTTCATCTAGTTTTTCTTGTTTCAGAAGCGTTGTAGCCAAGTTACTGTATTCTGTATCACGGGTTGAATGGCAATAGCTTGACGAAAAGCAGCGATCGCTTCTTCAAGTTTTTCCTGTTCTATTAAAGCTACAACCAATTGGCTGTAGCTAAAAACACTCAGTTTAATTTTAATGGCTTGGCGATAAGCAACTATCGCTAAAGCTTTTTAATTAATTCCATCAGTGTTTGATAGGAATCTGTGTCCCCTTGTTCTTGAAAGAGGTTGGCTGCTTTTTGTAAATCCGCGATCCCCCCTTTCTTGTCTTCCAAGGCATACCGGGTAAGTCCTCGACCTGCATAGGCTTTGGCATAATTAGGATTAATCTTGAGGGCAAGGTTGAAATCTGCTATAGCTCCTTGCTTGTCACCTAACTCATAGTGGGCTAGTCCCCGGTCACTGTAGGCTTCGACAAAGTTAGGATTAATCTTGAGGGCAAGGTTGTAATCTGCTATAGCCCCTTGCTTGTCACCTAACTTATAGCGGACAATTCCCCGGCTGTAGTAGGCTTCGACAAAGTTAGGATTAATCTTGAGGGCAAGGTTGAAATCTGCTATAGCCCCTTGCTTGTCTCCCAAATCATAGCGTGCTAGTCCTCGGTTGACGTAGGCTGGGGCAATATTGGGATTAATCTTGAGGGCAAGGTTGTAATCTGCTATAGCTCCTTGCTTGTCGCCTAGCTCATAGTGGGCTAATCCTCGATTGTAGTAGGCAAAGGCATAATTGGGATTAATCTTGAGGGCAAGGTTGTGATCTGCTATAGCCCCTTGTTTGTCTCCCAAATCATAGCGGGCTAATCCTCGATTGCTGTAGGCTGGGGCAAAGTTGGGATTAATCTTGAGGACAAAGTTGAAATCAGCTATAGCCCCTTGCTTGTCTCCCAAATAATAGCGGGCAGTTCCTCGGATGTTGTAGGCTTGAGCATCATTGGGATTGAGGCGAATTGCTTCTGTGGAAGCTGTGATTGCTCCTTTATAGTCTTTTAATAAATAACGAATAACCCCTTGACTACGTTTGGCATCAGCTTTCTTTCCTTGTACAGCAAATAATTCTGTTGCTTTCTGTAAATCTTCAACAGCTTTCTGATTGTCTCCAGAATCTCTGTGAGCTAATCCTAGTTTATAGTAGGCATCGGCATAATTAGGATTAATCTTGATGGCTTGGTTGTAATCAGCGATCGCACCTTTATAATCTCCTTTATGGTACTTATCCCCACCCTGAATAAAGAAGTCATCTGCTTTCGGAACTGTAGCGATGGATGTACTAGGAGAACTAACGCCTACATCAACTCCAGTTTGGGCAGAGAGTTTCAAAAAGGTATTAATCGGAATGCCCAAATTAAAGCCAGTCTTAATAATCACGTTAGGATTTTTATCAGAGATTTTAAAGTTCTCAGTTGTATCGCTTCGACCATGAATTCCTATAACTTCGCCTTTGTCATTCAACACTGGGCCACCACTCATCCCTGCCAACGTCTCATTGCTGTAAACCAATGCATAGCCATCACGCAGAGGTTTTGAGGCATTAGCTGTAATTCGCCCATCAGTGAAATTGTAAATGGAACTGGAAATGGCTGCACTTATTTGTGGAAAACCAGCCACATAGGCGGTTGTTCCTTCAGTTGACAAGTCTGAGTTACCGATTTTGGCAACAGGATAATTTTGATTGCTAGTAAATTGCACAACAGCTAAATCAACTGAAGGAAGCTTTTTAACAGTGCTGTAGTTAAGTGAGTAATGCGTTCCCTCTGGAGTTACAATTTCGTATTGAGCTTGAGCTTCGACAACGTGTTTGGCAGTAAGGACAGTGTAAGTATTACCCTCTCGTTTAATAATGATTCCACTCCCAGAGCCATCGTGATTCTCAATTTCTACAGTAATAGCTTTGGCAACTTTCGCAACCTCAGATGAGTCAAGTGCAAGAGCGTTTTGGGGTTGCACAAAGGCAATTGATACACCAATTAATGCTGGTACGAGTGAATAATAAAATTTCATTTAATTTATGATGAGGGAGCAAATCCGAGCAAAGGATACAGCAAGAGTTAGTAAAATTCCTTAAATAAGATGACTTTAATAAAATACCGTAATTAATCACAAAAAAGTCAGTCAAAATTAATTAAGTTATTTAGCATTATAAAAGCCTGTTGATTAGCGATCACATAGCCCACTGGGGACTTTGGATAATATCCAAAATGAGCGCAAATATTAACAGTTAACTGACAGTAGTCGCGCTGGTGTTTGATATTCTGACTACAAAGCGATCGCTGCTTCTGTTTTGTTCTGCACAAATAACACTGTGCCTAACCGCACATACGCAGTAGCATCATTAGGTTCTTTTTGAATTATGCGTTGCCAAAGAGCTTCTGCTTGCTGATATTTTTCCTCTTGTAGGGCAGTTTGTGCCTGTTCCACTAAATCTACAATCTGGGCAAAACTAATTTGCGGTACTATCACCAGAGATAAAGTTACAAGCAATGGCAATATTTTTAGGCTATGCACAGAATTTCAGTTTAGAATAACTAAGTCAATTTTCAAACCTAGCTTAACCTCCGTATCTAAGTTTGTAACCCGTGAGACTTATACACTGAGAAAATCAGGCAAAAAGATGGCTACAAAAATTCCTGTCACAGTAATCACAGGCTTCTTAGGTAGTGGTAAAACCAGCTTAATTCGCCACCTGCTACAAAACAACCAAGGACGCCGCATTGCTGTTTTAGTCAACGAATTTGGCGAACTTGGTATTGATGGTGAATTGTTGAAATCTTGTCAAATTTGCCCCGAAGATGGCGATGGCGAGAGTAATATTTTTGAATTAACAAATGGCTGCTTATGTTGCACGGTTCAAGAAGAATTTTTTCCCACAATGCAACAGTTAATTAAGCGGCGAGATAGCATTGATTGCATTTTAATTGAAACCTCTGGTTTAGCTTTACCAAAACCTCTGGTAAAGGCTTTTCGCTGGCAGGAAATTCGTAACGCGGCTACTGTCGACGCCGTAATTACTGTAGTAGATTGTGCGGCGGTAGCAGCAGGGACATTTGCCAGTGATCCGGAGGCAGTGGCAGCCCAGCGGCAAGCTGATGATAGTCTAGAACACGAGACACCTTTGCAAGAATTGTTTGAAGACCAACTTGCTTGTGCAGACTTAGTAGTTTTGAATAAAACTGATTTAGTTGATGCAAAAACGAAAGCGCAAGTTGAGGAGTTGATTAAACGAGAATTGCCGAGAGTTGTGAAGATTGTTGAAAGCGATGCCTCCGGCGGGCTACGCCTACGCTCTCAACTAGACCCATCTATATTATTAGGATTTAAAGCCGCAGTTGAAGACAATTTAGATAGCCGTCCCAGTCATCACGATACCGAAGAAGAACACGAACACGACGAAGAAATTACCTCAGCTAATTTAATTTTGGATCGTGCTTTTGACCCAGAAAAGCTGCAACAACAGTTAGAAATATTGGCACAGCAACAAGAAATTTATCGAATTAAAGGCTTTGTGGCAGTACCAAACAAACCTATGCGTTTAGTAATGCAAGGTGTGGGAACACGATTTGATAAGTTTTATGATCGCCCTTGGCAGCCAGAAGAAGCAAGACAAACCCGCTTAGTTTTTATCGGTCGTGATTTGAAATCCTCAGAAATAGAAGCACAACTTGTAGCTTTATAAGTTAGGAGTAGAGACGCGATTATACTCTTACGAGAAGCCGCTCTTCGAGCGTCTACGCGTCTGTTAATGTAAAATCAACAAACAATACTAATCACTTGAAATACCTAACCCTAATTATTCACTTTAAAAAAGTATGGATATCTCTCAACTGTTTAACGTTGCTAATCTTTTCGTTTTGCCCTTTTGGGCATTGATGATTTTCTTACCCAATTGGAAAGTGACGCGGCGAATAATGGAATCATATTTGCCATTTGTGCTATTAGCTGGGGTATATTTGTATTTATTTATTAGCAGTATTACCCCAGAAACCGCTCAAGATTTCTCGAATCCTCAATTAGCTGATATTGCCCGGCTTTTTGCAGATGAGAAAGTCGCTGCTACGGGTTGGATTCATTTTCTAGTAATGGATTTATTCGTTGGTCGTTGGATATATTGGGAAGGACAGAAAACAGGTATTTGGACAATTCACTCCCTAGCTTTATGTTTGTTTGCTGGGCCTTTAGGATTACTGTCCCATATCTTGACTGTCTGGATTTCTAAGACATTTTTCCCGCAGTTTCAATCAAATGAAGCGGCTACTGTAACAGAAAAAACTGCCTCATAAACTGGTACATAATAACATACAGTAGAGGCGCACAGCTAACTGTGCGCCTCTACTATGATTTGTATGCTACTCAATTGAAAATTGCTGCTATTTTCAAATCATTAAGCTTTAACCGTTTCTATAGTTGGCATCTAACCAACAGCGTGGTAAGTCTTCACCAGAAGGAAAAATCAGGTTTTCTTTTTTAAAAGAATCGGTTTGCTGTTCTTCCTGTCCCTCTTGGTCTTTAGCGTGAACTGTATCATTATTGGGGTCAAGCAATTCTTGAATTTCTGTAATTTTTACCAATTCCCCAGAATCTTTGAGTTGCAAAAGCATAGAATAAACCTCAGTAAGTGTAAGTTTGTGAAAGTCGAGTGCTAAGTCAGTTTGAAACTAGCACTATATCTGCGCCAACTTGTTGCGATCGCAGAAACTGCTTATCCTTAATTGTTGGGGATAATATTTATCACGCTAGATGTAGATCAGCTTTTGTATTACAAAGCTATCGTGAAAGGCTAAAATAGGGTATACAAAACTGCCACTAGATTAGTTGTTATTTAGTGGTGTCTTTTTTATAAAATTGACTAAGTACAAGATATTTAATGTAATCGAACAATTCCCTAATTCAAAATTGTGCAAGGAAATGCTTCCTGACAAAATTGTTCAGTTAAAATCTCTACTTAATTAGGGCAGAAATTATATCTCGCGTTGATATTTCTCCAAAATATCTACTAAGTTAACCTGCCCTTGCAGAGGTAGTAAATCGATTAAAGGAAGTTCTCGTCTTCCGCCACCAATTTTTACAGAAATCGATTCCAGAACTTTTATAACTCGGTCTTCTGTTACAGAATTGGAAGTAATTAAGGGATATAGCTGTTCAGCGACAACAGTATGTAGTTTGGCATCTGATAAATAAAGATGCCACTTTGCTATGTCTATGTAGACATTTTCGCCAATTTCAGATGCTAGGGCTTCGAGTAGTTCTGCTGTGTTAGTTTTAGCCATAAAAACAACCTTATATTCAGAAAAATAGTGAACTATCAGGCTTCGTTTTACATTATCGCTCAATTAATTCAGCTTACCCACTGCCAGAGGTTACAATCGCCCTAGCATCAGTATTCCATCTTCAGGTGGATTTTGGTGGCGACTCGGTGTAGTTAGCGATCGCCGCAATATAAATCAGATGTACCAACAATAGTACTAGCCAACTTACCGTCAACCAGGGCAGCCACTCCCAGGTTGCTGCTTTTAAGTTGTGGAAAAACCACAACCCAGAATTAATAGTAGCGGCGATCGCCACATGGATGGCAAAATTCATGCGGTCATCTAATTTGCGGAACTCTGGATCTTTGCGATCGGGTTTGCGAGGCCAACGAGGAGGCATAAATATTTGTTACCAGCTTGAATACACCCTAATTATTCTAAAGTTTTTGGGGATGCGGTTGCTATTAGACCTCTAAAGCTAATCATCACCTTTGAATTGCTTATGAGTCTGCTAAGGAATAATCTCCTGATTTTCCGCCACTTTTACTTAATAATCGAATCGATTCAATTTGAATGGACTTTTCTAAGGCTTTCGCCATATCGTACAGAGTCAAGGCTGCAATAGAAACGGCAGTCAAAGCTTCCATTTCCACACCAGTTTCAGCTTTGGTTTTAACTGTGGCACGAATATGGTATCCAGGTAGTTGTGGATCAGGTGTAATCTCTACGGTAATTTTTTGTAAGGGCAGTGGATGACATAAGGGAATTAAAGCCGCCGTTTGTTTGGCTGCCATAATCCCAGCTAATCTTGCAGTTGCTAGCACATCCCCTTTTGGAGCATTTCCGGCTTGTATCGTGGCGAAGGTGTCTGGTAGCATTCGCACCTTGGCAACTGCTATTGCTTGGCGGACTGTAGCTGCTTTGGCAGACACATCCACCATTTGCGCTTCTCCTTGCTGATCGAGATGAGTTAAGTTGGCAGAATTAGAGAAAAAATTATCTTGCATCATTGGGTGAAAACGTGTTAATATAATTTCCTGGCAGGGGCGTGTAGCTCAGTGGACTAGAGCACGTGGCTACGGACCACGGTGTCGGGGGTTCGAATCCCTCCTCGCCCGTTAGTTAAAAATAGTAAAGGCGCTGTAAACAGCGTCTTTTTATTTTAGGTTTTCTCTAAGGCGTAAGCATCTGGAGCGCGACCCAAAGCAAAGCGCAGAGAATTGCCTAAATCTTTGCTGGATTGAGTCAGGAAGATGATTAGTGCCAGAAAAGTTAAAGCTGCGCCGTAGCCAAACATATTGTTGTAGCCAACTTGTTCTGCAATTGAACCGAGAATAGGAGCTGCGATCGCAATCCCTAAGTCAAAGCCGGCTATGCACAGAGCAAAAATTCGCCCTCGTTCTTGTGGGAATGAGCGGTCTGCCATCATCGTAGTGATCATGGAGATTAGCGTACCACCACCACAGCCCTCAAGGATCGCAGCGAGTAAGAAGGCAGTTTTACTATTGGCTTGCCATAGAAATAATGAAGATAAAGTGTAGCAGACTATACCAATAGTAATAAATAGGCCACGACCTAAGCGATCGCTTGCCCGACCAGCAAACACCCTGATTGCAAAACTGGAAATGGCTGCGGCGGTGAAAAATAATCCAGCGTTCAAATCTACCCCAGTTGATTTGATGAACAATGATACAAAGGTATGCATAGTACCGACGGACAGACCAACTAGCAACATGACCACAGCCGGAACTCTCACCCGTGGACTGCTCAAAATTTGCCAAAAGTTGCTACTCTTCTCATCTGACAACTTTGTGTGTATTGGTGGATTAGTGACTTGTAAAATCCCTAAGAACGCCAGGAAAGCTATTTCTGCGGATAACAAAAATAAGAATGAATAACCAGTTGTACTTTGTAAATACCCTCCCACAGCAGGGCCAATGGCTAAACCAATGGGAGCCGTCAAACTCATATAACTAAAGATTTCCCCACGAGTTTCCGCAGGAGCTAAATCTGCTATTAATGCACTATATCCAGTGGTAAAAGCGGCGATGCTAATGCCATGAAAAATCCGCACCAGGATTAACAGCGGAATTGATGTGAATATTATGTAACCAAAAGGAGCGATCGCGGCTACTATTGTGCCAATCAACAAAACAATTTTTCGACCGCGTTCATCCGCTAGTCGTCCCAGCATTGGGCGAAATAGCAATAACCCAATGGCGAAACTGCCCATCACAATCCCAATTTGTTGCTTGGTTGCCCCTACATCTTCGATGTACAGAGGTAGAGTTGGCAAGAAAGATGACAAACTTGACCAGAATAATAAACCTGCTGTGAATAAAATCAGCAGGTTGCGTCGCAGGTGCGCATCGAAGGTATTAAAAGCTTTCAAAGCAGATGTAATTTCTCAGTTATCAGTTAACAGTTATCAGTTGTATTGATAACTGTTAATATTGTTACCTTACTTAATATTTTTTGCTACTACCTCTCGCACGCGATAGATGGGGCGTCCTTGGGATTCATGGTATGTACGCATGAGTAATTCTGCCAAGAGACCGAAGCAAAATAACTGTACTCCAGTTACTAGCAGGAGAACCGCCAAAATCAGCAAAGGGCGATTACCAATATCTTCATGAAAAGCCAATTTAACGAAAGTCAAGTAAATTCCAATCAGTGACCCCGCAACCATTGAAGTTAAACCCAACAGCCCAAAAACGTGCATTGGACGTGTCAGGAACTTCTTCATAAACAAAATAGTTAACAAATCCATTAATACCCGGAATGTTCGCCAGATACCATACTTACTGCGGCCAAAGCGCCGGGCGTGATGTCGTACAGGCATCTCTGTAATTCTGGCCCCTTCAATATAAGCTAAGGCTGGTAAAAATCGATGTAGTTCCCCGTAGAGGTTCATATCTGCCACTAGTTCCGTACGATAGGCTTTCAGGGAACAGCCATAGTCGTGGATATTGACGCTAGTGGTGCGTCGAATCAGCCAGTTAGCAATTTTGGAAGGAAGTAAGCGATTCACAGCACCATCTTGCCGTTTTTGCCGCCAACCACTTACTAAATCGTAACCTTCCTCCAGTTTTGCCAATAACATAGGGATATCCAGGGGGTCATTTTGCAGGTCAGCATCTAAAGTAACGATCGCTTTACCTAATGCATAATTAAACCCAGCTGCCATTGCCGCAGTTTGTCCGTAATTACGACGCAAAATTACCGCTTTTAAATCACTACGGATTTGCGCTTGTTCTTTGAGCAGTGCTGCGGAACCATCTGTAGAACCATCATCCACACAAATTATTTCATAACTTAACTGACTCGCAGATAAACTAGATGCGATCGCTTCTAGCAAAAGCGGCAAACTTTCTACTTCGTTATGCACTGGTACAACCACCGATACATCAGGGGTAATTGCTAAAATCGCCCCATTCTCCTCACTATTCCTTTCGGAAATTAACCCACTCCTCATTTTTCTTCGCATCCTTCGCTACGGCAGTCGCTACAACGGAGGGAACCCCCTGAAGTTTTCAGCGGAGGCTTCCTCTGCTCAGACTTCTTTGTGCAATGCGCTGCCTTGTCTTTGTGGTTCGTAACTCCTGACAACTCTGCCAGCACCTCGTAATTGCTGATAGTATGACTGGCTTACCGCATCTCCCTGTTCCGAAAGAATATCAATTCCAATACCATTCCGTCCCTGGTCTTTGCCAGAACTATGGATGTAATAACCATCTGCCAAATAAAGTCCTACATGAGTTGCTTTTTGAGTATTTCCAAAAAATACCAGATCACCTGCTGCTAATTCTGCAATGGTGATTGGTTGGGTGAATGCTTCTTGCTGATAAGCATCTCTGGGTAACCAAATACCCACCGAAGCAAAAGCTGCTTGCATCAACCCAGAACAGTCGTAATTTGGGCCGACTGTACCACCCCAAAGATAATAATTTGATTGTTGCATCGCTTTTTGGGTAAAGTCGATGACCTCTACTATGAGTTTTTTAATTTCAGATTCTGAAAATATGGCAGCTTGATAAGGTACAGTGGCAGGTTGTAATAAACCCAAATCTGAAAGAGATATCCACCCTGGATAGTCATCCTCACGTAAATAGACCTCAACCGCTGAATCTTGATGATTTGATGTTACCTGTAAATGTCGCCCAGATGCGGCTTGAGTTGCTAAACTCTTACATTCAGGAGAATCATATAAATTTAAGTCGCTTAGGCACTGGTACTCTCCCGATTTGGGATTTGGGATTTGGGATTTTAGATTAAAGGACTTCATTCGAGAATGATTTTTTTTAGTAAAGACGAACAACTCGAAAATCTTGGTAATGGCATTTTAGAAGCAACTTGGACAGCATTTCCGACTTTAGCTCGTAACCAAATTGCTCTGACTTGGATTGTTTACGATCCCCCAGTCCCAGTAAATACTGGTGGCGCTTTGACTCCCAACGCTTTTTGGAACCACTCTGTCCGTGGTTTCACGTATCGCGGTGTTGAGCGTATTTATCCTGCAAGTGTAGTTAAGCTATTTTACTTAGTGGCTGTCAACGAATGGCTGGAAAAAGGCATGAGCCAAACTTCCAAGGAGTTGGAGCGAGCCATGCGCGATATGATTGTAGATTCTAGCAATGATGCTACCAGTTTTGTTGTAGATATCTTGAGTGGCACAACTTCAGGGCCAGAGTTACCCACTGGGCCGTTTGAAACTTGGAAATATCAGCGTAATATTATTAACCGCTATTACCAATCTTTGGGTTGGGAGGAAATACAGACAATTAACGTCTGCCAAAAAACTTGGGGTGATGGCCCTTATGGACGAGAGCGGGCATTTTATGGGGAGATGCTGGAAAATCGCAATATGCTAACAACAAATGCGATCGCTAGATTACTGCACAGTATAGTTGGTGGAGTGGCAGTTTCTAGCGGGCGATCGCAAGCAATGATGGCTTTGCTCAAACGTAGCCTCAAACCCGATGATTTACCCACTGACGTGGAGGAAAATCAAGTTACGGGTTTTTTAGGTGGTGGTCTTCCCCAAAATGCTCAAATTTGGTCAAAAGCAGGCTGGACTAGCCAAGTTCGCCATGATGCAGCATATATTGAATTACCAGATCAGCGCCCTTATCTGTTAGTACTATTTACTGAAGGTAAAGAACACGCCAAAAGCCAGACTCTCTTGCCCTTTGTTTCTAAGCTATTTGCTGAAGCAATTGCCAGTCTATGAGTGACTTTGGTGGAGGAGTGAGTGAATATAAATCTCTGTATCCCCAATCTCTAGTCCCCAGCTCCCAATCCTTTTACATTAGAGAAATTTTGTTCCTGTTTAAGACTGAGTAAGCTGGGGTTATATCAGTTTGAAAAAAGAATTTGATACATAACCCATTGTAGAGACGTTGCAATGCAACGTCTCTACTTCGTAATTATTAATTAAATCTGTATTACCATGATAAATGGTTACAGAAACTCTTCATTAGCTCCTTAATAAACAGGGCTTGGCTCTCAATTAGAAAAAACCTTAAAAATAGCAGAAGGATAACAATTTTGTCATCTATCAAATTTAGGATATTGCATCTAGTTTTTAGCTAATAAATCTAAAGTAGATTAAGTCAAGGCCAAAATGTAAAAATCGATTTTTTGGTGCTAGATTTTGAATATTGCCCGAATTTGTTGAATAAAATCAACAAACTTAGATTTGTTGTGGCAATGTTCTTTGAAGGAGTGAACGTGAATACTATTTTTTCTAGTAAAGGTGTTTTTTGGTTACTAAGTATAGCTGCGATCGCAGTTTTAGGTAGCGGTTTCTCAGCAGTAGCTGAAACTGTCGATATGGTAAACAGTCAGCCATCAACTGAACCTTCAGTAACTGTAGCGTCTCCCAACCAGTTTACGGCTGAACCAGAGAATGAAAATCAAAACTTGTCTACGCAAGCAGCCACAGAATCTACAGTAACTAATTTGACTGAAGTGCAAAAGTTTCCTAATGCTGTGGCACCAGAAACCGCTGGTCAAATTCTCACACCTGTTCCTGGAACCGTGGCGACTTCATCTGCATCACTCACCACAGAGTCTGCAAAACCAACCTCTGAACCATCTGATAACAAGGTGGCACAATCAGATATTGATATCGGTAGACCTACTCGTGGTGGCAGAAGCTATATTGGTGTTGCTGGCAACATTGGTTTGAATGGTGGTGAATCATCTTTGGGCGACGGCAACTTTGGGGTTGTCAGTAAGATTGGTTTAACAAATGCTTTCTCAGTGCGACCGTCAGCAATATTTGGGGACAATACCACAATTTTAGTTCCCATCACCTACGATTTTACCTTGCAGTCAGCAGATCCATTTAACGAACCGTTAGCGATCGCACCTTATGTAGGAGTAGGTGCAGCCATTAAAGTTGGCGATGACTCGCAAGTTGGCTTATTAGCATCTGGTGGCATTGATGTGCCTCTAAGTACTCAATTTACGGCAACAGCTGCTGTGAATGCTGGATTTTTTGATGAAACTGATGTGGGCTTGTTGTTAGGAGTTGGTTACAACTTCACTGGCTTTTAAAAGTTAAAAGTTGGTAGTTAGGAGTTAGTAAAATTTAACTCCTAACTTCTAAATTTCTACTTAGGAGTGACTTTATCAATCACTTTGATTTTGCCATCGTCTCCTACTTCCCAAACATCGTAAACCCCAATCACATCACCGTTAGCATCAACATCTACATTGCCACTAGCCCCTTGGTAGTTAATATCTTTACCTTCTTTAAGTAATTTCAGTCCCTCGCAGACATCGGTAACTTCTGTACCAGGAGCATTGGCAACTTCACGGATTTTATTGGCAATACCAACGCCTGTGTTTTCCTTTGCAGCTTGTGCTGCCAACACCAATAAAGCAGTAGCATCCCAAGATTGGGGCGCAAATTCCCCTGGTGAACTACCCTTTTTAGATTGCCAGAGTTTTTTCAAAGCTTCTAATGCTTTCCCATCAGAACCAGGTACTGTGCCAATCACTCCCGCAGCAATGAATTTACCGTCATTACCTTTGCCAACTTGACCAGGGAATTCATCTGACTTCATGCCATCTGTTAGCATGACCTGCACCCCTTTACTCACACCTTGCTGATATGCCGATTTGAGCAGCAAGCTACCTGTTTCTACGTAAAAAACCCCAAGCACTGCATCTGGCTTGCCAGCAAAGGCAGTAGTGGCTTCAGTTTCAAAGGTAGTGGCTTTGGGGTCGTAACGGACGGGATTATTTTTATTAACTACCGTTCCCCCTAATTTTTCAAACCCTTGGACAAATGCTTTTTCAAAGCCCACACCATAGTCGTTGTTAATCACGACTGTAGATACTCGCTTGTAACCTCTTTTTTTGGCGAGTTCAGCTAAGGCTGGGCCTTGGTAGCTATCAGGGGGAACTGTACGCGCCCAAAAGCCTTTAAAATCGCCATTTTTCGCTTTTTGGGTAAACACAGGGCTAGTGCTACCCGGAGAAATCAACATAACTTTATTTTGAGCAGCAATTGAGACAGCTGCTGTAGAAACGCTGCTAGCAAAAGAGCCAACTACACCTGCAACCTTATCTACGGTTGCCAGTTTAGTCATGCCAGCCGCGCCTGCTTTGGGGTCTGTTTGGTCGTCTACAGCCACAAGAGTAACAGGTTGACCATTCACGCCACCACAAGCGTTAACGGTTTCAACTAGCAAGGGAACAGAAGCTGACATCTGCTGTCCGATAGATGCTAAATCGCCTGTTGCTGGCAGCAGGGAACCAATTTTTAATCCGCTGGCTGTGCTACTACTTCCTCCGGTAGTGCTACAAGCACCAACTAGAAAACCAGTTGCTATGGTAGTTGCACTCAGGGCTAAAGCTATACTAATTCTTGGCATAAGTTACTTTCACTCCTCAAATTTTCAGGAGCCTGAAAGTAAGATTCAAACTAAATTTTTAGGTTAGCTTATATCTTAATAAAGACTCCAAAGGATAAATAATAACATCCGCCGTAAGGAATAAACGTGTTTACTCTTACATGAGAATTTGTTAGTGGATATTTAATATATCCTTTGTATCTTTAAGCCTGGAAAACGGAGAGGGAGGGATTCGAACCCTCGGATGGGTCTTACGATTCCATCAACAGATTAGCAATCTGCCGCTTTCGACCACTCAGCCACCTCTCCAGTGGTCACAATTACTAATATTAGCAGATTTATTAAGGGGAGTCAATAAATTTGTCAAGTCAGAGCCAAGAGTCCAAATATTGACTGTTGACCCTTGACTAATTTCTTAAAGTACTTGCGATCGCATCCAGGCCAAAGGCAAAGTACGTAACTTTTTCCACTGGGGGACGTAGGCACGCTGATTAAACACATCATATTCGTTGCGCTCAATCGCATTCAGAATCTGCCCATAATGAGTTAATGCTGCCCATACAGGCCAACGGGCATCGGGTGTTAGATAAGTAATTCCTCTTTGTGCTTTTATATAGAATTCACGGGCGCGGTCAATTTGAAAACGCATCAGAGAGCGCCAGCGTTCATCTATCACGCCTTGAAAGCAGTCTTGTTCGGTGTAGTTGAACCTTGCTAAGTCTTCTTGGGGAATGTATATTCGCCCTCGCCGTGCATCTTCTCCAACATCCCGCAAGATATTAGTAAGTTGCATGGCGATTCCTAAAGCGATCGCTTCTTCCGTGGGAACATAGGGCTGTTTGCTCTGGTTCCACGGAGTTGTGTCTGTGGATATATCAACCCCCATTACTGCCATTGACATCAAGCCGACAGTGCCAGCAACACGGTAACAGTAGAGATATAACTCTTCAAAGGTTTCATAGCGACTACGATATAAGTCCATACGCTGGCCGGCAATCATATCCCGAAAGGGTTGAATGTCCATCAAAAAGCGTTGGAGAGTATCTACTAAAGCAACATCGTAATTTTCTACGGGGTGTCCCGCAAAAATCGATTCCAGTTGCTGCTCCCAAATGTCTAGTGTTTCTGGCGTGGTAAGAGCAGACGCGGGCCCATCCACTAATTCATCTGTACGGCGACACCAAGCATAAATTGCCCATATAGGGGGACGTTTTATCTTACTCATGAGCAAAGTACCCAGGTAAAAAGTCGTGGAATACTTTGCTGTGAGATGCCGACAAAGTTTATAAGACTCGTCCACAGAGACCAGCGTTTTCATGCGCGCTTTGGAATCAGGCAGTTGCAGCATTCGTTGCAGGCGGTCGGGTTGGCATTTGCAGGTTTGAAGAATTTGCTACCGGGAGTGCTTCAGAAATCGCCTGCGCTGTTAGCTTACCAGAAAGTACGGCACCTTCCATACTTCCTAAGTAGCGTTGCATGGTGTAACTCCCAGCCAGAAGGAAGTTGGCAATAGGCGTAACTTGTGCGGGACGGTATTGTTGACGACCAGGGGTAGCTTTGTAAACTGAACGCGGTGTTTTTACCACGTGATATTTCAGCAATTTTGCTGGATTATCTCCTCCAAAGTGATCTGGGAAAAGTTTTTCCAGTTCGGAAAGTGTTGCGGCAATAATTTCCTCGTCAGATTTGCTAATCCAATCTTTTGCTGGAGCTAGAACTAATTCCAGCATTGAGCGGTTGGGATTAGCATACTCGCGGCAAGTATTGCTCATATCAGCATAAACGCTGAGGAGGGGCGATCGCGAAAACAGCAGATGATCAATTTGGGTAAGTTTCCGATCAAACCACAAATGCAAGTTAATCACAGGTACGCCTTCCAAACCTTCTAGCTTTTGGAAGAACTCTATTTGCTGCCAAGGTTTTGGCAATATCGCTTTGAGAACGTCTACTGACATTGCCGAAACGTATAAGTCGGCAGTTTCAATATAGTCTTCAGCGCCATTCAATCCTCTAATCGTAAAGTGTTTAACTGTACCATCGTCATTCAGGACGATTTCTTTGATAGGCGCATTCAGACGGACTTCGCCACCGCGTTCTGTGATGTAATCGACGATGGGTTGACATAGCCGTTCTGTGGGAGAACCATCCAAAAATGCAATTTTGGAGCCATATCTTTCTTGCAGAAAGCGATTTAGGGCAGTTAAAAGAATTGTTGCCGAAACTTCTTCAGGATTGATAAAGGTAAGCGCTTTACACGCAGCGATAAAAACGTCACTTGTTACCCGCTCATCAACACCTTGCCTTTTCAACCACTCTAAGAAGCTGTATTTATCCATATCCTCGACATACTTCTGCCCTCGAACTACGGCTGGAAGTAGGCCAACAGCGAACCTAATCTTCTGCTCCCAAGTCAACATATCGTTGTTGCGAAGAATGGACGCAATTACGTTGAAAGGAGATGGAATATCTGGAACATCAAAACGTGAGTATGTTCCAGGCTTCTCCGGCTGATTAAAAATCAGTGTATGCTCTTTCCATTGGAGTCGGTCTTCGATACCCAACTCCTTGAGTAACTGGAGCATATTCGGGTATGCCCCAAAGAAGGCGTGTAATCCAGTTTCGTACCAGTCGCCGTCAGAGTCTTTCCACGCTGCAACAAGACCCCCCAATACGTCCCGGCTTTCCAAGACAATGGGAGTGTGACCCGCGTCTGTGAGATATTTCGCGCAGGAAAGTCCTGCTAGACCAGCACCAGCGATCGCTACTCGCATTTACCCCTACTATTCTTCAATATTTCTTAATCGTTTTGCCGTTCTCATTATACGTTGCAATCCGTTACATTTGGCAGTTATTGTGCAATCGCTGATCTAAAAAACTTCTGCTGAAGGAAAATTTGCTTATACGCACCTACTTAAGCAAATTGTCAAACTCATTGTTAGCAATGGGTTTGCGGTCTCCATTTGAGTTATAGAGATTTACAGATAGAAAATATAAGCAAGAGTAATTGCTGAAATGGCAAATTTATTCTTTATCAAAGTCAAAATTGTGATCTCTGAATAAATAATTTATTTACTCGGTAGTATTTTTGTATGCAGTTTTGTTTCTATCTGAAAATTCCGGTCGTTGATTTCATTCAAGATGTAGGATCAAGGCTCAGTTAGTTGCTAAACAAGTATAGGTAAAAGATTATGGCAGAAACGCAAGGGCTAGAGCGCTTTGGACATCACCTAATTCTAGGCGTTTCCGGCACGACATTAAGTGATGATGATAAACGCGCACTCAATGAATTGAAACCGATTGGAGTCATCTTTTTCGGTAAAAACTTTCTCGATGGCAACCCCTATGAAGTTTGGTTGGATAGTTTTAAGGAATTGAACAACCAAATACGAAATTATGCTGAACGTGACTCCATGTTCATAACTCTCGACCATGAAGGGGGTCGTGTTGTTCGTACACCGCTACCGATAACGCGATTTCCTTATGCTTCACTGTTGCGATCGCACTCACGTGAAGTAGCAAAAGCCACAGCAGTAGAATTAAAATCATTAGGAATTAATTTATCCTTTGCACCTGTTGCCGATATTTTTTCTCACCCCAATAACCCTGTGATTGGCCCTCGTGCCTTTGGCAACACTCCCGAAACCGCGGCTCAAGGCGCTTATGAATATTATCTGGGGCTACAAGAGTCAGGAATTTTAGGATGCGCCAAGCATTTCCCTGGACATGGAGATACTAGCAAAGACTCTCACATTGAGTTACCAATACTCAATTTGACTAGAGAAGACTTGCGGCTTCGAGAACTTATACCCTTCAAAGCATTGATTGAAGCACAAATTCCTTTGATTATGACAGCCCATATCTTGTTTCCTAAGATAGATGCTGATGTGCCAGCAACACTTTCTCAACCTATCCTCAAAAGCATACTCCGTGAAGAACTTGGCTTTGAGGGAGTGGTTGTATCTGATGATTTGGATATGAAAGCTATCTCCGATTTATTTATTCAAGCTGGTACTGTGGTGCGGTCATTTCATGCTGGCTGTGATTTATTTATTGTCTCGCGTAATATCAATTCATCATCTATTGAGCGTACTTATAAAATTGCTGAAGATTTTGCCGATTCCCTCAGCAACGGTAGCCTTGATGAATCAGTGGTGGAAGCCGCTAAAAGTAGAATTGAAAAGCTACTGGCGGTGACTCCCCAATATCCTATTTATGCACTTGATAAAGATACATTAGTCCGAAATGCAGAATTAGCGATCGCTTGTTCTTTTCAAACTGATAAATAGATATATCTTATACATTAGTAAATCAGCAAAGAGTTCTCGATTTAAAAATTATATTCCATGACTTTTACCAATCACCCAATTACGCCGGAAAAACCTTGCTAAAGCTGATTCTTCTAACGATAAATAAATTGGGCGGCCGTGAGGACAAGTACGGGGGTTACGAGTGCGTTGCCAATTATCTAATAGTGTCTGCATTTCTTGCAGATTCATTGGTGTACCATTACGAATAGCACTACGACAGGCGACTGCTACTTGAGCTGTTTGTAAGTCACCTCCCAAACTAAGTTCTAAAATTGCTTGTGGACAATCTTCTCGCTGCTGCAAAATTGCGGGTAAGTTTCGGACAGCCCAGAGTTGTTCACCAAAGGATTCTATATCTAAACCAATGCGTTGCAATTGCCCTACTTGTGCTGGTGATAACTGATAAAGAATTATTGCAGGTTCGACGGGGATAAGTTGCCAGTTATCGCACAATTGCTCATACAAAACTCGCTCATGGGCAATGTGTTGTTCTACCAACCATAGACCAGCAGGATGTTCTGCCACAATATAGGTATTGCTAACTTGAGCGACAGCTTTGAGGGAGTTAGGAGTTTTATTATCTTCGTTTGGATTTTTAGAATTAAAGTTATAACCGCCTTTGGCTTCTGCGGCTTTGAGTAATTTACTAACTCGTGTTGTGTGGACAGATTCTTTAAGATTGCTAGCAGATATGCAGAGTGCTTGGTTAATTGCTTGGGTAATTTGCTCTTGCCAGTAACTCAGTTCATTGAGGTAAATTTCGGTTTTTGCTGGGTTGCGGTTCCAATTAATTTGGTCGGGGGAAATGGCAAGATGCAAAAAACAAATTGGATAGCGATCGCGTGGTAATGTTTTGTGAAATGCACCCAAAATTGTTTGCTCTAGTTCCTGTGATTTTACCATCCGTCCGTTGATAGCTACACGCACCCAATCTGGACGATGACGATGACAGCGGTCAGGTAATCCTACTACTAAATTGAGTGTTGAGTGCTGAGTACAGACGCGATTAACCGCGTCTGTACAAGTGAGTTCTGAGTTGGGAGGGTTGGGTACTTCCAGTTTCACCTCTTGCAAATCACCTTGTCTTACAGTAGGCAGAATTTGTGGCAACAGTTTTCCTACTGTAGTGGCGGGACAGATGGTGAACCATTGACGGTCATTTTGCCAAACTTGCCAAGTGATGTGAGGATGACACAAAGCAATTTGTTGAATCGCCGCTTGCACGGCTTTCATTTGCTGTGCTGCTGAGGGTAAGCCTTGACGACGACTGGAGCAATTTCCGAAAAGATTAGAAACTGTTACAACTGTACCAGGAGCGATCGCTGTTACTTCGACTTGAACAACTTCCCCGCTATTGCCATAATTAACCCGCCATCCCAAATTCCCACCTGCTGGACGACTCAAAATCTCCAAATCCGCTAGAGTCGTTAAGCTGTGCAACGCCTCACCACGAAACCCTAAACTATTAATTTTCCACAAATCAGCACTAGAGCGAATTTTACTGGTACTGTGGGCTGTGGCTGCTTGTTGCAAATCATCTAGATTCATTCCACAACCATTATCAGCGACGCGGATTCGCCACTGCTGCGGCCATAAAGAAACCACAACGCGCGTTGCACCAGCATCAAGGGAATTTTCTACCAATTCCCGCACCACAGAAGCAAAACAGTCGATTACCTCTCCAGCTGTAATGAGATATACGACTTCTGTTGGTAAAACCTGAATAGTAGATGCCATAAAACATAGTCTACAACTTCTGGTCTTGAAGAAGTAGGGAGGTAGGGAGTAGGGAGTAGAGACGCGATTCATCGCGTCTCTACAGGAGTTAGGAGTTAATAGTTATTATTTACTATGCCCCATGCCTCATGCCCCATGCCCCAAAAAGTTTTATTAATTGTAAAGAAAGCTCGATTGTAAAGGCTTTTTTGATAGATTGCTCTTGAGGTTATAAGCGAGAAATGCTTATGAGTAGCAATTTAGCAGTTGATGTTCACGATTTAAAGTCTCGTTTGCAATGGGGTCAACCAGCTTTTACAATTATTGATGTGCGCGATCGCCACACCTACAATCACGGTCATATTACTGGCGCAATACCCATTGCATTGGACGGTTTGGCATCCCGCGCCAAATCTTCTCTACATACAGAACGCCATATCTATATTTATGGCGAAAATGACGAACAAACAACCCATGCTGCCACATTATTGCGACAAGCTGGGTTTGCTGAGGTAGCTGAAATCCCAGGTGGTTTTTCGGCGTGGAAATCAATCGGCGGTGCTACAGAAGGTATTGGCGCATAAACTTAAACTGGATATCAATCCAAGTTTATTTATGCCAATTACTACTGTTTTTTGTACTGCACAGTGTGCAGTACAGTTTTTTCTAAGGCGTCAGAAAAATTACTCACAGCAACATTAATTAACATTAAATTACTTTGCATTCTGACCACTACTCGTCAATTAACATCTGTCATCGCCAAAACTTTAGGGGATTCAGGTTTGAGCAATCCATTTAATAAGGATGCGGGACGTTGACTATAAGGCCAAGCAAAAGCATGACGAAAAGCTGCTTCTTGACAAGCTTGTAGTTGTTCAAAACTAATAATGTCGTAAGTCAATAAGTTTTCATACTCAAACGGCAAACGTACATTATGTAATCCGGCATTATCAGTACAAATGGCGATATCTACCCCAGCATCAAAACAACGGTCAAAGACTAACTTGAGTTGACGTATATCCTGTAAAGTACCAGTTTGTAAGTAAGTTGTCGGACAAACCTCTAAACATTGTCCGCGGTTAGCTAAATCTGGGAGTAACTCTGGATACAGTAAGGGAATTTGAATACCATGACCAATCCGCATGAGATAGGGTAACAGTTGTGGGTAACAACCAGCGGTGGTTTCATACAGATGTCCCGTGGTGTTTACGCCGAGCGATCGCGCATAATCATATAGACTAATCCATTCTTGTAGGCGATCGGCATAATAGCTATCACCTCCTGCTACATCTATCGCACACACATAGTGCTTGTTCTGTGCTGCCAAATCAATAATCGCCTTGTTTACCTCATAAGGTAAACGTGTGTGCATACAGAGAATTTGTCTAGTGACAATTGGATATTCTGGCAGGTGACTAGCTTTTCCTACAACTTCTACAATTTCTGCCATCTTGTCAATTCTTTCAACTTGACTCAGATGCTCAGGAGTTCGCAAATAGGGAGTATAGCGTAGTTCCAGATAAGCCAAATTTTCAAAAATATAAGCACCACGCACTAAGCGGTAGATAAAGTAAGGCAATGTTTCCACGGTTTGCACACTTTCTACCAGAGTATGCAATTCCAGATACTCATCTAAAGTATTGCGAGGCCTAGTGTAAAAATCTTCAAATTCTGAATAGTCAGCAAAGCGAGAAATCAACTCCGAAGAATGTCGCTCGAAATATCGCCATAGAACTCGCGGTACAACCGAGCCGCCTAAATGTCTATGTAATTCAGCATATAAACTCATAATGGTATTTTTAGGTAAAAATTTTATCGATTGTAACAAAAATATAGAGAAAAAACTTTTACTGAAATTAGCCTTGTATAAAAAAATTCTTACCCTTGTGAGTGGAGTTTTTGGGCATGGGAAAGAAATTACCAATGCCTCATGCCCAATGCCTCAAGTTGTGCATTTTTATTGACATAATGCACAAAATATGTTGATAATTATAGTTTGTGGAAACTTTACCTCATAATATAAACGCTTGGCTAACGTTATTGTCATAGGGGCCCAATGGGGCGATGAAGGAAAAGGTAAAATAACTGACTTACTTAGCCGTTCCGCAGATGTTGTGGTGCGCTACCAAGGGGGTGTCAATGCTGGACACACTATTGTAGTAAAGGGTCAGACCTTTAAGCTGCACTTGATTCCCTCCGGTATTTTGTATCCAGACACCAAATGCATTATCGGTTGTGGAACGGTCATAGATCCACAGATTTTGATAGCAGAACTCGACCAATTAAAAAACTTAAATATTTCCACTGACAATCTCCTAATATCAGAGACAGCTCATGTAACGATGCCTTATCATCGGTTGATTGACCAGGCATCAGAGGAGCGACGGGGAAGCCATAAAATTGGCACAACCGGTCGGGGTATTGGTCCGACTTATGCTGACAAATCTGAACGCACAGGCATCCGAGTTCTAGACTTGATGGACTCTGAGGGGCTACGTGAGCAGTTGGAGTGGACGATTAATTATAAAAACGTCATTTTAGAAAAGCTGTACAACTTGCCGCCTCTAGATGTGAAAGCGGTGATTGACGAATATCTGGGATACGCAGAACGGCTACGTCCTTATGTTGTGGATACATCGCTGAAAATATACGACGCTATTCTGCGGCGGCGCAATATTTTGTTTGAAGGCGCACAAGGCACACTTCTCGACCTCGATCATGGAACTTATCCTTATGTTACCTCCTCCAATCCAGTTGCTGGGGGGGCTTGCGTCGGTACAGGGCTAGGCCCGACAATGATTGACCGAGTCATTGGAGTGTCGAAAGCGTATACCACACGAGTCGGAGAAGGCCCATTTCCCACAGAACAAGATGGGGAAGTGGGAGAACTATTATGCGATCGCGGAGCCGAATTTGGCACAACCACCGGACGTAAACGGCGCTGTGGTTGGTTTGATGCCGTCATCGGTCGCTATGCTGTGCGGATTAATGGCATGGATTGTATGGCGATTACTAAACTAGATGTTCTCGATGAACTAGAGGAAATCCAAGTTTGTGTCGCTTATGAAATCGATGGCGAACGCAGCGAACACTTCCCCACGAGTGCGCGTCAGTTTGCCAGATGTCGCCCCATCTACAAAACTTTACCAGGATGGCAAGTGTCAACAACTCATTGCCGCGCCTTGGAAGACTTGCCACAGCAAGCATTGGACTATCTCAAATTCTTAGCAGAATTGATGGAAGTCCCGATCGCGATCGTCTCTTTAGGAGCTAGCCGCGATCAAACCATAATTGTAGAAGACCCCATCCACGGCCCCAAACGCGCTTTATTGCACGCCGACGGCACACCTGCCGATCTGCTAAGTGCGTAATCAGTGCTGAGTTCTAAGTTATCAGTCAAAAGTCAAAAGTCAAAAGTCATTGGCAAAGAAAAAAACAAATGACAAATGACAAATACTTCGACTTCGCTCAGTACAAGTGACAAATGATAAATGACGATTAACAACTAACAACTGCTATGGCTATTACAGTCGAATCTCAAAAGCGACCCGAAGGCAGCAAGCCGAAAGCTTTGCGCCGTTCTGGGTTAATACCTGCAAATTTGTACGGTCATAAAGGTACAGAGTCAATTTCTTTGGCGATTAATGCCAAAACTGTTGAGCGTTTGCTCAAAAAAGCTTCAGTCAATAACACCTTGATTGATTTAAACATTACTGATATACCTTGGCGAGGTAAAGCCTTGCTGCGAGAACTTCAAATACATCCAGCAAAAGGTACACCTTATCACCTCAGCTTTTTTGCGGTTGCGGGACATGGCGATACCACTGTAGAAGTACGCCTGCGTTTTGTAGGAAATGCTGTTGGTGTTAAACAAGATGGTGGTGTGTTAGACACCGTAGTTACCGAATTGCAAGTCAGTTGTGCGCCTGAGAATATCCCAGATGTAATTGAAATCGATGTCTCTAACCTGCAAATTGGAGACAGCTTGCATATCAGTGATATACCTTTTCCTGAAGGTGTAACACCTCTAGCTGAATTAGAGCGACTTGTTGTTAGTGTTTTGCCACCGCAAATCGACGCTGATGCTGAGATAGAGGCTGAAACAGCTTCTTAAGCTAAGTAAACTGTGTAATAATTTTTGATAATACCAGGGGGGAACTCCTGGTTTTTTTGTATTTGAACCGCAGAGGCGCAGAGAGCGCAGAGGAAAGAGATGACAGAAGCGACTCTTCCAGTCTTAATTCAGCAAATGTTACAGCCTGGATTTTATCCCCATGCAGTAACAGAACCTATTCAACTTATTCAAACCCATATTTCTTATGTGTTGCTGACTGGAGATTACGCTTATAAACTGAAGAAACCAGTGAATTTTGGTTTTTTAGACTTTTCTACTTTAGAGAAGCGGCAACATTTTTGTCAGGAAGAGTTGCGGTTGAATCAACGGGGAGCCGCTCAACTGTATTTGGAAGTGTTACCTATAACTTTGGTTGAGGAGCAATACAATTTAGGGGGAACTGGTGAAGTTGTAGAGTACGTGCTGAAAATGCGCCAGTTTCCCCAAAAGTTCTTGTTTAGCAAACTTTTTGAACAGGGTAAGTTAAATGAGACAGACCTAGAGGACTTGGGACGGGTGGTTGCTCAATACCATGCAGAAGCACAGACAAATGATTACATTCGCAGTTTTGGTGAAGTAGCAAAAGTTCGGGCTGCTTTTGACGAAAATTATGAGCAAACAGAAAATTATATCGGTGGGCCTCAGACGCAGACGCAGTTTACAGAAACAAAGCAATATACAGATAAGTTTTTTGCAGAACGTCCAGAATTATTTGCTAGTAGAATTCAAAATAATTACATTCGCGAATGTCACGGGGATTTACACCTGGGAAATATTGCTCTGTGGCAGGACAAAATCACGCTATTCGATTGCATTGAGTTTAATGAGCCGTTTCGCTTTGTCGATGTAATGTACGATGTCGCGTTCACAGTAATGGATTTGGAAGCGCGATCGCGTAAAGACTTGGCTAATGCTTTTTTAAATGCTTATATAGAGCAAACTGGAGACTGGGAAGGTTTGCAGGTATTACCTTTATATTTAAGTCGTCAGGCTTATGTCCGGGCAAAAGTAACTTCGTTTTTACTAGACGATGCTAATGTACCTGTAACGGCAAAAGAAGAGGCGACAAAAACTGCTGCTGACTATTATAAACAGGCTTGGGAGTACACTAAACCCAAGCTTGGACAGCTAATTTTGATGTCCGGATTGTCGGGTTCTGGTAAAAGTACTACAGCACGCTATTTAGCCCGTCAACTAGGAGCAATTCAGATTCGTTCAGATGCAGTGCGGAAACATTTAGGGAGAATTCCTTTGTGGCAGAAGGGTGGCGATGATTTGTATACACCTGAGATGACCGAAAAAACTTATACACGGTTATTAGCATTGGGAATTCTGCTAGCTAATGAAGGTTTTACGGTGATTTTAGATGCTAAGTATGACCGTCAGCAGTTACGACAAGAAGCGATCGCCCAAGCTAAAAAACATCAGCTTTCCCTCCAGATTATCCACTGCACAGCACCGCTAGAAGTTTTACAAAATCGTCTTGTCAACCGCACTGGTGATATTGCTGATGCTACTGCTGATTTGTTAACCTCACAACTAAAGCAAGCCGAACCCTTTACTGAGGAAGAACAACCCTACGTCAAGATTTTGGACACAACTCAAGCCCTAGAATCACAATTAAAAGAAGTAATTCGCTAACAGTATTAAAAAAGGTGTAAGGGTGTAGGTGATAAAAAATTAATTTATTCCCCTTTTCCCTAAACCTTTACACTCCTAAATCTCTATATTTCCGATACTTATGGCACAAAAAAATAACAACTTTCTAAATATTTCTCCCAGTTTCTTTTCTCAACTATTATTTGGGGCATTTTTAACATTTATATTAATGATGACAGGCTCTGCACCAGCCTTGAGCATATTCTTAGGAATTATGGGAGGTTTCATCCTCGGCTGGGTCACAAGCGCAACCAATAATAGTCCCCAGCCTCCAACTGTAGCCTCCTCGGATGGCGTCGATACGGGGCTAAAATATTGGTTATTTTTCATGCTTGGTTTTGTATATTTGGGTTATCCAGCACCCATGAGTATCTTACTTGGTGGAATAGCAGCTTTAGGTGGAGGCTGGATTACTGCTTGGTGGGGTAGCAAGGAAGAAACTAGAACTCAATTGCCAATAGAAGAGTCAGAAGACGAAGTTACACAACCCAACCAGAGAACTACCAGACAGCAAAGAAAAGCCAGCCGCCGTTACCGTCGCACTGCTGGAAGTTTCAATTTCCGGTTTTGGGAAAGGTAGGGATTGGGGATTGGGTACTGGGGACTGGGGACTGGGGGCTGGAGATTAACGTGAGTTCGATAGCTCTATAATGTCCTGAATAAAAAGACAAGAGATTTTACTACGCAAAACCGTCCCCCTCCGACTCGGAGAGGGACAGACTTGAACTTTAGTTCAAGGCAGGGAAAGGTTTGTCGAATTCACATGGAATTAAGCTGTGAGGCATTTAATTTTCTGATACTGCTGGAGAGGAGGATTGGATAGGTTTTAGTGAAGTAAGAAATTAGGTATTACATATTAGATAATTTGGAAAACTTTTCTCTAGTCCAAGTCACCAGCCCCAAATCCCCAGTCCCAAGCCACCAGTCCCCAATCCCCAGTTCCCAGTCCCCAATATGTTTTTATATCTCTCAAAATTATTGCCACTGTTTTTTTATCCATTAGGACTAGCTTGCGTAAGTTTGTTAGTGGCTTTGGTAACATTATGGAAACGACCGCGTACTGCGGCGATCGCAATCGCTTTAGCGCTAACTTTATTACTGTTTAGCAGTAATGCTTGGGTTTCTCATTATTTAGTGCGATCGCTAGAATGGCAAAATATCCCATCTGCTCAAATACCTAATGCAGAAGCAATTGTGGTTTTGGGTGGCGCAACTAAATCAGCTTTTCCTCCCAGACCTACTGTTGATTTGAGTGAATCGGGCGATCGCGTAATTTACGCAGCACAGCTATATCGCCAAAAAAAAGCTCCGATCATTATTCTCAGTGGCGGACGCATTGATTGGCGCGGTAGCGGTTCACCAGAATCGGCGGATATGGCAAATGTCCTAACATCTATTGGTATCCCATCTGAGGCAATTGTCGAAGAACCTGACTCTCTCAATACATATCAAAATGCCGTAAATGTCCGAAAAATCTTGGAATCTCGTGGAATTCGCCAAGTCTTGCTTGTGACTTCGGCAATGCATATGCCGCGATCGCTAAAGATTTTTCAACGTCAAGGAATTAATGCTATTCCTACGCCTACTGATTTTTTAATCAGCGAACGTGAACTCGAAGAACTCGGCAACACACCCAAAGCCGCTATACTGAATTTGTTACCTGATACTGCAAATCTAAATCAGTCTACTAGCGCTTTAAAAGAGTACCTTGGTACTTTTATATATCGCTTACGAGGTTGGCTTTAATTGGAGACGCGATTAATCGCGTCTGTACAGGAGTTAAGAATAGAGACGCGATTAATCGCGTCTGTACTCCTAATATAAATTAATATTATGTCTAAAGATTTACCTTATATTATTCCATCGCCTCAACCCGAAGTTGAGGAAAGCTTTGCTGCTTACCAAACAACTCACCAATTTTATCAAGAAGTTCAGACGCGGTTAGAGCTGCAACGTTACTGTGAATGGTATTACGAAACAGCAGAACAGCACCGTCAAGAACTCAAAAGAATGCGCGGCGAACTGAATATTTTCCGATGGTTTCGCCGCCGATGAGTTATTTAAATGATTTCTAACTCGGTTTCTCGTAAATGGGCTTTAAATTTTTTACTAAATTGAACTAAAATCGGCAAGTTAGCGCTTACAGGTCTACCTTGCCATTCTGTAGCAATACCTATAACTTCGCCTTCTGTGCCTTTAAGGTCAAAAGCCTGACTTCGATGTTCAGGATGATGGTAAACTACTACTGAATCTTTAACACGGACGCGATCGCCAACTTTCATAGCTACATTCACACCTAACGTTTGCTGTTCCACAAGTCTCTGCCATTAACTAAACATTTGAACGGCCTAACAGTTGATTTAATTAGCCTTTTCTGAACGCTTCATTGGGCGCTAAGACGCATTTAACCCTCGTATACAGACACGTTTTAGGCATCTCTGCTGACTTTTTTTTAGCTTTTTACTGGGGTCTTTTTCTTGCATCAATTAAGTATTAGGCTCTACTTGATTATTGAAAATTTCTTTAATTAACAGTCATTAGGTTTGTACTCTATATTTGTGAAATTGACTGCTTGTCGCCAATCTACAATCAGAAGTATCTCTGGCGTCAACAAAGTATTTAGCCATCAATCTGTCTTGGTCTATGCTTAGCTTTGTTTCAGTCTTAATTGACGTATACAAGCCTGATACCTCCAGAAAATCACTAATATCATACAATAAAGTAGTTGTAGTTTTTCAGTTACAAAGTAAGTTAGATTTTGTAATATTTAACTAGACTTAGGCTAAGTTTTGGCTATCTATTAAAAACTTGATACCTATCTATCATTTAAATTGCTTTTTTGAAAAATAGATTATTTACAAAAGTTACTGCTGGCTCTTAGTTTATACAGACGCATTGTTGGAAGCATCTTTATTTACCAGACAAATAAAGCTTGGCCATCATGTAGCTTTTTAAAGCTATATATCTACTACACATTTCTAAGTAGGGGCGCATAACTGTGATACCCTAAATAGCGATTCGTTTGTTACAAAGATTTTTGCAAATGGTCTGACCTTTTTATCTTCACTCTAGGATGTTCCCCAGGTCAACTTTTTCACCAATTCTTACGCATCGCAAACGCCCTGTTTCATCTCATGTTGGTTTACATAACCATCATTGCGACCTTTGGCGCTAGCCTGCTAAAGGTACATAATCCCAAAAACTTTGCTCTTAGTCCAGTGGCGGAGGCGATCGCCATAACATATCAACTCATCAGTAATTACAACTTCATTAGCTGTCACCTAAATGTAAAAGCTGTTCCCACCTACATCGCGACTTAGATTATCAATATCACGATATCTCTCATCAACATCGTGACTTTCATTATCAATACCACGATACTTATCTTCAAATTGACGTGAGCTCGATAGCTCATGTGGTGTCCGCTTAATAGCTGAATATATAGCCGTAGTTATATAGGTTAGGACAGTGTTTATTGATCAAAGCCTTGAAGTAACTAGGTTTTTACTCAGCACGCTGCTCAACGCCCCGCTTCCGCTAACAGCACTCAGCACTTTGCTATAAAAGACCTCTAAGAGGTTTTACTACGCAAAACCGTCCCTCTCCGAGTCGGCTACAGTGTACACACAAGTCGAATTACCCCCCTTATCAAGGGCTGCCGTGACACGCAAGTCGAAATATTGAATTCGGGTGGTCGTTTATTAAATTCGGGTGGTTGTTTATTAAATTCGGGTGGTTGTTTATTGAATTCGGGTAGTCATTTATTGAATTCGGGTGGTCATTTATTGAATTCGGGTAGTTGTTTATTGAATTCAGGTAGTCGTTTATTGAATTCGGGTAGTCGTTTATTGAATTCGGGTGGTTGTTTATTGAATTCAAGCAGTGGTTAGGGTGGGGTAAAACCCAGATTCTTGAGCAACTTCAGACTTGTGTGTACACGGTAGCTCCGAGTCGGAGAGGGACAGACTTGAACAAAAGTTCAAGGCAGGGAGAGGTTTGTCGAACTCACGTTAAAATTACAAAATTTCGGCACAATCTAACCCCTAGTACAGCAGTAAATAAACCACATATTAAGAATGCCTGAAATACTTGTGAAAACGTAATTAGCGAACGAGCGCCATTACGAGTTCCAAATTCTGTATAGCTGTACTAGTTCCCAGTCCCTACTTTTCAGGCGGACAAAGTTGCTGCACACTTTCGGGAAGTTGCTGACACGTCTGCTCAAATCCTCTAGGATTAATTTGCGACCAAGCAAATAATCCCAAACTTGTACCTCCCACAATCAACGCCAACACTCCCCCTAGCCTTACCCATCGGTTACTCCGGCTTGGTTTTTTGACTGGGGTTACAGTTTTTGGAATTATAACTGGTTCTTCTGTGATATCTAAATCCAAATCCAAATCTAGCAAGGTTTGCGAACTTTCTGTGAAGGAATTTACTTCTTCTTGTTCTTGTGCTTCTGCTTCGGTAATCTCTACTAGAGGTTGCACAGGAGTAACAGGCACTAAGTATTCTGGAGAGACACGATAATAACTCACAACAACCGATGTATTATCATGACCGTTTTTCGCATTTGCTAGATTAATCCAGTTCCCGACAGCATCTTCAACTGCAAGTTTACCTGTTAACACTGGTACAGCGTAATCTCGCCAAGATTGTTCCACCCAGTTATTATCACTTAAACCATCAGAACACAACAGCAAGATGCCATCTTCTTCTACAATGAATCGCTGAACCTTAAGACGCAAGGATTCTGCATCTTTTGTTCCCAATGCTTGAGTCAAGGCACTAGCATCTTGCCTATTAAGTGCTTGGCGATATAAACTCCGAGCATGGCGTACTTCCCTGGTTACCACATCATCATCTACTGTGAGTAATTGACAATAGTTGCGAGTAATCCAATAAGCGCGGCTATCGCCAATATTAGCTAAGTAAACTTCATGGCCGTTTTCTGAACGCCAGCCAGCAGTCGTCTGTACTCTTTGCGGTACTTGTACTGCCATTACAAGAGTTGTTGCCATGCGTTCTCTGCCTTGGCGTTTTTGTTCGTTATTGCGGGCGGAAATTACGTTATTTACCACCCGCAAGCTTGCCTCTAGTTGTTCCTGTAATAAATCTGGTGGTACAAGTTCAGTTTGTTCTGCAACTTCTGTTAATAAAGCACGGATTTGCAACTTCAAAGACTGTACTGCTAATTGACTAGCAACCTCGCCGCCTTCGTGTCCACCAATGCCATCACAAACAATTGACAAACGTGGCAGTACAGGGTCATCTAAGTTACTAGAGGCTGTAGGGTAGCAGCTGTCTTCATTTTGCGTCATTACTAGCCCAATATCAGTATTCCCTGCAACCTTTATGCTTAATGGCAATTCTGCCGCAGATGCTAGGAGTAACCTATTGAGTTGAGTGACAACAGCCTCTAACTCTACTGCTGGTTTACACATCTGCTGGACTATATTCTGTAAGTCTTTGGCTAGTGACGTGTTTGCAACTGCTACCCAAGGCAGCCAAAATTTCCCTAGCTCCTGTAAAGTTGGTTGCTCAGCTGTTTGTATTGGATAAAGTTCTAACAGCCGTATACACCAACCTTGAACTCTCAAGTTGTCTGGAAATAACAAACTGCGGGCAACTCCAAATTCTGATAAAGGTGTCCAAAGTTGAAGAATTTGCCACAGCCAATAAACTTGTCGTACTGCTGTTGCTTGTTCCCAAGCATCAGCAATAGTCGGGTAGAGATGTCCTGTGTCATCTATCGGCACATTTTCCAGTAAGAGGACATCACTTGTACCTTCTTCATGGGAATGCGTAAACCCGTAAGCGTGGGGCAAGTGCAACCGCTCTTGATATAACCGTAGGTAAGGAATTACTTCTTTTGGCAATGATGCTGGTATATCTGGCGATAGCCCCGGTTGAGTATCCAGCCAAATTTGATGCCTAATTACCTCATATCTATCTGCTACCTTGCTACCAGCAGAGATTTTAGCTGCTAACGAGCCACTAGCCCAGAGATAGCGGTGAACTAGAGGAGTTTGACAACTAGCACAAACATCATCTCCCACAGGATTAATAGGGTTATTACAGCTTGGATTTATACAATAAATTATCCGTTGAGTAGAAATCATAAAGGTATAAATTAAAGAGACAAATCAACTTATGAATTTTGATTATATTTAAATGTCAACGACTTGAAGCTCAGGATAAACTAGAGTTGTGTACTTCTGGCTACACCTTGTTACTGAAATTAATCAAAATTTTTGACAAAAAGACGAATTTTGCTTTCTGTAAATAGCCTAAGTCTGGGTGTATCTAGTCGGAGAAATGCATTTAAGTCAATGTAGAGACAGGATGGCGCTATGCCAAGTTATACCTTAATCTGGCTTTTGGCAGGAGCAGTTCTATGTTTAATGGAATTGTTTTTACCATCGGCGTTTGTCGCTTTCATGATGGGAATCAGCGCTTTTGTGGTCGCACTGCTATCTGTGGCGGGTTTAGGAAATGTATGGTTGCAAGTTGTGATATGGCTGTTGCTTTGTGTAGCACTAGTTGTACTTTCCCGCCGATTTTTACAACCGCGACAACGCAAGTCGAAACTTCGGGATGCAGTTACAGCTGAAACTTTAACAGAAATTCCGGTAGGGAAAACAGGCCGGGTGTTATACGAGGGAAATTCTTGGCAAGCAAGATGTGATGATGACAAACTCGGCATAGCACCCAACGAAAGAGTTTATGTGGTGGGAAGAGAAGGCACAACTTTGATTGTGATGCCGGAAACGCTTTTGCATTCTTAATCAAGAGTCAAGAGTTAGGAGTAGAGACGCGATTATACTCTTACGAAAAGCCGCTCTTCGAGCGTCTAGGCGTCTGTACATGAGTTATTCTATCCCTTGTCTCTACACTGCCCACTCCCTTGCCCCCTCATCCTCTTAATCTTAAGTTATATTTAATACTCAAAATTCAGGAGATTTACGATGGAACAGTTATTTTTGCTAATCTTTTTAGCTCTTGGTGGTTCTGCTGTAGCAGGGTCTGTTAGAGTCGTTAGTCAAGGTAATGAAGCTTTAGTGGAAAGATTGGGTAGTTATAACAAAAAACTAGAACCAGGGCTAAGCTTTGTCATCCCTTTCCTTGATAAAACTGTCTACCAAGAAACTATCCGGGAAAAGGTTTTAGATATTCCTCCGCAAAAATGCATCACTCGCGACAACGTTGGTATTGAGGTGGATGCGGTAGTTTACTGGCGCATTGTGGATATGGAAAAAGCTTGGTACAAAGTAGAAAATCTCCAGTCAGCAATGGTGAATTTGGTGTTAACTCAAATTCGCTCGGAAATGGGACAACTGGAGTTAGATCAAACTTTTACTGCCCGTTCTCAAATCAATGAGCTTTTGTTACAGGATTTGGACGTAGCTACCGATCCTTGGGGTGTGAAAGTGACGCGTGTAGAACTGCGAGATATTATCCCCTCTCAGGCTGTGCGGGAGTCGATGGAATTGCAAATGTCAGCAGAACGGCGTAGACGGGCGGCAATTTTAACTTCAGAAGGCGATCGCGAAGCTGCTGTTAATAGTGCTAGAGGTAAAGCTGATGCTCAAATTTTAGAAGCAGAAGCTAGTCAAAAGTCAGTAGTTTTACGTGCAGAAGCAGAACAAAAAGCGATCGTTCTCAAAGCCCAAGCGGAACGTCAGCAACAGGTTCTCAAAGCCCAAGCGATTGCTGAGTCAGCAGAAATTATTGCCCAAAAAATCAACTCAAATTCCACTGCTTATCAAGCCTTAGAAGTTCTAATTGCCTTGGGCTATCTAGATATGGGCGCAACAATTGGTAAGAGCGATAGCAGTAAGGTGATGTTTATAGATCCGCGTAGTATTCCCGCCACCTTAGAAGGCATACGCTCTATTGTCTCAGATGGTCAGGTTGACTCTAATTCACTGCTCAGAGGTGAAATACCAGGGGGGAATAATAATCGGGCTAGTTGACAATGGAGGAGTGAGGGAGAAATAACCAATGACAAATGACTAATGGCTAACTTCAGCAGCTTGATTAATTTGGCATTGACTGCACAAACCAAAAAACTCTAGGGTGTGGTAAAAAATTTTAAACTTCTGGCTAGATTCTAATTGCTCTTCTAAGTCATGTACAGGACATTGATTAATCGGAATGGAAACACCACATTGCAGGCAAGTTAAGTGGTGTTTATCTTGCTGCGCTAGACTGTAGAGGGCTTCACCGTTAGCCAAAGTCCGCACTTGTACCATGCCTTCCAGTTTTAAGGCTTCTAGGGAGCGGTAAACTGTCGCTAAACCCATACTCTGATTGTTATTACGTAGCTCGACGTAAATATCTTGCGCGGAAATGCCTTGTTTAATGGATTTCAGCAGGTTCAAAATACGCTCTTGACTGCGGGTGCGTATGGCTCTCATAGACAATAGTTTAAATTTGCCGCTTTAGTAGAAGCTGTGGGATTGGCTAACTGATTAAGTTAACTCTAACTGCTTCATAATCTTATTTTCACTCAGTTGGAGCAGAAAGTTATAGTATAGCGATCGCAGCATTCAGCAAAAGCCCGTGCAAAGCAAGTATTTAGCCAAAATTTTCGTGACGCTTCGTCCTTCAGTCTTAGATCCTGCTGGTGTAGCTGTACAATCCAGTCTTAAGCAGTTGGGATACGATAACGTTGAACAAGTGCGGATTGGTAAGTATATTGAACTCACCATCACCTCAACTGAAGAGAAGAAAGCGCGTCAAGACCTCGAAAACATCTGTAACCAGATGCTAGCAAATCCCGTGATTGAAAATTATCGCTATGAGTTGATTGAGGTCGAAACACAAACGGGAGTGTTTTAGGGACTGGGTATAGGGCATAGAGAGTGCTGTTAGCGGAAGCGGGGCGTTTAGCCCGTCTTGAGTTAGAAGTTAGGAATTTAGAGTTATTATTCTCTCTCCTGTCCCCAGTCCTCAATACCTGTACCCCACGACCAGTCCCCCATAACAAATGACAAATGACAAATACTTCGACTTCGCTCAGTACAAGTGACAAATGACTAAATTCGGCGTTGTTGTTTTTCCGGGTTCTAATTGCGATCGCGATGTTGCTTATGTAACTAGAGACTTACTAGGGCAACCGACTCGCATGGTTTGGCATCAAGAAACAGATATTGCAGATTTAGATGTGGTTGTAATCCCTGGTGGCTTTAGTTACGGGGATTATCTACGTTGCGGTGCGATCGCGCGATTTTCACCTGTAATGCAGCAGGTGGTGGAACACGCCCAAAAAGGTAAGTTTGTCTTGGGTATTTGCAACGGTTTTCAAGTATTAACTGAAGCCGGACTTTTACCGGGTGTGTTAACTAGAAATCGCGATTTGCATTTTATCTGCGATCGGGTTCCGTTAAAAGTTGAGCGTACCAATCTTCCTTGGACGCAAGCTTATACCGCCTCTGAAATTATCACTTTACCTGTTGCCCACGGTGAAGGGCGATTCTATGCCGATCAAGCAACTCTCGCAGCAATTGAAGATAACGGCCAAGTATTGTTCCGTTATCAAGGAGAGAATCCCAACGGTTCACTGAACAACATTGCCGGGATTTGCGATCGCCAAGGTAATGTTTTGGGAATGATGCCACACCCAGAAAGGGCATCAGACGCGATATTGGGAGGTAGCGATGGGTTGAAGTTGTTTCAGGGATTGTTAGAGAAAGTAGCTGCATTGGCGTAAAGTTGACCATTGCTTATAGCACTTTTAATAGCCAACAAAAGTAGGGATTCAGCAATGCTGTGTCCCTACATTCTTTATATAGAATTTCTAATTTGGTAAAGTAACGTGAGTTCGACAAATCTCTCCCTGCTTTGAAATAAAGTTCAAGTCTGTCCCTCTCCGACTCGGAGAGGGACGGTTTTGCGTAGTAAAACCAGGGAGAGGTTTCTTTATTAAGCTAATTAAGCGCTTACTACATGAGCTATCGAACTCACGTTAAAGTATCAACAATCACCATACTATCTAAACTAGCTTGATAAATTGCTAATTATAAGAACAACATAGAAGCCAGCGAATTTATTCCAGCAGGTAGATTATTTGATGTCTATTTCAGAGCCACTTAAACAATTTATAAAATGGATACAAGATTTCGACTATCGTCTTTTGGAAAGCAAAGAGGATATTGAAAAAAAGTTTATTTTACCAATGTTTCAGTATCTCTGCTACCCAGATAAATGTCATAATAAATACCCTTTCATAAAACATAAAGCAGAAAAACATGGCAGCGATCCAGAAAATACTTATATTTACTTTTCAACAGATAATATTAAACAACAAAATTCCGATACATCACTTGTTCTGATTAAATTTACAGAACCGTATCAAACTCAATTAAATAAAGATATTGAACAAGCTAAATATTATAGTAATCATCTAAAACCAATTTTTTTTATTGTTACTAATGGATATAAAATTAAGGTTTTTAAACGTCTTCGTTACTATAGAGAAGAATTTCTATTCGACCTAAATATAGATAAACTTAAAAATATTGCCATAGCATCAGAGTTTTATAATCAACTCAATTTTAATTTTATTAAAAATTTAGATAAAAACAACTCACCTAATTTACATAATAGATATTACTTAGTAGAAAAGTTTTTTCGTCGCCATCAAGATTACCTGGATATCTTAGAAAAATGTGATTTTGAGCCTTCTATTACACAAGAAGACTACCATTTAGTTGTTGTAAAACCTAAAATAGCAATTGACTGCAATTTACCTAAAGCATTTAGAGAAGGTAATTGTAAAATTGAGTTCAGCAGCATCATTTTAAGAGGTCTCAAAATTAGCTTAAATCATCAAGAGATTTTGGGACAATTAATGAAAGGACTGAATACCCAGGTAGATTGGGGATGTCGCCGCTTTTTAAAACAGTTAGATAAAAATACTTTTGAGGTATTTTTAGGAAAATCAACAGTTATTTTATCAGAGTTAGAAGCAGTAGATTTGTGTTTATGTGTTGATAGAGTTTGCCAAGAGTACAAAAATTCAATTATCGAATTTGAGAATGCCTTGGAAACATGGGATTTTGAATTCTTAGAATTTTTAGATAGCCGAGGTTTTAAGCTTTTTTCTGTAGAACAAAACTTGTGGAATTTAATGCAGCAGTTTGCTAACGAGTTTGAATATACTAAAGGCAAATCAGAGTGGCATCTATTTCATAGAGATGATCTCTCAATTCGCGTGAGTCGCGGAATTAGAGATCATGCATTTATTGTGCCCCAATCTAGTAGTTATTTATCTTTATTGCCAAACGATAAAGTTAACATAATCTATGAGATAAATGATGTACATTTACAATCTCTTGTAAAAGGCAAAGTTACTTCATGGCAGCAAGATATTGGGTTACGAGGAACTTGGACAGCTAGATATACTAAAAAATGGTTATTAGAGAAATATATTCCCAAAGTTATTAATTATTACTTAGGTAAATCGCAATTATCTGAAGCTGAATTTTTATCAAAAATAATTAATAATCAATGTGAGCGATCGCCTATAAATGATATCAGAGATTTAGTACCTTATCTTCGTGATATACAGTCCTGGCTAAATATCTATATGGAAAATATTGCTGCTTCCCTATTGCGGCTATATTACCAAGCATTCACAGATTTGGTGCGAAATGCTGATTCTTCCACAATAGGTATAGATTATATTATAAGAAATTTGCAAAGAATTGAGTGGAAGAATACACAAGAAGAAATTTATAGCAATTCTGTAGACAGGAAAAATTGGAATTTTAAATATGTTATGCGTTGCTTAGATGAGCAAGTAATAAGAATAAATAATTGTAATTATGAAAATAGTTTTAAAGCTGATTTAATAACTCGAATATTTATTTGGATTATAGAAAATAGAAACATCAGTTTTTCTCAATCTCAGTTAAATGCTGCTAAACAAGCGCTGCTACCACTATGGACACATAGCCGTTTTGAAATGCGCCATGTGTTTCCTAATCGTTGAAGATGAAAAACCATATAAATTAGGCGATCGCATTTTGAACACATTACATAATCTGTTTTAAATCCAACACAAATCCAGGTAAAATATCTTCTCCTGATAAACTAGTTGGATTTTCTAAAATCTCTATATCTTGACTTGGACGATAAATTTCTACTCGCTTGTTTTTTCGGTCGATTAGCCAGCCTAATTGAGCGCCATTTTCGATATACTCCTGCATTTTATCCTGCAAATCTTTTATAGAATCACTAGGAGAACGTAACTCTACTACAAAATCAGGGCAAATCGGAGCAAATTTTTCTTGTTGTTCTGGGGTTAAAGCATTCCACCGCTCAATTTTTACCCAAGAAACATCAGGAGAACGTTCTGCACCATTGGGTAGGGTGAACCCAGTTGAAGAGTCAAAACCTTTGCCTAAATTATTCTCCGAGTTCCAAATATCTAATTGAGTGGTAATTTTAACATTACGTCTGCCAGTATCACTACCTGTAGGCGGCATAATTAATATTTCCCCTGATGCTGTACGCTCAAATCGATAATCGCGGTTTTTCTGACACATTTTGAAAAATTGCTCGTCAGTCAAGTCGATTTTCAATTTAAGTGTAGAAGGTAAAGTGGTTGTAACAGCATTCATAAGCTATCCTGAGCATCTTACTTTCTAGTTTAGTGGCGTGTAAGGTGCGATCGCACTTCTAATTCAACTTATATAATGAAGCCCAAGGTATCAGAACTAATACACTTCAATTAAGTCTCGTTTTGGCAAGGTTACTCCTTTAAGGATGCATTGGCGCAGATTCTCTTCACTCAAGTCTACTTCTGTTAAATCAACGTAACTTAGATCAGTCTTGAACAAAATCGCTTTGGTAAGATTGGCATGGCTCAAGTCTGTCTTACTCAAGTTTGCCTCAGTCAAATTTGCACCCCTGAGATTTGCCCCAGCCAGAAAAGCACCGCTGAGGTTAGCGTAGCGTAAGTCTGCCCCAGTCAAGTCTGCACCACTGAGGTCGGCATCACGTAGGTCTGCTAAGCGCAGGTCTGCCCTCACAAGAGAAGCTTTATGCAAGTCCGCTTTACTAACAGTTGCCCGAATCAGGTTAGCATCCTCTAGATTCGCCCAAATTAGAATCGCTCTACTGAGGTTGGTTCTCCAGAGAGTCGCCCCAGCCAAATTTGCTTCAATTAAGTTCGCCGCACATAGGTTGGACTGAGATAAAGTTGCATTAGCCAATTTAGCTCCATCCAAATTGATTCCAGCTAGACACGCCTCATTTAGGTTGGCTAAGTGCAGGCTTACCTGAGCAAAATTTCTCTCTCCTGCACAATAGCTTTTGATAAGTTCATCAGCATTCATACAGCTAATCTTCTAAATCCTTATTTATCACTATAAATTGCAGTTCTCAATTGCCAATTGCGAGAAATAACCTTTCTTAAAACACTTTTAAACTTGCAAGAACCTTAAGATCATTTTGTTAAGCTTCACAATATGCTCAATAAAATGGAAAGTTTCTTTTACTAAAGTGTGAAGCGATCGCTCCACACTTTAGCAGTGACTAACTCAATACTCTATTTACGCACTAGGTTGAGCAATTCTTTAGGAGAAGCCAGCAAGTCAATTGCCACAAAGAAGATTTTGCCTTGGGGATCTATCAAGAATCGCCACGCAATATTCATGCCAACACTCGCTCCAAACCACGGGGTTTGGACTTTGCCCGTAACTTTAACTTGGGTATAGCCATCTTCTACCGGTTCGGATACACCACGCTCTGGTATCATCTTCAGTCCTTGGCATTGTTCCCGCATATAAGCGCGAATTGCTTCCTGACCCACAATTGGTCTCTCAAATGGGGGTTGCAAAGCACCTTCGGAAGTAAATAAAGCCACCGCAGCGTCAAAGTCATTGGCATTCATATTATTGATGTAGCCCAACACCGTAGGATTGCTAATGCCTTCAATTGTGACCTTGCTACGGAATGCGGGTGCAATGGGAGGAGCGACAGGCTCTGAAACTTTTTTGTAACTACCAGGAGCATTTGGATCAAATCCCATGCTAACTACAATGTTGCGTAGAATTGTGATTTGTTGACCTGAATCAGCATCTCGGATTGCTTGTAGCACCTTAGCAGCTTTAGGAGAAAGCTTATAGCTCTCTGGGATAGGAGCGACAATTCCTTGCGCCATCCATTCACCTAACTGAAACCAGAAGCCCAACTTGATGTTCACCGTGAAGGACGCATAGGAACGGCACAGAGGAGTATCAGCACTGTTGGCCAAATCGTACATGACTTGCGTTTGAGTTTCAAAAGGCATCTGCTTGATTTGCTCAAGTAAGCCTTGCGCGAGGATCATGTTGGCTGCTCCAGGTGCAGCAACTGTAATAGATTTACCCATCTCGGTATAGGCAAACCAAAGTAATGCTAGTTGATCTTCAGCATTGAGTTCAGAGAATGCTTCGATGGTCTTTGGAACAACATCAGCAATTAGAGTTCCGGGAAAAATACTTTGAGCTGACTGGATGGTAAATGGCATGGCAAAAATTTCAAAAAGAAAACTACAGTACTGTCAAATTTGAAAAATCGAATGTGCAAAACAAAGATAAATGCGCTCAAATGCCAGCAAAAGCAATCAATAAGTAGAGAGAAAGTACAGTTGCTTTTGCTCCATCCAATACATCGTGAGCCTGTTGCTCTTAAATTGGATAGTTGACAAAGTACATTCCAAACAACCGCATATTTAGAACACTTAGTGAACAGTGTTTTAATGCAGTCGTATTGCTATTTGTATCTTTACATTAAGAAATATAACGGATTTGTTACAAACAAGCAATTATTTTCTCAGGAATTTATTGATAAAATTTATTTATATAAAATATGATATTTGCTTAAGTTATAAGAAGCGCCTTAAGCTCAAATACTTATACAGCCAGTGTTTTGGTAGTGGAGCGACACAGCTAAAGGCTGTAGTTAACCTGAGTTCGGGATAAGGAAAGGGACAGGTAAGCTAATCAGCATTTAAGCTGCAACATAGCTGAAATTAGTTTTATGTTTGATTTTCCGATGCCACTTAATCACTAACTCGCCTTGATTCAACAACTTATCTAGCAGTGTTTGTAATTCATCTACTGATTTAAATAAGCGATGAGCAATATATTCTTTACATGAATGCCAAACTAATTCGATAATGTTATAGTCAGGGCTATAAGCAGGCAAGAACTCTAAAATAAAATTCGGGAACTCTTGGGATATTTTAGCTAGAATATCTTTGCGTTTATGAAAACTAGCATTGTCTAAAATTAAAATTATCTTTGGCCCATACTTCGAGAAATCTTTACCCACATTTCCTTTACTTACCCACTCTTGTTTTATTAGTTCATTTAATTGTTGTAATTGCTCATAAAAAATATCTGCATTTCCCTTTTTTACAAAAAAGCATACGCGTTTCCGGTCTAATTCTCGAATTGCTCCCATGACGTTTACTCGACCACAACGTCGTTGTCCTGGAATATTCTTGCGTTTTCCTTTTTTACCCCAACCCTTGCGACGAATCACGCGTAAACTAAAACCACTCGTCGCGCGGGTACGCGCGTCCGCTACGCTAACGTCCAAAACCATACCTGCAAACGCTCTGGCTGTTCTCGCGCTATTGATAAATATTGAGCAAGTTTTTCTTTAAACTTCGCTCTCTCTATTGGGTTTTGTTTATCTTCCAGGTTATACTTAGCCCAGATATAGCTATACTTTTTTCGCTTTAATATCCTCCTTACTTGAGAGCTACTTAAATCAATTCCTGTTTTTTCGGTTAAATATGTAGCTAGTCGCTCTGCTGTCCATTTTCCAAATTCATACCCTAAATCTGAGGGTTCTTGGTCAACAGTTTTTAATAACAGTTCAATATATTCAGGCGTAGCTTTTCGGTAATATTCGTCCTCTCTTTTATTATGTAGAGTTTCCAAATTATCAGGATCACCGTGCATACACCAATATGCTACTGTTCTATGCGAACAACCTAAAAATTTAGCAATCTCGTATTGTGGTTTCCCATCATTCTGTAGCAGAATAATGAGAATTCTTTCCCTGACGTGTGGCTGCTCGCTCTCTTTCAGAGCTTGTTGTAGCTTACTAACTTGTGACGGCGTTAAAAAGTTCTTGGCTGGTGGTGGCATCTTTGCTTTGAAACGTCTTCATCTTTCTATTATGCAACTTACGTGCCGATTAGCTTAGTAAGCTGAAAATAACGTCAAATCCAGCACCTGTCCTATGTTTAGTTTAGAATTTTTGTTCTGCCATGTAGATGATTTTTGTAAGGCGTTTGAAAGCCAATGGCACAAAAAGCTGTTGGTACATCGAGGAATAAGACGGATTCGGGCTAGAAGTCTGTGTTTGAGTGAAATAATGACGATACTGATTGCATTTCATCAAAATCACTACCGGAATTTCAAGCATTTTTATTTGAATCATGTCAAACAGCAATGGAGTTGTGCTTTTCCGGGACTGCCGAGTTATCAACGATTCATTGAATGGATACCATCAACCTTGATACCTTTGTGCGTTTACCTGAAGCATTGTTTTGGACGGTGTACGGGTATCGGTTTTATCGATTCAACATGTCTGAAGGTCTGCCATAATCGTCGGATTTCTCGGCATAAGGTTTTTGAAGGTTTAGCAGTTCGTGGAAAGACTTCTGTGGATTGGTTTTTCGGGTTTAAGCAACATAAAAGTCGTCAATGAACTTGGTCAACTCTTAAATGTGGTTCTTACTCCTGGTAATATTGATGACCGTCAACCAGTTCCCGATTTCCTCAGTGATCTGTTTGGCAAAATATTTGGCGTTAGCGAAGCTTACCGAAGGTATCGCGGATATGTCTCTCAAAAACTGGCTTCTCAACTTTTGCAAGAGTTCGACATTAAATTTTTTGCCAAACCCCGTCGCAACATGAAAAACTATTTGATGCATCTCCATGATAAGCTCTTATCCCGTAAACGCTCCATTATTGAGACTATTAACGATCAACTTAAGAATATTTCTCAAATCGAACATTCTAGACACCGAAGCCCCGTTAATTTCTGCGTTAACGTTCTGTGCGGATTAATCGCTTATTGCCATCAACCTAACAAACCCAGCCTTCAAATGGAATGGCTTTTACCTCAATCTGCTTAACCCGAACTCAGGTTAAATTAAAAAAAATAGTAGGAGTTCGGATAGTATATGGTGAAACCAATAATACAATCAGCAACTCAAACCTTATATGACCAAGATTATTACTTGTGGCTGAGGACAACTATAAACCAACTTCGCACTGAACAGTTTTCTGCTGTTGATTTAGATAATTTGTTAGAAGAATTAGAAACTATTAGTAGAAGGGAGAAGCGAGCAATTGAAAGTTTATTAATTAAGCTTCTTGAACATCTACTAAAACTCAAGTATTGGGATAATGAACGAGAACATAATCAAGGACATTGGAGAGGGGAAATCAGAACTTTTCGTAGAGAAATTAAAAAAGCTCTGAAAGATAGTCCTAGCTTAAAACCTTACATTTTAGAAATATTTGATGAATGTTATCAAGACGCTAGGGCAGAAGCAAGCGATCGCTCTCAACTCCCCATTGACATATTTCCTTTTATACCTATCGGTTCTTTAGAACAAATTTTAGATGAAAACTGGTTTCCCGAATATAACCACAATTATCACGGTCAACCCGATTAAAATAAATACGCAACTCATGCTTCCATAGGAGTATCCAGCTGTGCAGCCGGACTTAATAGGCTTGGAAATTAGCAAGGGGGAACTGAGACGTTTGACTGGGTTCGATCCAGAAGACGTTTTCCGACCTTCCATTCTGAAAGATAGCAAGAAGCGATTAGGGTTTTTAATAAATGAAATGCTGGTGACACTGGCACTAACCCCAATAATCGTAGGTTTTATTTATGCCTTTATTATTTTGCCAACAATTGGTTCTTCAATTCGACTAGGAATTCTCTTACTAATTTTAGTACCAATTCCTGTAATCGTCGGGCGATCGCTCTGGCGGCAGTTAACCTGTCCCCAAGCACTAACAATACTTCTAGATGAAGTTGATAAATATCATGACCTGATCAAAGCGATAGATATTAATGACCAATTAGCAGCATCAGGCAACTCTCACAGTAGTATAAATGACCGAGACAAAGTAATTGCAGCCTTGCAACTTATTAGAGAAGATTTAGTACGGGCGCTGAAAACCGAACGAATTTTGCGAGATAATGAAAAATTGCTTGCTAATAACCAAGAGTTATTTGTCAATAATTTAGCCAGTCTGCAAGCTTTACAAGTAAGTAGTCAGGCAGGCGAATATGCTCAACTACTCAATCAGTCGTTGCAGATTGCCTTTGATGTCCAAGCAGAAATCAGAAAATTGCAAAAAGTCTAAGCCGAATTTTCTCAGAAAAAAAGTTGCCCTGTTGATTTAAATGAGCAATAAACCAAAAATAATTGTTCTGGATGATGACCCTACAGGTTCTCAAACAGTCCACAGCTGCTTGCTGCTAATGCATTGGGATGTAGATACTTTACGCACAGGCTTGCAGGACGATTCACCAATTTTCTTTGTGCTGACGAATACAAGATCCCTACCGCCAGAGTCAGCCGCATCTGTCACCAAAGAAGTGTGCCAAAACTTGAAAATCGCCTTAAATGCTGAAGGAATCGACGATTTTCTGATTGTCAGCCGTTCTGATTCTACCCTGCGGGGGCATTACCCAATTGAAACCGATGCGATCGCTGAAGAACTCGGCCCATTTGATGCTCATTTTCTTGTACCAGCCTTTTTTGAGGGTGGACGCGTCACCCGCGACAGTGTACATTACTTGATCATCGATGGTGTACCGACACCAGTACATGAAACTGAGTTTGCCCGCGATTCAGTCTTCGGCTATCATTACAGCTACTTGCCCAAGTACGTAGAAGAAAAAACTCAAGGGCGTATTAGTGAAGAAGCTGTAGAAAGGTTTCTGCTTGCCGATATTCGTGCTGGTAGTTTGCAACGCTTGCTACAACTTAGTGGTAATCAGTGCGCTGTTGTGGATGGAGAAACCCAAGCGGATCTCAACTCCTTTGCAGTAGATGTGCTAACAGCAGCTAGCCAAGGCAAACGTTTTTTGTTTCGTAGTGCAGCCAGTATCTTAACGGCTTTAGCAGCTTTACCTCCTCAACCCAGCCCCGCCGAAAAAATGGCGCAGTATGTGCGGCAAGGCAAAGCAGGCGTGGTAATCGTTGGTTCCCATGTGAAAAAAACTACTCAGCAGTTAGAGGCACTCTTACAAGTTGAGGGAACTGTCGGTATTGAAGTAAATGTAGAGCGATTACTTGATGATCCGGTGAATCAATCTGCTACACTGCTAACCGAGATCCAAAAAAGTATACAGGCGGTACACGACGCTGGCAAAACACCAGTAGTTTATACTAGTCGCCAAGAACTAGCTTTTAAGGATGTCAAGACACGCTTGGAGTTTGGAACAAAGGTTTCAGGTTTATTGATGGATATTGTGCGCGGTTTACCATCTGATATCGGATTCTTAATCAGCAAGGGTGGCATTACCTCAAATGATGTCTTGAGTACAGGTCTTGCTTTAACTTCAGCGCGTTTACTCGGTCAAATATTACCTGGTTGTTCGATGGTACTAACACCATCCGATCATCCACAGTTTCCTAATTTGCCTGTGGTACTGTTTCCGGGTAATGTTGGCAATGCTGATGCCCTGGGGACAATTTATCAAAGGTTGACTAAAAAAGTCCTGAGTGCAGAATTCGACTAATCTAGTATAGGTAATTAATTGCTTGATGTATTAGCTTTGGGTGGTACTGCATGACTTCTGATTCTGCCGATTTAGAGTCAAATTCTGCATTTGCGAATGCAAAATCTATCTCTACCCTTTCTGAGCTAGAGGTAAATTCTTCAGTTCCAGATTTAGAGTCAAATTCTGCTGATGCAGAGTCAAATTCTATCCTTCCAGATGCTGAGATCAATTCTGTCCTTCAGTATTTAAAATCAAATACTCCTCCACCTGAAGTAGAATCAAATCCTGCTAAACCTCCGGAAGTAGAACCAAATCCTGCTAAACCTAATTTAGAGCCAGTTTCTGCCGTTTCTGAAGCAGCAGATTACATCCTGACTGATTTAAATATCAGTGAGTTACCATCACCACAGCAACGGGTAAATCAAAATATTCAAGTCCAGTTCAAAACTGAGCAGGGACGATTATTGTTAATTTTGCCCCCAGAATCTCAAGTACCAGCCTCAGAACTCAGTTGGTCTGAGATTTGGCAACAAATAAAGCATCGTTTAAATGCAGGCGATCGCCTACGTACACCTAACACCACAGTACACCTGATAGCACAAGACCGCCTAGTCGATAGCAGACAACTTCAAGAACTTGCTGAGACTCTTAGCGAAGTCCAATTTCAGCTAACATCAGTTACGACTAGTCGTCGTCAAACTGCGATCGCTGCTGTCACATCCGGCTATTCTGTAGAACAAATACAGCCAAAAGCTTCCTTGAGTTCTGACTCCAAACCTGCTAGTGTAGCCCAAGCAGATGCCCTCTATTTAGAAATGACCGTACGTTCTGGAGTAGAAATTCGTCATCCTGGTACTATAATTCTTTTGGGAGATTTAAACCCAGGTGGTATTGTAGTTGCAGATGGAGATATTTTAGTTTGGGGTCGTCTACGTGGTGTCGCTCATGCTGGTGCTAGTGGTAATCGTGAGTGTCTAATTATGGCTTTGCAAATGGAACCTACCCAATTGCGGATCGCAGATACTGTAGCTAGAGCGCCAGAAAAAACACCGATGCAGTTTTCTCCAGAAGTGGCACATATTACGCCCCAAGGAATTCGCATCGCTAGGGCTAGCGATTTTTATAGAAACCAATTAACGAGGATCAATCAATAGTTATAAATATTTACTTATAATTTAGTTAAAAAATAAAAGTTATAGACGCCCAGTAGACGCGGAGCAGCTTCTGCTAGGGTAGGATGAAAAAAAATACTGACGTCTCGCCCACATTTAGTGAGGCCAGATATTTCTTCATACTTGATACGATACTTCATACTTTATACTTCAATTTACTGTTTTATATTTCCTGAACCCTAATCGAGCGCATTGCTATCATGACTCGCATTATTGTAATTACCTCCGGCAAAGGAGGAGTGGGTAAAACCACAGTTTCAGCAAATCTGGGGATGGCTTTAGCCAAAATAGGCCGTCAAGTTGCTTTGGTTGATGCGGATTTTGGTCTGAGAAATTTGGATTTGCTGCTAGGGCTGGAAAACCGCATCGTTTATACTGCGGTGGAAGTCCTAGCAAGAGAGTGCCGCCTAGAACAAGCTTTGGTCAAAGACAAGCGACAACCCAACCTGGTACTATTGCCAGCAGCGCAAAATCGCTCTAAAGATGCAGTCACTCCTGAACAGATGAAGTTACTAGTGAATGCACTGGCACAAAAGTATCAGTATGTGATCATTGATAGCCCCGCCGGGATTGAAAATGGGTTTAAAAATGCGATCGCCCCAGCCAAAGAAGCCTTGATTGTCAGCACCCCAGAAATTTCCTCAGTTCGTGATGCTGACCGAGTAGTTGGATTACTAGAAGCACAAGGTATCAAACGTGTTCATTTAATAATTAACCGCATCAGACCCTCAATGGTGCAGGCAAATGATATGATGTCTGTGCAAGATGTTCAGGAACTTCTCGCAATACCCCTAATAGGGGTAATCCCTGATGACGAGCGTGTTATTGTATCTACAAATCGCGGCGAACCTTTAGTACTAGGGGAAACTCCTTCGTTAGCTGCCACAGCCTTTGAAAACATTGCTCGTAGATTGGAAGGAGAATCGGTTGAATTTCTTGAGATCGACTCGTCCCAAGACAGCATATTCGCCCGATTGCGAAGGTTGTTGTGGACAAAGATTGTTTAACTCATTTTTCAGTCTCCGCCCCAGACCTATTTGCAATGATTGAACTTCTAGAAAGACTTTTTTCTCGCAGTCCCGATACTAGTCGCACTCAAGTTAAACGTCGCCTACAATTGGTGATTGCTCATGATCGCGCTGACATAGCTCCTGAAACGTTAGAAAAAATGCGGCAAGAAATTTTAGATGTAGTTTGTCGCTATGTGGAAGTTGAGACGGAGGGCTTAGAGTTTTCTCTAGAAAGCAACCAAAGAACAACAGCCTTGATTGCTAATTTGCCTATCCGTCGAGTCAGAGGAGGTACGTCTGAATAAGAAAGGTATCACCAGCCTGAATAGTACCGCTACTTATTGGGAAGGTAACGCCGCTCTATTACTAATCAAAGTGAGATAACTTTAAGTAAACACACTATTCTTGATTTTTAAGCTCATTCCGACCACTTGAAGGTGGTGAATTTCAGGCGTATAGGGAATGTCATAACCAAATTCCCTGATGCCCTTTTTTCCGTAGGCTATGCCCTAAGTTGGCGGCGATTACTCCCGTACTTACAAATTCACGCGATGTGCAAGTTGTTTTACGTTGGCTGCAACATCTCCTGTAGCTGCGGTAGCTGCTTGGGAAGTATTTTCACCAAGGTTAGTAGCCCTAGTTGAGCAATTACAAATATTCTGACTCAATGCTAATCTCTAGATTAGTGAACTGTTAAAGAAAATAGTCACATAATCTCGAGGATTGAACAGTATTGAGACAAAAAGCGATCGCTCATCACTCGCATTAACAAATCAACCACCTCAAGTATAGATGTGTCTCTATATTGAGACACATCCAGGCATGGTCTTGGACTTCGTGCTATTTCTTAGAAATCAGTAAAACACTCGCGACTATATATTACGAGTGATTTGCAAACATCACTTATCAATAGGGAAATTAACAACTATCGGTGGAAGACCATTTTCTGTTGGAGGTTGTGTATTGGCAACTGGTTGTGGGCGCAAAGGCGTTGGTGTAAGCTCACCCGGTTTAGCAGTTTGATTCCATAAAATTAAGGATAGTAGCCCATCTACTAAACCGTTATTACTGCCATTGCTGCCAACCAGAACATCGGGAATCAAACGGACATTGCGATCGCCTATAATCTGCATCAGTTGCATTGCAGTATAACCATGTGATCCTAAAGCCTCTACACCAGTGCGGTAGGTTTCAGCTTTGGCGTTACCCGTAGCACGAATCCCTTCAGCCTCAGCAATTGCCCGCAATTTTGTCCCCTCAGCTTCACCAGTAGCCTGCTTGATTTGGGCTTGGGCTTTCAAATCGGCAATTTGCACACTCTGCTCTGATTGCACCATTTCTTCTTGAATTTCAGCCATTGCTGTCTCCCGAACAAGTTGTTGCCGTTGGGTTTGCGCCATCTGCTGAACTTCGTAAGTTTTGCGCTGTTCCTCAGCAATTTTACGCTCTGTCAGTGTGTGCATTAATTCTTGTGGCGGGGTAATCAAACCAATCAAGGAATCCACCGCTTGTACATCATAAGCACGCAAGGCAGATTTAACGTATTCGGAGGCTTCAACTTGGCGTTCGCTTCGTGCAATCAAGAAATCCAAGATAGTATACTCTTGAGCCGAGTTGCGGAAATAATTCCCTACAATTGGCCGCAGAACCTGATCGATGACGTTTTGCATTGAACCTAAGCGTGAAATCACTTTCGGTGCATCTGAAGCACCAATGTGGATAATTTGGAATATCTCTAAACTAAAGCTGAAACCATCAAATGACAGCAGTTTCAGCGCCTGCAAGTTGGTATCATAACCGTGGTTTCCAGTGATTCTTTCAGTAAAATTTAAGACTATATTGGTTGTCGGTACTAGCTCAATTTTCATCACCTTAGTGTTGAGCGGGTGTTTCCCTGGATACAACGGCTCAACCCAAACGCCCTTATGTCCCTGGTTTACTAAATTCCCGTGGGTAAAAGCTGCTCCGCTCACATCTTCGTGTTCTTTACCTACAAATGAAATCACCACACCCACATAACCGATAGGGATTTCAGTCATCGGTACTTGTTCAATATTTACCAACCAAGGGTTTAAGTTCCAGGAACCCGATAATAATACCTGTTCTTGTAAACCTCTTTGTCCCCCAGCATCAATAAATTTTTGACCATTTTGGAAATTATCATGCCCGCTAATTATACGTCCAGCGATTTCACCTGCTGCAATTGATGAGCCATCTAAAGTAGTAACAATACCAACTTTTTCTGCTGCTATTTCATGAATGTGCAACTGTTGTGGAGTCATGCCATGACTAGTAGCATTTGCTGCGGTAATCACTTTAAACAGTGCGGTGTTGATCCGGTAAGTTCCTGCGGTGAGAAATCCCATTTGACGCCCTTTTTCCCCACCTTGGGTAAGAAATTTGCGGGCATCTTGGTAATTGTCACAATTGACAATTTTACCTAAAATCCGCTCTGGTGGGTTGGATGCTCCATCTGCCGCGACAATCAAGGCGATTTCCCCTTGGGGAACGACAATTACCGATTCTTTCTTTACAGAATACTGCCAAGGCCAATAGCCCCAGTGCCAACCAGGGGCTAAAGTATCTGCCTGTAAGCCAGCTTCGCCGTCAAGGGCAATCAACCGTCCCGGTGGGAGTCCGCGCCCAGAAAGGGTAAACTTTCTCACTACAATGCCGACTTCACGTTCGCCAATAACCACCAGTCCCCCAAAGAAGAGGGGGACAAATATGACAAAACCGCCAACAAGTACGATGGGGATGAGTACAAAAGGATCAATTCCAGCAGCTTGATATTGAACTTTGACGGTTTGTAACTGGGCAATATTTGGTTTGGTCTGATTTAGCTGGATAGTCGCCGAAGTTATTTCTTTTGCAGTAGTTATTTTTACAGGAGTAGCATTGGCAGAATGAATACTACCAGCAATCGCCAATGCTGCTACAACAGACGCTGCAAAACGAGCTACCTTATTTTGTTTATGCGTACCAAGCAAAGATTGAAAACTTTTCATAATTTGTGCCCTTTTGGGCAACTAATTAGTTAAGTTAACACTTCACCAAGGTTTGCTTCGATTTCTTAAACTTGACGTAATTGTTTAAAAAAATTAATTCAACGGGAGACAGAAGTTAGGAAAACTCTGTCAAGATGCAATCTTCAACATTCAGTTTTCTTTGTCTTGGAAAGTTCTTGTCTAAAGAAGACTCAGATCAAACTTTCTGCTGTGCATTTGTAGTTGAAAAATAAAGCTTAATTAATACTAATCATACTAAGCAAAATTACTCAGGGAGAGGTGAGAGAAAAGTAGATTTTTCACTCACCTTGACAGGGCTAGCAATGCCCACCCTAAAAGCTGAAATAGAAAATAAAATTTTAGAGCAAACCACCAGCAGCTTGAAACCGAGCGCGGGCGCGTTTAAAGGCTTGAGTTGCTTGAATTTGTGCTTGGCGATCGTCTGCTGTCACCTGATTTAGACGCGCTTCTGCTTGGTTGTAAGCAGCACGGGCTTCTTCCAGGTTAATTTTGTCACCACGTTCAGCGCCGTTCACCAGAATTGTCACTTCATTTTCTTCGACTTCGGCAAAGCCACCTAACAGAGCGATCGCTTGCCAATTCTGATTTTTAGCAGCACGTACACGCATTACACCTGTATCCAAAGCTGTCAACAGTGGCGCGTGTCCACTGAGGATACCTAATTGACCAGTTGTGCTGGGCAGAACGACTTCTTCAGCTGGGGCATCCCATACTGTTTTATCTGGGGAAATTACACGAACGGTTAATGTCATTGTCTTTTGTCCTTCGTCCTTCGTCTTTTGTCCTACCCTGCGGGAAGCCGCTGGCGCGTCTATGTCCTTTGTCTTTTGCAATTGCCATTAGTCATTAGCAGTTGAACTAATGACTAATGATTAATGACTAATGACCAATGACTAACCTTTGAGCTTTTCAGCTTTGGCGATCGCTTCGTTAATATCGCCAACTAAGTAGAAAGCCTGCTCTGGCAGATCATCCAACTCACCAGATAGAATCTTCTGGAACCCTTGGATGGTATCTTCCAACTTCACATACTTCCCAGGAGAACCAGTAAACACTTCTGCTACAAAGAACGGCTGGGACAAGAAGCGCTCAACCTTACGTGCGCGTGCCACAATTAGACGGTCTTCTTCAGACAATTCATCTAGACCGAGAATGGCAATAATATCTTGAAGTTCTTTATAACGTTGTAGAGTTGACTGTACAGCACGGGCAGTGTTGTAGTGTTCATCACCAACAATGTTGGGCTGTAGCATGGTGGAAGTTGAACCCAGGGGGTCTACCGCTGGATAAATTCCCTTAGCTGCCAAACCGCGAGATAGTACTGTTGTTCCATCTAAGTGAGCGAAGGTGGTAGCAGGTGCGGGGTCAGTGAGGTCATCCGCAGGTACGTACACTGCCTGAATTGAGGTAATAGAACCCTCTGTGGTAGAGGTAATCCGCTCTTGCAGTTCACCTACGTCAGTTCCCAGTGTGGGCTGATATCCAACCGCTGAGGGCATCCGACCTAACAGTGCGGACACTTCTGAACCTGCTTGTACAAACCGGAAGATGTTGTCAATAAACAACAGCACGTCTTGCTTGTTCACATCGCGGAAGTACTCTGCTACTGTCAATCCCGATAGACCAACCCGCATTCTGGCTCCGGGTGGCTCGTTCATTTGACCATAGACTAGAGCAATCTTCGATTCGTTGAGGTTGTCTTTGTTGATAACCCCAGATTCAATCATTTCGTTATAGAGGTCATTTCCCTCACGGGTGCGTTCACCCACGCCAGCAAATACGGATACTCCACCGTGTTGAGTAGCGATGTTGTTAATTAACTCCATCATGATCACGGTTTTGCCAACACCCGCACCGCCGAATAGACCAATCTTACCGCCACGTCGGTAGGGAGTCAGAAGGTCAACAACTTTAATCCCAGTCTCGAACACGGAAGGTTTAGTTTCCAGTTCAGTGAATTTGGGAGCAGAACGGTGGATGGGTAAAGTTGCCTCAGCATTTACAGGCCCCTGATTATCTACAGGTTCGCCAAGGACGTTGAAAATCCGGCCCAAGGTGGCTTTACCAACTGGCACGCTGATGGGAGCGCCAGTATCCACGACTTCCAGACCACGGACTAAGCCATCGGTGGTACTCATCGCAACTGCTCGTACCTGGTTGTCGCCCAGCAGTTGCTGCACTTCAACGGTAAGGTTGATTTCCTGTCCAGCTTCGTTAGTGCCTTTGATGGTCAAAGCATTGTAGATTTGCGGCAACTTCCCGCCGGGAAATTTAACGTCTACAACTGGACCAATGATTTGGGTAATGTAACCAATGTTTGTTTTTTCTGCGGTTGTGACCATGCTGCGCCTAAAGATTGAAGCTATATTTCAGATACGGTCGTAGAAGACATAAGATTAAGCAATGTCATCTTTCACTGTAGCACCGCAAGGGGACAGAACTCCCTTAGTAATTCCTTAAAAAGTAGCTTTACAGCTTCAGCCGCAATCCTCATCCTCACTAGCTTCTTTCGGCGAACAGATGCTTCGTGATCACCCCAGTTTTTCACTAAGCTCATTTTTCAGCCGCGATCGCTTTCATTTAAGCCCCTCAAATAGCGATAATTTCCCCTCAATACTACACAAGCGCTGTGCGTGGCAACACAAAAGGCCGTGTCTGCCATCGGAAGACACAGCAGATATTAAAATAGCGTAAGAATAAATTTAGGCTTTAGCTGCGATGTGATTTTGCTGTTTGCGCTTGAGTAGCGAACTAGCACTGAAAGAGCTTACTGTAAATAAACTAGGAGTTACGCACTCTCGACGTAAAATCAAGGTTTGAGATTGCTTGTCTGCGACACCAAGGCGAACACTTCGCTATGGCTACGTAAAGCCCTTCTCTTGAAAGAGATCAAGGCGTAGTTTGCTTCCCCATAGGGGTACGGGCATGGCTTTGCTTAACGCAATGACGTAATTTCGTCACGGGGCCTATGTTCTAATATTTGAGCAACAAATAATAACTAACAGCTAAATTTAATATGGCTTTCAATTAAAATAGTTACTTTAATATTAGCCTAATTTTCTATAAACTAACTGTTTAAAAATAAATATATTAACATTAATTATATGTTAGTAAATATATTTAGATTTAGTACATATTGAATTCAGAAATTTATAAAGCTCTAATTTAATAAGATTGTGCTATTTATCAAATCTATTATAATAAATATCTATTTAACTAAATTTAAAATTTTTCAAGACTTTAGTGTAAATTACATTTCCAAATCCTCTTAATATCTCTAAAATAAAGGTAGTACAGAAAACGGGTTTAAGTTGACTCACTTCATCCTCATTTATCTACCAAGCAATTGCTTATGAATTTCTCGTCAGCGCGACAATATTTTTACCAAGAGATTCAGCAGCCTGACGAGCAGATTGATCTGGCAAAGGCAGCTTTATACATAGCCCAAGAAGAATATCCCAACCTCGACCCAGAGGAATACCTCAATGCCCTCGATACAATGGCAAGTGAGCTTCTAGAACGTTTACCTTCCTCACGGTATCCTCTGCGGATAATTCAAAGTATCAATCAGTATCTCTATGATGATTTAGGATTTACTGGTAATGAAAAAGACTACTATGATCCGCGAAATAGCTTTTTCAATGATGTAATTGAGCGCCGCTTAGGGATTCCTATTACCTTAGCGTTGATTTATCTGGAAGTTGCCCGGAGAATTGACTTTCCGATGGTGGGTGTCGGAATGCCAGGGCATTTTTTGATCCGCCCAGATATTCCAGATATAGAGATTTTCGTTGATGCTTTTAATGGCGGTGAAACAATATTTGCACAAGACTGCCAAGAACGGTTGTCTCAACTTTATCAACAACCTGTGACGCTACAACCAGAATTTTTAGCAGTAGTGAGTCATCGCCACTTTTTGGCACGGATGTTAACGAATCTGAAATATATTTACCTCAAACAGCAACAGTTAGAAAAAACGCTAGCAGCAATTGAACGAATTTTACTGTTATTTCCCGACACAATATTAGAACTGCGCGATCGCGGTCTTCTGTATTATCAACTTGGTTACTATCCACAAGCTGTAGATGACTTACAAACTTATCTAGTAAAGGTTCCTGACGCCCAAGATGCATCTGTAATTCGCCAGTTGCTTGCCCAGTTGGGTAGAGATGGTTAGGGGCTGGGGATTGGGGAGTAGGGGACAAAGAAGAATAACAAATGACTAATGACTAATGACTAATGACAAATGACTAATAACCAATTTCTAGTTCTTCTGCTATCCGTTTGAGGCGAAGCAGTTGGGCTTGCATATCTTCTTTTGTCCAAGATGCTGCGAAGGTGTTGAAACCCCAACTCACTAGAGGGTTAGGAATATCGAACTCAAAGCGGTTAATTAGGCGCGTTCCTTTTTCTACTGGTTGACATTCCCAGCGATCGCGCCCTTGAAAAAATCCCTTAAATTCCCAGACTACTATACCTGGCTTCCTTTCCACAACAACGCTGTTCAGGGTGGGTTGAATCAAAGGAATTTGAATAATAAAACGACTTTGACTGCCTACATCCGTACTCCAAGCTTCGTTTACAGGTTCGCAACGGAGAACAGGGTTCAGCCAGCGGTGCATAAGTGCTAAATCGGTGATACAGCGCTCCACCACTGAAGCTGTAGCATTAATTTGAATTGACTGTTCCAAAACTTGAGGCATTCTACATCTTTAAGTATGCTGTTGCTGCAATTAGAGTAACGCAAAATCAAGTACTGTCTGCACATTACATAAATGCTACAGCAGACGAGAGTGCAGAACAAAAATAAATTTACACATACTACCAAGAAATTAGCTTTTAATTCTCTTTTTGCAACGATTTATTTGGTAATACAAAAAGATAAGTAACAAAGTCAAAAATTACTCTTGATATCAATGCCATATATGTTTTTACTGCTAAATTGATAGACAAAACACTAGTGAACTTACGGGTATGTCAGATTACCTAGAGTAATCTGCTCCTAAAGCATCTCAAGTGTTGACAGCGAATACTTCAGCTTAATTTCGGAAAACCATGAACGCAACTTGGCAAGAAATGACCCAGGTGATAGTAGTTGGTTTGTCCATCAGGGGGCAGCAATTTTTGGCACAATCGCCCAATCTGCAACTGAACCAACCAGCAGTCAATCAAGGAATCGATTATGTACAAGGAACTTTCCAGCAGATAGTTGCGTTTTTACCCCGTTTACTGGGGGCAGTGGCAATTTTGTTGGTAGGTTGGCTGATTGCCGCGATCGCTGCGGCAGTGACGCGGGGAATTCTCAATCGCACTAATATAGATAACCGCATTGCCGCAGGGATTACGGGGCGTGGGGATAGTGGGCAACTTCCCCAAGTAGAGAAATTAATCTCCAGCTTAGTTTTTTGGATCATTATCCTATTAACGGTTGTAGCCGTATTACAGACACTACAGCTAGAAGTAGCTTCTAGACCTCTAAATAATTTTCTCGATCAACTTGTTGGTTTCTTGCCCAAGTTGGTAGGTGCAGCAATCTGGTTGGGTGTCGCTTGGATATTAGCTACTATCGTTAAGCTGCTGACAATCAGCGGACTACAGGTGTTGAGGCTAGATGAGCGTTTAAATCAAGAAACGCAAAACGATACACTCAGCCTTGATCAGTTCTCTTTGAGTCAGACAATTGGTAATGCCCTGTACTGGTTCATCTTTTTACTGTTTCTCGTCCCGATACTGGATACTTTGGGACTACAGCAAGCACTACAACCAGTACAAGCTCTGATTACGCAGATTCTCTCAATTCTGCCTAATATCTTAGCCGCAGGACTAATTGCCGCAGTCGGTTGGTTTATCGCTAATGTGGTGCGGCGGATTGTGACAAACTTGTTGGCAACAACTGGAATTGATCATTTAGGCAGCCGATTTGGACTATCCTCATCTGCGGGGTCGCAATCTTTATCGACTATTGTCGGCACAATTGTCTATGTTTTGATTTTGATTCCTGTAGCGATCGCAGCGCTCAATACTTTAAAAATTGATGCGATATCAGTCCCAGCGATCGCAATGTTACAGCAGGTTCTCAACGCCCTGCCAGCAATCTTTACAGCTGTGGCAATTTTGATTGTTGCCTATTTCATCGGGCGGTTTGTAGCGGATCTGGTCACTAGCATCCTTACCAGTTTGGGCTTTAACAATATTTTCACTGTACTGGGTGTACCAGCTCCTACCAGACGAATTGTAATTCCAGCAGAACCAACAACGTCACCTGAGATACCAACTCGCACTCCATCAGAAATTGTTGGCATTATTGTTTTAGTTGGTATTTTGCTGTTTGCAACGCTGACAGCGGTAAACATCCTGAATATTCCGGCGCTGACAGCATTAGTAGGTGGCATTTTGATAATATTTGGGCGGATATTATCTGGTTTGGTAGTATTTGGCATTGGTTTGTTTTTAGCAAATCTGGCTTTTAACATCATTACCAGTTCCGGTGATCCTCAAGCCCGAATTTTGGGTCAAGTAGCGCGGATTGCAATTATTGCCCTAGTTTCTGCAATGGCATTGCAACAGATTGGAGTTGCCAGTGATATTGTAAATTTAGCTTTTGGACTTTTACTCGGTGCGATCGCTGTTGCTATTGCCTTAGCTTTTGGTTTAGGTGGTCGTGATATTGCACGTCAGCAAGTCCAAGATTGGCTAAATTCTTTCCAAGCTAAAAAATAAAATCTATACATCTTGGAAAGATAGCCGCAAGTATTGGGAGTGTAGAAAGATTTTCTACAATTTGGAATTAAAACTTGAAGATTAAAACTTTGAACTTGGAACTTTGAGTATCAAACTTAAAATTCCAAGTTCAAAGCTTCAATTTTCCCGTGTTTAGGTAGAGTGTTAACAAAAAGTAGATTATGCCAGGAAGAGAAAAAATTAATAAAGATGTTAAATACAGTATACAACTTTAAAAGTATAGAATTCTATCCGATTCTTATAGAAAATAATACTGAATTAAAAAATTTGATTTGGCAAACAAGGTATTGGTTTAGCGTATTAGCAGCCTCAACCCATTTACGTTTAATAAATTTTCGGTTAAATATGTTTTTTGTAGAAGAAAGAAGATTATACCTTAATAGATAAGCTTTTATATTGGACTGTAGATTATTGTGAATGGTTGATATCTAACTAAAATAAATTATAAAATAGATTGAGCAGGTATTAACTACTTGTAACATAATATGAATTAAGACCACTAGTCATTACGATGTAAGACTAATGGCCAAATATTGTGAAGTACCTTGTAAAAATAGGTTAAAAAAGTTGCAATTAACTTGAAGTCTTGAAAGATGATATTGTTGCGGCTGAAGTTTTAACTTATTTTTACATGATGCCTCGATTACAAATTCAACAGAGGTAAGCTGATGAACAGGATTGTATGGATTTACAAACCTATTTATCGCTCTTGTAGATAGAAAATTAAGATTATCTAGGCTTGATAAACTTAGGTAATCTAATCTATCTATTGTTTCAAACTAAGGCTTTCTTACGAAAAAGTTAGCTTGCCTCTAGGAGTTCCTGCTGGAAAGTCTTTATCTAAAGCATCACCATTGTTTTGACCTTTTGTTAAAACTTCAACTTCGCCATATATGGTAAGTTGTGGCTGAGTATAAGGTTTCTTATTAGAAGTCATGGTTTTCTCCTTTGCAGTGTGTTGTTTTTTAGTACTAACTCGGTTCAAAATAAAAGCAATATCTGAGCGAGAATAAGACTCACTATTTTGATGTGAGTTAATACTTTTGCTTAAGCACATTGCCAGAATATATTAAACAAATTTGAGTTGGGATGTATCGTAAGAAATAACTTATTCTAGAAAATGTGCCTTTTGTTACACGACTATAAGTTTTTGAATAAAACTTTGTGTATTAGTGGTTAAAAAATAATTTTATTAACCCCCAAGATACCAAGACACTAAGTAAAATAAATTGCTAATCGGTGATAAAAGCTAGCCTGAACTAAGGTATGACTTAACGGTGAGAATATTTCAACTTGTGAAGCAATTCATCTTTAATGCGGTTGAGAATTGAAGTTTCATCTAGGGTTGCTAAAATGCGCCCGATGACTGCTTTAGGGCCATCAGACCCCCAAGTTGCGCCATTAGCTAAGTAAACTTTGGTAACTTGTCCAATGCCATAAGAAGAAACACCAGCTACGCCTGCTTGAGTTAATGCTACTGAGATATAAGGGCCGATCGCAATCCCAGCTGTAGCTGTTGCAGAGATGCCAAGTAAAGTTTTTAACCCACTCAATCCCAAGTTTGCTAGTAGTTCACTAACACCAATTCCACCCATACTTAAAGCAATTTTTTGTAGCAATTGTACAGCACCACTTTCACTCATCGGGATGCCATAGAGTTTAGATAACCCCAAAATTAGAGCAATATCAATTACTACGCTGCTAAGGATATCTACAACAGTAACAGGATTAAGAGCGATCGCTACTGCCTTAGTCATCACAGCCTTCCAAATCATCTGATTCGCATTCTGTTCTCGAATCATCAGTTTTCGCTGCACCAATTGCTCATTCACACTATCGGCATAAAGCATGGTGTTGAGGGCAACTAAGGCTTTGCCTTCACGGTGCAAAATCTCCAAAATTTTCAGCTTGAGTTCGTCGACTTGGGCTGTACCTGTACGCAATTGCACACCCCTAGTGCCATCAGGGCGACGTATCGCCGTCTTTACCAATGGTGATGCCGCTGCCATGACAATTTCTAGAGGTGTGAGTAATTCCCTTACCCTTTCATCCCGGATTTTTTGGTAAATTGCCATCCGGTCTGCTTCGGGATATTGGTCTACTTTGTTAAACACTAAAATTATCGGTTTACCAGCTTCCCGCAACTGAGAAAGGGCCTCGTATTCTATCTTCGTCATGTCGCCAGCAATGACAAATAAGATTAGATCCGCCTGTTTTGCCACCTGTTCTGCTAATGCCGCACGAGTATCACCATCTACTTCGTCTAAGCCAGGAGTATCAATTAATTCCACCTGTGATTGACCTCCCGCAGGTAAAGTAACTCGCAAAGCGCGTTCAGTTTCTCCAACTGCCTCTTCACTAATACTCCAATTCACTCGTTGTGCAGTACGCGTCACACCATGCAAAGGCCCGGTTTCAAATACCGTTTCTCCAACCAATGCATTGAGTAAAGAAGACTTGCCACGCCCCACCATACCAAAAGTAGCTATCTGCACCACCATACGGTCTAACTTTCCCAGCATAGTTTCCAAATCAGCAATTTCCGCCTCCAATCCGTCTTTTTCTTGGGGAGTCAGGTCAAGGCTGGTAACTAAGTTTCGCAGCGCCGTTTGTGCTTGTTTGTAGTTGAGTTCACTCTGAATATCTTCAAAACTGAAAATGGCGCTATCAAGTTCTTCTTCCCATTTGAGAGAATCTGCATCAGTGTTGGCTGAATCGCTGTGATGAGGCTCGGGCAACGGCAATGTGGAAGTCATATCAATTTGAAATTTTAAATTTGGGATTTTATTATTAGCCCCGTTTTCTATCCTAGTTATTTTTAGGCAAGGTTTGAGGAGTCGGGGAGCAGGGAGACAAACGGAATAAATACTGAGCAATGACTTTTGGCTCTTGATTCTTGTACAAACGCGATTCATCGCGTCTGTACTCCTAATTCAGCACGCTGCTCAAGCCCCGCTTCCGCTAACAGAATTCAGCACTCTCAATGCCCAATGACCAATACTTCTCTACGAGAGGCTGCGCCCTAAGCGTACCTATGCCGCAGGCTTTACGACTTATCTACGAGACCGGAGGCGTTAGCGGAGCTTTCGCTTTAGCGATACGCTCAGTACAAGTAACAAATGACAAATGACCACTGAACAAATGACTAATGGCTAACAAAAAGTCCTAAACTGAAAAATGCACCTAGTATTGTTAGGATCTTGACTAAATCACCTGTGCGGAAAATCGTTATTGCCGGTAACTGGAAAATGTACAAAACCCAGGCAGAAACCCAGGAGTTTTTACTAGGATTTCTGCCCTACTTGGAGGAAAGGCCTCAAGGGCGAGAAGTAGTATTGTGTCCTCCTTTCACTGATTTAAACCTTTTGTCTAAGAGTTTGCATGGCAGCCTTATACAACTGGGGGCGCAAAATATTCACTGGGAAGAATATGGAGCCTACACAGGGGAAATTTCTGGCCCTATGCTGACAGAAGTCGGTGTGCGTTATGTAATTGTCGGTCATAGCGAACGACGGCAATATTTTTCTGAAACTGACGCAACTGTCAATCTACGTCTCCAAGCTGCTCAGAGGTATGGTTTGACTCCGATTCTCTGTGTAGGCGAAACTAAACAAGAACGAGATGCAGGAGAGACGGAAGCAGTGATTACCAGCCAAATACAAAAAGGCTTAATAGATATTGATCAGGATAATTTGGTAATTGCCTATGAACCGATTTGGGCAATTGGTACTGGTGACACCTGCGAAGCAACGGAGGCAAATCGGGTAATTAGCTTAATTCGCAGCCTGTTGAGTAATCCGAATGTATCAATTCAATATGGTGGCTCAGTCAAACCGAATAATATTGACGAGATCATGGCTCAACCAGAAATTGATGGCGTCTTAGTTGGAGGAGCGAGTCTGGAACCAGCGAGTTTCGGTCGAATTGTCAATTATCACTAAATTTAATGCATGAGGAGTCAGGAGTAGAGACGCGATTATACTCTTACGAGAAGCCGCTCTTCGAGCGTCTACGCGTCTGTACAGGAATCAGGAGTCAGAATAATACAGCAGTTTGCAAGTAAAGTAAGTACAGTATCTGAGTCTAAAACCCAGATATAAAGACTTTTTTACTTCTGACTGCTGAATTCTGAATTTTGCTGTATCAATTTATTCTGAATTCTGGGTTCTGATTTCCAAGTAAGAAAGTATTTATGCCAAGTAATTTGATAATTCGGCAACGCTGTTTTGAGTGGGGACAGCGGACTTATCTGATGGGCATTTTAAATGTCACGCCTGATAGCTTTAGTGATGGCGGGGAGTTTAATACTACTTCTGCGGCTTTAGCACAGGCACAAGCGCTAGTAGCTGCTGGTGCTGACATTATAGATGTAGGTGGTCAGTCAACTCGACCAGGGGCAAAGCAAATAACTCTGGCAGAAGAACTTGAGCGCGTATTAACAGTGTTGCAGGTTATCCGACCAGAAATTTATATACCGATTTCTGTAGATACAACTAGGGCTTCTGTGGCAAAGGCTGCTGTAGAAGCTGGAGCAGATATAGTTAATGATATTTCTGGCGGCACTTTTGACTTAGAAATGTTGTCAACAGTAGCGAATCTGGGTGTGCCGATTATTTTAATGCATATCCGTGGAACCCCAGAGACAATGCAAAAACAAACTGATTATCAGGATTTGATTCCAGAGATTTATAGTTTTTTGGCAAGGCAAATTGGGGCTGCAACAGATGCGGGCATTGACTCAAAGAAAATTATTATTGATCCGGGAATTGGCTTTGCTAAGAACTATGAACAAAATTTAGAAATTTTTCGCCGCTTGCGATCGCTTCAACCACTCAACTGTCCTATCTTAGTAGGGCCATCCCGTAAAGGTTTCATCGGTCAGATTTTAAATCAACCAGATCCGAAAGCACGAGTCTGGGGAACGGCGGCGGCGTGTTGTGCTGCTATTTTTAATGGCGCTGATATTCTCCGAGTTCACGATGTTTCACAAATGCGTGATGTGTCGCAAGTAGCCGATGCTCTCTTCCGACAAGAAGTGCAGCGTCAATCTTAGGTATTGCCATTTTCGGATTTTTTGCCATTACCTTCAACAATTGCCGAATCGGCAATCAATTCCTGAAACATTTCAGTTGAGTTGGCTGGGTCTACAAAGACAATTTTGGCATTATTGCTTTCACCAAGCTTTTGGCTAGCGTCTACATAATCTTGGGCTACAAGATATCGCAGAATATCCTTACTTTCAGGATTGGAACGTAAAGCTTGAGCAATTATTTGCACTGAAGTCATAGTTCCTTCAGCTTTCTTAATTGCGGCTTGTCTTTCGCCTTCTGCTTCTACAATCACAGCGCGGCTTCTAATTTCAGCCGCCCGCTGTTCTTCCATTGACCTCCGCACACTTTCAGGGAGTGTAATACTCTGAATATCCAAGCGCATAATCTCAACACCCCAATCTACCGTGGTTTGATTGAGTTGGTCTAAGATTGCTCTGTCCATTTCCGCTCTAGAGATATTGGTCTCATCCAAGGAGTTCTGAGCAATAATTTCCCGGAGGGTAGTTGTAGTCAGATTTTTTAGCGCTTCTTGCAAATTATCAATTGCGTAAAAGCTTTTCTCAATATCTCTGATGCGCCAAAACACGACAGCATCAACTTCGAGGGAGATATTATCTTTAGTGATTGCGTTCTGAGGCTTAATGTCTAAAATCTGCTCGCGTGTGGTATCTTCCATCACAATCTGATCGACCAAGGGAACTATAAAGTTGAGTCCGGGTCTAAGTTTCCGATGATACCGTCCCAGACGTTCCACTAGGGCTTCATTACCTTGATTAATCAGTTTTGCCGAACCCAAGGCATAACCTATAAGGGCTAAGACTATAGCAATGATTGGCTCCATATATGCTCCTATTCAGCTTTTGGAGATTTAATTTAAAGGACATGGTACTACCTTGTCCTACTTCAGTCTAATGTTTTGAATCTGTAATTTTATGAACACCAGCTGTGATGTCTGTAGACAAGTCCCTGGGTGTCTTGTCAGGCTTATGTAAGCAGCACAGTTTAGCGGAATGCGATCGCTATTAAAGCACCTTGATAACAAGCTGGCAAGGAGTACTTTTGCCACTATCTTTACTTACATGATTAGTTGTCATTTACACGGTATGCCTGAAAATTAAATTTTCACTTATAAATATCTTGCACCATTCTCAATAAATCGTATGGTGGGCAATATCTCCAACGTAAAAATAAGGGTTTGAGCGCAGAGGAAGCATTGCCCTCCTACACAAATCGCAATAAAACATTTGGTGCAACACGTGAAACTCCATACCTAAAGGCTTCAGATTAAATCATAGTCCGTGGAGAAATTTAACTTTAACCTGTGACAAATCGCTTTATGGCTAAACTCAACCAAGGTTTGATATTTGCTGGTAAATCAGAATTCAAACGTAGGGGTAATTCTGGTGTAGAAAAGGATTGACCGTAAGCTGATGTCAGAAATGGTTGGTAAATCTTAGCTTCTGGTGTGAGTTGTTTAATAAATGCGAGAGTCACACCCCGCATCAATAGGCGCAGAGAATTAGTTTCTTCGCCTCGCTTTTCTGGGACGATGGTGGTAGCTGCACTCACGGGATATGCCGGATCGGTAATACTTAAGTGAGTAGCACCAATGGCAGTTAATAAATACTTAGAACCTCGCAACTGGGTAAAAGGTTCTATTTGATGAGTCAGGGATGGGGTAAGAGTGTCTTCGGTTCCGGTTAAGATTAATACTGGGTTGGTAACTTTGGTAAGACCATTTTTACCAAACAGTTTCCCGACTAACGGATTGAGAGCGATCGCACTTTTGACTCGCTCATCTTTCAACTGTAATTTTTTCTCTTTTAAACTAGCTGCGGCACACTGTAACCAATCAGCAGGGGAGTCGCCAACCGAAAGAGAAGTTTTGCAAAATTGCCGCAATGCTTCTAAGTCTAACTCTCCACCCACTAAAGCTAAGGCGGTATAACCTCCTAAAGAATGACCAATGACAGTTACTTTCTCAGTGTTGAACTTTCCTTGAAGTGGCCCTGATTGAATATTTAGTTTTGCTAGTTCATTAAGTAAAAAGCTGATATCTTTTGGTCGGTCAATAAATTCCCTAGCTGGTAGGAGTTGCGACAAGTTGACTTGATCTGAGGCGTTATTGACAGCGACAGCGTTACTACCAGGATGTTCAATTGCTGCTACGGTGATGCCGTGAGAAGCTAAATGACGCGCTAAATAGCTAATAAATCTGCGGTCAGATCCAAAGCCGTGGGAGATGACTACTAGTGGTGCTTGCACATCATCACCCCTACTCCAATAAATTTCTACTGGAATACTCCGGTTGCGTTGTCTGTCTTGTAAGGTGAGTGTGTTTTGCTCAACTGCTTGTTTACCCATCGCAGCTGGATCAAACGCAGGTTTAAAGGGTGTATCACTTTTTACTAATAACTCCCGTTCTAACAAACTGCCAAGGGCTTGACTCTGGAATTGATTGGCATTGAATTTCACTGCAAGTTGGAGAGCTTGAGTTGCGTCGACGTTAACATTCTCTTCTGGGTAAGCTTGCAAGAAACCAACTACACTCAAACCATTGTATTGACGCAGAGCAAGGTTAAGAGCTGTTTGCAGACTTTCTACCGTACTCCCAGGTATTGCCCCTCCTAAGGATGTAATTAATTGTTTGCCTTGTGGCGATCGCACCAATTCATCAACGAATTTGTCTGCAAATGCTGGATCTACTCGCAGCCGCTGATTTAATAATTCTCGTACTTGCGGCGTTAATAAAGAGCTATAGATTTCTAGGTTTTCTGGGAGTTTACCAGTTTTGGCAAATTTTTCTAAATCAGCGATCGCTAGAGATTGCTGAAATGGCCCGAGGCGGATAGTAACTTTTTCTGCTGCTAAAGTTGAGGAGATTCCCACGCTCAAACTCATACCCAAGGTCAAACTGTAGAGTAATCCTTGTAATAAAGATGCCTTAAATAGATGTTTGCCAAACTGAAACTGCATAGAAGTTACCCTTACTGGGAAAAAACCGATTATCAGCACCTGGGAAAATTCACTGCTGACATCTATTTTAGGTTAACCCATTTTTTCTTTTACAATTGATATAGCAATCCTCAAGCATTTATAAAAAACTAGATTCCCAACTTATCAAATAAGCTGGGAATCGGTGGTTTTCAAATCTCACAAATTAAACAGGATTGCTATAGCTTTTTTAAAAAAATAGACCTAATTTTCAACTTGCGTATTTCATAACTTGATTATCATTTTTTTCCGTTGAGATGGAATGATAATGCAAGACTGGGGCGGGAAGTGTTGCCCAGCATCCCCAGGTTGCAGCCTTATCTAAAATCCTGTGAAGAACCTCACAACATTTATAAATGTGCCTAAAATCCCTGATATAGGACTGATAGTATCACTAGTTTTAGCTATGCCATTACGGCTAACTATAATAACATCATTATTACGGAGTATGGGATTAGTTTGCTCATTAATTCCTTGAGCAAAATCGACTTTGACTTCGCGTTTAGTCACAGAACCATTAGGGTTGAGCCGAACTAAATCTACAGTAGCTCTGCTAGCTCTATTATCGTTGAATCCGCCCGCAGCCAGTAGTGCTTGGTTTAAAGAACTATTAGGTTGAATCTCTACAGCTCCTGGTTTTTTAACTTCGCCTACCACACCAACTTGAATGCGTGTAGGAGATAAAGTAGTAGTAGCTAATTGAGTCGCTTCTGCTACGTTGATCTCAGTGGCCGTAGGAATAACAATTGTATCTCCGTCTTGCACAATTAAGTCTTGATTGATATCACCACTCTGCAATAGTTGCCAGAGATTGATATCTATAGTTTGTTCTGTACCGGCTCTTGTCGGTCGGCGGAGTTTGAGAGTCCGAACATCAGCTTGTGGTGTAATTCCCCCAGCTAGTTGAATTGCCCGCGTAATAGTTGGCAGTCCAGTACCTGTAGCTCCGCCCGCCTGCCCATCTGTGCTACCTGAGCTCACCAGGTACGAGCCAGGACGATTAACTTCACCCACAATCGCTACTGTACGGGGTGTACTTGGGCTGGCGGCAAAGTTAGCGGCAGCTATATTGCGTGCTGTCGCCAAGTTGAATGTAGTTGCTGTTGGCACGATTATTGTGTCACCATCCCGCAAGGTAATATCTTGCGTTAATGAGCCTGTTTTAATCAGTTCCTCCAAGTTGAGGGTGACTACTTGCTCTGAAGAACGTCCTATCTTACGCCGTAATTTGACTTGAGTCATATCCGCGCTTCCAAGTGTCCCCTGCGCTGCGGTGAGCGCAGCTAAGACAGTGGGATATTGTACACCTGGATTGTCTCCTGCGCCTCCGCTTAAACTCAGAGTATAAGCTCCTGGACGTGTTATCTCTCCAGCAACGAAAACATTTATGGGACGAGGTGATAATAAGTTGACTGAGATTAAAGGACGCTTGAGAAAGCGAGAGTATCTTCTAGCAATTTCATCAGCAGCTTGTTCGGTTGTTAATCCCAAAACGGATACACTGCCAATTAAAGGTAAGTTGACTGCTCCCCCAGGAGGTACTTGATATTCACCCGTATATTCTGGTACTTCAAATACATTTATGCGTATGCGATCGCCACCTCCTAAAGTGTAATTAGTATCTATTTGTGTAGTTTGTGTAGTTGGGATTGCTTGAGTAGGTGGTAATGTCTGATTTGTTCTTGGTATTGGCGAGTTTGGTCTTGTTTGTGTAATTGGTGTTATCTGTGTAATTGGTGATATTTGTGTTGTTTCTAATACTGTTTGTCCCTGAGCTAGGCTGGCAGACGGCACAGCCACATTGACAGCTGTTAACAAAGCTGCACCTGTAACGGGCTGAGTAAAGAATTTCAACAAACTTGTTTTAAGCATATTTACCTGAGGCTCTGAGACTATGGTCGGTAAAGTATTGTCTAAACATTTTAATTTTGACTATACTGAAGTATTCGAGTTCCCTGACACTCTTATTTTCCTAGAAAAGTGTATTATTCCGGAGAAATTTTCTTAACTGAATTTGAATTTTTAATGAAGTTAATTTGAAGCTAAACTTGCTTATCTATGAGGAATAGAAAAATAGATTATAGGAAAAAGTGTCTGTTCTGCAACGATATATCTACGAATAAAATTTTATTAATCAAGTCAATTTTATTGCTATTAAACTCTAATTTTAAATATAATAGAAGTATTAATTGTTGCCTAGATTGTTCTCAACACTATTAAGTTAGCTAAATAATAAATGGTTACTGATATTAAATTAGAAGTCAAAAGACCAAAAAGTCTATAGCTTTTAACTTGGTGTGATCTTGCCAGTTGCTTTTAATCAACTGGACTAGTTAATTTAATTTGTTGGATAAAAAATTCTTCTAAGGAATAACGAGATAAGTTCATCGCTACAATTTGTCCTCCCATTAAACGGAGACTAGCAAGAAAATCATAGTAATCGTCTTGTAGTGTACCTTGCCACGAACCATCAGGCTGAAATACTAGTTCGGGTATCCATTTTTTCAGAATTTCCCAGTCACCGCCTTGACCTTTAACATGATATGTGCTGCTGTTACCTAAGAGTTCATTGAGAGAACCAGAACAAATTAATTCACCTTGGGCGAGAATGGCAATGCGATCGCAAATTTGCTCTACCTCACTAAGAATGTGGCTGTTGAAAAAAATCGTCTTACCAGCGGCTTTGAGTGACAGAATAATTTCTCGCATTTGATAGCGTCCCACCGGATCAAGCCCAGACATTGGTTCATCAAGAAAGACTAAATCTGGCTCATTAATTAGCGCTTGTGCCATACCGACACGCTGTAGCATTCCTTTAGAATAACGGCGCAGCAGCTTTTTTTGGGCATCAGCTTGTGATAAACCCACCAATTCCAGTAATTGGGGAATGCGCCGACGTTGGACACTTCTGGGAATTTGGAATAACCCAGCTGCTAGCTGCAAAAATTCCCAGCCAGTGAGATAGTCATACAGATAGGGATTTTCTGGCAGATAGCCAATGTTTTGTTTAACACTGCGATCGCCCAGCGGCTTACCTAACAATAAGCCCCGCCCAGAGGTAGGACGAATAATTCCCAGCAAAAGTTTTAAAAGAGTAGTTTTACCAGCACCATTTGGCCCCAGCAAACCAAAAGTTTCCCCTTGGTAGACTGTTAAAGAACAGTTTTTGAGAGATACAATTTTTTGATTCAGCCAAAAGCCACTACGGTAGACTTTTCGTAACTCAGAAGTTAGCACTACCGGCGGAGTGTCTTTCGTATTCAGTTGATAATTCGGGTCATCTGCAACAGACTTCATCTCGTTTCAATGACTAACTTGATAGTAATAGGTTACACAGTACGCTGATAATAACCATCACTATCTCGTGTGTCAATTGGGGATTGAGAGTGTTGAGTGCTGAGTGCTGAGTTAGTAGTTAGGAGTTAGAAGTCATAGTTATTCTTCTTGCCCTCCTGCCTCCTACAAAACGCCTTTAGAACTGGGAATTGTGCCAGCACGACGGGGGTCAATTTCCACGGCTATCCGCATTGCCCTAGCAAACGCTTTAAATGTCGCTTCAATGATGTGATGGGAATTAATACCATCCAGTTGCCGAATGTGTAGTGTCATTTGGCTGTGGTTCACCAATCCGACAAAAAATTCGCGTGTTAATTGGGTGTCATAGGTTCCCACGCGCTGAGTAGGAATTTGCAAGCCATAACTGAGATGAGGACGACCAGAAAAGTCTAGCGCTACCTGAATTAAAGCTTCATCCAGCGGTGCAAGAAAGTTACCAAAGCGGACAATACCTTTTTTGTCACCTAATGCTTGGTTCAAAGCTTGCCCCAAGGTAATGCCTACATCTTCATTGGTGTGGTGGTCATCAATTTCCCAGTCTCCCTTAGCTTGGACATCTATATCAATCAGCCCGTGGGAAGCAATTTGATGCAACATATGATCCAAAAATGGAATGCCTGTTGCTGCTGTACAAGTTCCTCTACCATCTAGGTTGATAGTAACTTGCACATCAGTTTCACCAGTGGTGCGGTGAACAGTGGCAATACGAGGAACTCTAGTTGACTGTTCGTAGTTTGAGGAATTAACTTGACGATTGGTTGTTTGCATAGTTAATAGGGATTAGGGATTAAGGATTAGGGCTAGGGACTAGGGACTAGGAACTGAGGACTAGGCAAGAGTTTTCCCAATCCCCAATACTCAATACCCAATCCCCAGCTACATTCCCATAATTTCATATCCTGCATCTACGTACAGAACTTGACCAGTAATACCGCTGGACAAATCACTGCATAAGAAAGCCGCAGTGTTGCCGACTTCTAGCTGAGTGACAGTACGTCGCAGGGGAGCAACCTGTTCTACATGATGAATCATATCTAAAATTCCACCTACTGCCGAAGAGGCCAAAGTCCGGATGGGGCCGGCAGAGATGGCATTGACACGGATATTGTGCTGTCCTAATTCTGATGCTAAGTAACGCACACTTGCTTCTAATCCTGCCTTGGCAACTCCCATGACATTATAGTTAGGTATTGCCCTGACACCGCCTAAATATGTGAGCGTAACGATGCTACCACCCTCTGTCATTAAAGGTTTAGCTGCACCGCTTAACTGTACAAGTGAGTAGGTGCTAATTTCTAAGGCGGTGTTGAAGCCAGAACGGGAGGTTTGGCTAAAATCTCCAGTCAAATCGTCTTTTTTGGCGAAGGCAAGGCAATGAATCAGGATGTCTAGCTTTCCCCACTTATCGCGGATAGTTTCAAAGGTAGACTGAATCTGTTCATCGTCTTGAACATTACAAGGAAGAAATAAGCTGGGATTAAGAGGTTCTACCAATTCCGCGACTTTTTTCTCCATCTTGCCGCGTTCATCGGGTAGGTAAGTAATACCTAGATTGGCTCCTGCTTTGTGTAATTGTTGGGCAATACCCCAGGCGATCGAGCGGTTATTGGCAATACCTGTAACGAGGGCGTTTTTTCCTGTCAGATTAAGCATAGAAATTGTTAGAGCGATCAATCACTAGGAGCATACTAGAATCTGAGACTACTTTGTCTTTGTTTTGCACGTCATTTGCAAAAATGAATATTGAGAACAGTCTTTGATGCCACAAAATACCAAATTTTTTCTTAAGATATTCCCAAGATATCTTAATTTGTTCTTCAAAAAACCTTTTTAATACAGCTATTGTAAGTAGTTATCAAGAACTTTTAGCTTAAAAGATCAACAATTATGTATCATTATAAACAGAGAGTTATGAAGCAATGATTTTGAGTATAGTAAAGAACAGAAAGGTTGACGGTGCTTTATTGAATTTTCAGGTGTATTCTTAGGGAATCAGTTTTTGTTTTTCCGGCATTGGGTAGGGGAAGGGAGATGATCGTGACACAAGATAAAGCCCTAGCAAATGTATTTCGTCAGATGGCGACCGGGGCGTTTCCCCCAGTTGTGGAAACGTTTGAACGCAACAAAACGATCTTTTTTCCTGGCGATCCTGCCGAACGAGTTTATTTTCTTTTAAAGGGTGCTGTTAAACTTTCCAGGGTGTACGAGGCAGGAGAAGAAATAACAGTCGCGCTACTGCGGGAAAATAGTGTTTTTGGTGTGTTGTCGTTGCTGACAGGAAATAAGTCAGATAGGTTTTACCATGCAGTTGCATTTACGCCTGTAGAATTACTTTCAGCGCCAATTGAACAGGTGGAGCAAGCACTCAAGGAAAATCCAGAATTATCAATGTTAATGCTGCGGGGTCTATCTTCGCGGATTTTACAAACAGAGATGATGATTGAAACCCTCGCTCACCGAGATATGGGTTCTCGGTTGGTGAGTTTTTTATTAATTCTTTGTAGAGATTTTGGTGTTCCTTGTGCCGATGGAATCACAATTGATCTGAAGTTATCTCATCAAGCGATCGCTGAAGCAATTGGTTCGACTCGTGTTACCGTCACTAGATTACTAGGTGATTTACGTGAGAAAAAGATGATTTCTATCCACAAGAAAAAGATTACTGTGCATAAACCTGTAGTGTTAAGTAGGCAATTCACCTAAAAGCAATTGGGGGATATATAAGTGGTGCAGGTTGTGTTTTTTAGAGATAACACCCACAATGGGAGTTAAATCTAAAAATTGGTTAACTTCAGCTATTGCAAATTTCTACCCCCCCCCACAGACAATGATTGAAAGTAGTAGGCTGTATCTGGAAGCGTTTCGGTAGCTAAAGATGACCACCGGGTACATCCTTATCGCAGCAATTTTAATTTTGGGAGGCGTAATTGCAACCGTGGGCGATCGCATCGGCACACGGGTTGGCAAGGCTCGCCTCTCACTCTTTAACCTGCGTCCAAAAAATACCGCTGTATTAGTCACTATTTTTACAGGTGGTTTAATTTCAGCATCAACTCTAGGGATTTTGTTTGCTGCTGATGAAGGTTTACGAAAAGGCGTCTTTGAGCTAGAAGATATTCAAAGAGACCTTAGACAAAAGCGGGAACAGTTAAAAACGGCAGAAACTCAAAAAAGCCAAGTAGAAAATGAGCTAAATCAAGCTAGACTTGCACAAACTAAGGCACAGCAAGACTTGCAAGCAATTAATCAATCGCTGCAAGCAGTAACCGCTAAACAAAAGCAAACGCAAGCCCAACTTAACCGTACTATTAGCCAACAAGCTCAAACTCAAACTCAGCTCCAACGTACCCAAAGCCAGTTAGATCAAGTAGTAACTCGCTATCAACAAGCGATCGCTGAACTGCAAAGCGTTTACGATCAAAGAAAAGAATTACAAGCGGCAGTTGAACAACTCAAAGCAGAACGCCAACGACTGTACGCTGAAGCCAAAAAAGCCATTGATGAAGCCAAAACAGCCATTGAAAAACGCGATCGCGAACTTGCCAATCGCCAAGTAGCAATTGAACAACGGGATCAAAAGATTGCTCAGCTAGATCAATTGATTCAAAAGCGTAATTTAGAAATTACAGCTAGAGAGCAAGTGATTGCTAAACGAGAAACGCGTCTTAAAGAGTTAGAACAACAACAAGACTATTTAGAAGGGGAAGTGGCCCGGCTAGAAAAATATTATCAGTCCTACCGGGATCTGCGTTTGGGTAAACTTGCTATAGTTCGTGGTCAAGTTCTTGCTGCTGCTGTAGTTCAGGTTAATCAAGCTGCCGCAGCCCGTGAAGCAATAATCCAACTTTTACAAGAAGCCAACCGTAATGCCAACCTGGAATTAAGCGAGCCTGGTACAAATCCTGCAAATGTACAGTTAGTGCGTGTCACTCAAGAGAGGATTGAACAATTAAGCAAGCAGATTCAAGATGGTCGAGAATACGTGGTGCGAATCTTCTCCGCTGGCAACTACGTTAGGGGAGAAAAGCAGATAGAATTTTTTGCAGATACAGCGCGAAATCAATTGGTATTTTCGAAAGGTCAAGTGCTGGCTACAGCCACCGCTGATCCCAAAACCATGACATCTTATCAGTTGCGGCAACGTTTGGATCTGCTTATTTCTGCTTCTCAATTTCGCGCTCGTAATGCCGGAATTGTCGAAAGTGTGCAAATAGAAGGTACTTTCCTGCGGTTTGTTTCCCAGCTAGGGCAGTACCCTCAACCATTGGAAATCAAAGCGATCGCAGCGGAAGACACATATACAGTTGGGCCTTTAAGAGTGAAACTAGTGGCAATAGTAAATGGACAAGTTATTTTTAGTACTTAAAAAATAAAAACAACTTGCTCCCAAAGGTTGTAATACAAAATCTCAATATCCATGAAATCAGTAGAAACAATCCTTAACTGAACTGTGCTGGTTTATAAACTACGGTTAAGGTAGAAAGTAGAGATAGAGACTATATACGGCAGAATTCAGAATTCAGATGGTCGCACCTCGACTGCGCTCGGTGGTCGCCGAGCGCAGTCGAGGTGAGTCAGAATTTAGAATAAAAATAGGCTTTATACCTGACTTTCCTTCGACTCCTTTCGGCTTCTCTGCGAGACCGGAGGCGTAGCTTGCTTCCCCGTAGGGGTACGCTTAAGGCAAGCCGCTCAGTAACCATGAGACCTATATCGTGTACTTCATCAACTTGAAATCTGCTGTATATTTCAATCAATTGAAAACTTCTGTCAGCGTACTTAATCAGCTAATGAGCATTTAAACTAAATACAAAGAGTAGCTAAAATACCTACGATAATTGCATTCATTTATTTTTAATTTTTAATTTTCTATGGCTTCCCGTGAATTTTTGCCGACGCAACCAGTTATCTTAGGCTTTGATCCAGGTCGCGATAAATGTGGTTTAGCGGTGATGGGGCTTGACCGACAACTCTACTATCACCAAGTTATAGCCGCACAAGAAGCGATCGCTACCATTAACACGCTGCGTCAAAAGTATCCTATTTCCTTAATGGTGATGGGTGACCAAACTACAGCCAAACGGTGGAAACAACAACTCAACGAGGAATTAGCAGAGCAGCTAAATATCATTTTAGTGGATGAGCGTTATACAACCTTAGAAGCACGCGATCGCTATTGGCAGATGTATCCCCCCACAGGGTTGACAAAGCTATTACCACAGGGTATGCGACAGCCACCACGCCCTATAGATGACATTGTTGCCATCCTTTTAATCGAAAAATACTTAAACCGCTTAACTGAATCAGCAGTCAAGAGCGAGGACTGAGGAGTCATATCATTAACAGACGCGTAGACGCTCGAAGAGCGGCTTCTCGTAAGAGTATAATCGCGTCTCTTAAAGTTGCGCTCTAATAATAAAAGCATAGTCCCCTCCAGGCTCTAGTTGATAATCTTGTTGCTCCAAGAAGCGACCGAGGGGTTCTTTAATTAATGCACGGCCTTGGGAAGGCTTAACGGAAAGTACTCCGCGGCGGAAATGCCACTGGAAATGCCACTCAAATTCCCCTGCACTGACTTCACCCTCAAGGAAGCCGTGTTGCCAAGATTGGCGGGTAATTTTGACATGGGCAATGGTTTCTGGCAGACGTTTAGCACTCACGATGCTTTGTGTCAAGTGTAAAATAACAGCCGACCATATAGGCTATTTATTTTATTTACCAGACATAGCTGAAATAGACAAACTAACAAAATAGGTATTTGTAATCGACTGAGTTGTGTTAATACAAGTGGACGCCAAAAGTCGCGGTCATACAAACAAAGCCTGCCTACGCAGGCTTGTAAACTCCAAAAATAGGGAAAATGCACAGAAATATTACGCAGTTGCAAATACATTGTGTTTAGGGAACTTGAAATAGCTTGCCACTGGTTACACGGGATATTCAAGAGATAATTTATTCAGTAATTGTTAAGCAATCCTCTGACTTAGGATGTAAGGTAATTGCCATTAGCGGTACAGTTCACGTTCATTTACTAACTAGTTTTTCGCCCCAATTGGCTATATCTGAGCTAATACAAAAAGCTAAAGGCAGTTCTTTCCATTTAATCACTTATGAAATTAAACTGCACGAGTTTTTCCAATGGCAAGGTGGTTGTGGTGCATTTACAGTTAGTTATCATCTGATCATCAGATAGCCAATTACATTCGCAACCAAGCCACCTACCATTAACAAAAATCCTTCATCCCCGACAGGAAAATCGTTTAATTACATCGAACCTGCGTAGGCAATCTTTGCTTTTGCAGCTGCGGAGGAAATCGTTTAATTACATCTAATTACATCGAGCCTGCTTACGCAGGCTTTGTTTTTGTAGCCGCGACTTCAGTCGTTTGGCTCTTAAAATCCCAAATCGAGTTTAACGATTCACTGCCGCAGCTTCCCGCGCTGCTGCTGCTTGGTCTGGGTGGATACCCAAGCGTGTAAGATTAATCCGTCCCTTATTGTCAATTTCGCGCACTTTGATAATCACTTCATCGCCGACTGCTACTTCATCCTCAACTTTACCAACACGGTAGTCAGCTAGTTGAGAAATGTGGATCATGCCTTCCTTCCCAGGTAGGAATTCCACAAATGCACCTATTGGTATAATCCGAGTTACACGCCCTATGTAAACATCCCCTTCGTGCAGCTTGCGGGTCATGCCTTGGATGATGTTTCTGGCTCTCTTTGCCTTGCTTTCATCCACTGCCGAAATTGTCACAGTGCCATCATCTTCGATATCAATTTTAGCACCCGTTTCCTCAGTAATCCCCTTGATAGTCTTGCCTCCAGGCCCAATGACCAGACCAATCATGTCTGAGTCAATCTTGATTGTTAAGAGACGTGGAGCATAGGGTGAGGTTTCAGTGCGTGGTTGTTCGATAGACTGGAGCATTTTCTCCAGAATGTGCAACCGAGCTGATTTGGCTTGGTGAACGGCTTGACCGATAATGTCTAAAGACAAACCGGGGATTTTCATATCCATTTGTAAGGCAGTAATCCCGGCATCTGTCCCAGCAACTTTAAAGTCCATGTCGCCCAAAAAGTCTTCGATGCCCTGAATGTCGGTCAGGACTCGCACTTCGTCCCCTTCTTTAATTAGACCCATTGCCGCGCCACTGACAGGTTTGAGAATTGGTACACCAGCATCCATAAGGGCTAGGGTGGAACCGCAAACTGAACCCATCGAAGTGGAACCGTTAGAAGAAAGAACTTCCGAGACGACGCGAATTACGTAGGGGAATTGTTCTTTAGTTGGTAGTACAGGCAGCAAGGCTCGTTCTGCCAATGCACCGTGACCGATTTCACGTCTACCTGGCGCACGCAACGGCTTGGTTTCCCCAACTGAGAAAGGTGGGAAGTTGTAATGGTGTAGGTAGCGTTTGGATTGGTCTGTTTGCAAGTCATCGTTTAAATTTTGGGCATCTCCGGGAGTACCAAGGGTACAAGCGGATAATACCTGGGTTAGACCCCGGTTAAATAAACCGCTACCGTGGACTCGCTTCGGCAAAACGTCAACTTGACAAGAAACAGGACGCACTTCATCAAGTTTGCGACCATCAACACGAACGTTGTCTTCGACAATTTGCCGCCGCATAAAGTATTTGGTAATGTCTTTAAAAGTGTTACCAAGTGCTTTACTATTTGCGGTTGCAGCTACTCGAATTGGGTCTTCTTCTGAAAGATCAGTGATCGATGTTGCAATATTGTCCTTAACGACATCCAAAGCGGCATCGCGTTCGGGTTTAGTTAATTCAAATTGAGACAGGATTTTCTTAATCTCATCGCTGGCGCGATCGCGGATATAATTTTCCAGGGTCTGGTCTACTGGTGGTCGCTCTTCTTGCACCAGTTGCAATCCCAGTTCTGCTACCAAATCTAGCTGTGCTTTGATTAAGTCCCGAACTGCTTCGTAGCCAAAGTCAATTGCCTCGATAATATCTCGCTCTGGCAACTGATTGGCTCCTGCTTCTACCATAATCACGCCATGCGGTGAACCTGCTACTATCAGATCCAGGTCTCCAGCTTCAATTTCTGCATAGGTGGGGTTAATAATGAAATCATCTCCCACTAAGCCAACCCGTACTGCTGCCATTGGCCCATTAAAAGGGATCTGGGCAATTAGGGTAGCGATTGAAGCACCTGTTACTGCAAGTACGTCGGGTGGCACTAACTCGTCCATTGACAGCGTTATGGCCACAACTTGCAGATCATCCCGCAACCATGAAGGGAACAAAGGACGCAGGGGACGGTCTATAAGACGGCTGGTGAGAATTGTTTTTTCTGGTGGACGACCTTCCCGCCGCATTATCCCTCCGGGAATTCTACCAGCGGCATAGAGTCTTTCTTCGTAATCTACAGTAAGGGGAAGAAAATCAATGCCTTCTCTGGCTTGCGATCGCGTAGCTGTCACCAAAACAGCTGTATCCCCTGATTCTATCAAAACCGACCCCCCAGCCTGGGGAGCTAGTAGTCCTACCTTCAGTCGAATATCCCTTCCATCGAAGGATATTGACTTATCAACTTCTGCCATTCAGTTTTTTTTCCTTCTCTTTCGCTATTCTCTCTCTGTGGCAATCCTAACATTTATGCCCTATGGCTGACTTTAGTTACATACAAAGTTGAGACTCCCTCTTAGGGATGAAATTTAGTTTGGCTGACTACAGGCTGGACAAACGTGGATTTTTTGGTTAAGTGAGAACAAGTTAGATAGCAGGTTTAGATTCTGTAAGTGAATTCTACGAATACGTTACACGAAAGCGATCGCCACTCAATCTAATCTGCGGTCAGCCTTTTGGATTCACGTCTACGTAAACTATACAGGTCATTCTGAATCACGCTCTTTGCCACTTACCCTCAGTCAAATTTCTCAAGGTAAAGCCCGATAAATGATTAGAGCGTCTACCACCTGTTCCTCGTCTAGCTTCGCCGCTTGGGGAATGCGCCCAATAATCTCAAATCCTAACGATTGCCAAAGTGTAATTGAAGGTATATTGGTTTCAAAGACCAAGTTGAACATTACTGCCTCATAGCCGAGGCTAGCTGCAATCAAGAGCATTGCCTCTCCCATAAACCGCCCGATACCCTGACCGCGCGATCCAGGTTGTACAATAAAACCAGCGTTGCAAATATGGCTACACCGACCCGGAAAGTTGGGCTTTAAATAAAATGCCCCCAGTATTTCTTGTGGGCTATGTGTAGCATTCTCAACAGATGCCTTGACAACAAAAGCATCCTGAATCAACCAGTAAGCAGCAAATTCTGCCTGAGATAGGGGTTGCTTTTGGGGATAAGTTTTACCTTCAACAATTACAGTATTTAGTAATGCTCTTACAACCTCCTGTTCTTGAGTGTGCATATAATTTAGCTCAACTACTGTCCCATCTTTTAAAAGTTTAACAAGGGGAAAATTCATAATTAATTGCTATTGATGGTAACTAAATTTTAAGTACTTATTGTATTTAAGATTTGGCTCAATAATATTCTTGAGAAGATGTGAAAAGCAGAAAGTCTGCAATTTAAATTTTTAAATTTTACGAAAATCTGAGTAGTTGGCAAATGGCAATTTTACACGGTAATTGGTTACTAAAAAATCAAAACGAATGTTTATTTGTTTGGGGTGAAACTTGGCGATCGCTACGGGTGAATTCTGAGCCAATTGGCTCTGGAGATATACCACTGCATCCATTGGCAATGACACCAGTTGAATTGAGCGAGTGGTTGCTTTCAAAGAACATGAAAATTGCCAATTTCATCCAGCAGCCTCAAGTTGCTTTAGCTAGTACTGGACGCACACGCAAAGCTACAAAAACTAATGAAATAAGTTTACCTACTCACTCTCAAATAATTGCCCTGCCAACTCATATCCCTGAAGCTACTGAGGAAGAAACAACATTAATCCCTGTACATTCTGCCAGCTTGGGGTTAGATATAGACTCTCCCCAATACCTTCAACCGTGGCGAGTTGAGGGTTTTTGTCTAAATCCCACCGCAGCAATCAAATTTCTTACTTCTATTCCCTTAAATGCCACTAATGGAGAAGACGCCTTTTTAGGAGGAGATTTACGCTTTTGGTCGCAGATTGCCCGCTGGAGTTTGGATTTAATCTCCCGGAGTAAGTTTTTACCGACGATCCAACGGCAACCCAGCAACACATTTGTTGCTAAATGGCAAGTACTTTTAGATAGTGCTATAGACGGAACTCGCCTGGAAAAATTTTCGGCGAAGATGCCATTAGTTTGTCGCACTTATCAGGGGCTGGAGACTGGGGAAGAATTTCCTCAATCCCCACTTTATCTGGATTTTCCAGTTGAACCTCAAAAATTACTATTGGGTTTTCTCAACAGTACAATAGATACCCAAGTGCGACAGATGGTAGGTTCGCAATCCCCAATTGAAGCAAAGGTGATGGTGTCTTTACCAACTGCGGTAAAGCAATGGTTACAAGGCTTAATAAATAGTACATCTCATACAGCAAATGCCGATGTAATTGGAGTTGAACGGCTAGAAGCGGCATTAAAAGCTTGGACTATGCCGCTACAATACCAACTGACTTTAAAAACTCTATTTCGTACCTGTTTTCAACTGCGTTCTCCAGAGTCTGGCGAAACAGATTGGACATTAGCGTATTTCTTGCAAGCGGCTGACAATCCAGAGTTTTTAGTGGATGCGGCAACTATCTGGAATAACCCAGTTGAGCAATTGGTTTATGAAAATCGTCCTATTGACCAACCACAAGAAACATTTTTACGGGGTTTAGGATTAGCTTCCCGATTATATCCAGCGATCGCACCCAGTTTTGAAACCGAATATCCCCAATCTTGTCGTCTCACACCCATCCAAGCTTATGAGTTTATCAAAGCTGTAGCTTGGAGATTGGAAGACAGTGGTTTAGGAGTAATTTTGCCTCCTAGTTTGACGAATCGCGAGGGATGGGCAAACCGTTTGGGTTTAAAAATTACCGCCGAAACCCCAAATAAAAAGCAGGGACGCTTGGGATTACAAAGTCTGCTGAATTTTCAATGGCAATTAGCAATTGGTGGACAGACTATTTCTAAAACTGAGTTTAATAAACTTGTGGCTTTAAATAGCCCGTTAGTAGAAATTAACGGAGAGTGGGTGGAGTTGCGTCCCCAAGATATCAAGACAGCCCAAACTTTCTTTACCACTCGCAAAGACCAAATGGCGCTTTCTTTGGAAGATGCTTTGCGCCTTGGCACAGGCGACACCCAGGTGATTGAAAAATTACCAGTAGTCAGCTTTGAAGCATCTGGGGCATTACAAGAATTGATTGGGGCGTTAACAAATAATCAGGCGATCGCACCTTTACCCACACCAAAAGGTTTTCAAGGACAGTTACGCCCTTATCAAGAACGAGGCGCTGCTTGGCTGGCATTTTTAGAACGTTGGGGCTTGGGTGCTTGTCTGGCCGACGATATGGGCTTAGGAAAAACGATCCAGTTTATTGCTTTTCTTTTACACCTAAAAGAACAAGATGCATTAGAAAATCCAACTCTACTTGTGTGTCCAACTTCTGTTTTAGGAAACTGGGAAAGAGAAGTCAAAAAATTTGCGCCAACACTCAAAGTTTTACAGTATCACGGAGACAAACGCTCCAAAGGCAAAGCATTTATAGAAGCCGCGAAAAAGCATGATTTAGTTATCACTAGTTACTCACTAGTTCATCGAGATATTAAGTCGTTAGAAAGTATTTCTTGGCAAACAATTGTTTTAGATGAAGCCCAAAATGTCAAAAATCCAGAGGCGAAGCAGTCAAAAGCTGTGCGGCAATTAGAAGCTACGTTTCGGATTGCATTGACGGGAACACCAGTAGAAAACAGACTGCAAGAACTCTGGTCAATTTTAGATTTTCTCAATCCAGGGTATTTGGGAAATCGGCAATTTTTTCAGCGGCGGTTTGCGATGCCAATCGAAAAGTATGGTGATGCCGCTTCTTTAAGTCAGTTACGTTCATTAGTTCAACCATTTATTCTGCGGCGTTTGAAAAGCGATCGCCAAATTATTCAAGACTTGCCAGATAAGCAAGAAATGACAGTATTTTGCGGTTTGACTGCTGAACAAGCTGCACTTTATCAACAGGTTGTAGAAGTATCTTTAGCAGAGATTGAATCTGCCGAAGGACTACAACGCCGGGGCATGATTTTAGCTTTGTTAATCAAACTTAAACAAATCTGCAATCACCCAGCACAATATCTAAAACAAGCGGCACTCGAACAACAGCATTCTGCAAAACTACTGCGGCTAGAAGAAATGTTAGAAGAAGTTTTAGCAGAAGGCGATCGCGCTTTAATATTCACTCAATTTGCTGAGTGGGGTAAGTTACTTAAACCTTATCTAGAAAAACAGCTAGGTCGAGAAATCTTCTTTTTATATGGTAGCAGCAGTAAAAAACAACGAGAGGAAATGATTGACCGTTTCCAACACGATCCCCAAGGGCCACCAATTATGATTCTTTCTCTGAAAGCAGGTGGCGTAGGGCTGAATTTAACACGAGCAAATCATGTATTCCACTTTGACAGATGGTGGAATCCAGCTGTAGAAAATCAAGCTACAGATAGAGTATTTCGCATTGGTCAAACTCGGAATGTCCAAGTGCATAAGTTTGTCTGCACTGGTACTTTAGAAGAAAAAATTCATGACATGATTGAAAGTAAGAAACAACTAGCTGAACAAGTTGTAGGTGCAGGTGAAGAGTGGTTAACTGAAATGGATACAGACCAACTCCGCAACTTACTACTACTTGATCGCAGTGCAGTAATTGATGAAGATACAGAGTAAGCAAGCTAGTTTCGTAATTCGTAATTCGTAATGATGCTCCGCCCCGCTACGCTAACGTAATTCGTAATTACTGTTCTGTAATGGTTTTAAACATTCCAGATGGGTGGCGTGATTGAGCCGCCTTGTACTAGTTTGGTGAAGTTCTAATTTTTAGTTTTTAATTTTTAATTAATTTTTAATTTGGAGGAAAGCTACTATGAGCAATTACACCCTTCAAGCAAGTCGAGAATGGTGGTCACAACGTTGGCTTGATTTGCTAGACTCATATCGCTTTAAAAAGCGTTTAGAACGTGCTAGAAATTATGCTCGTCAAGGCAATGTTTTGAGCATTGAATTTAAAGGGGCAAAAGTATTAGCTAGAGTTCAAGGCAGTGAAGTAGAACCTTATAAAGTTTCTCTTTCTCTTGACCCATTTACTGATGAACAGTGGGGTTATGTAATAGAAACAATGTCTCATAGGGCAATTTTTGCTGCCAAACTGTTAGCAGGAGAAATGCCACAAAATATCGAAGAAGTTTTCACGACTAATGGTCTTTCGTTATTTCCTTTTACACTCTCGGATGTTCACAGTAAATGCTCTTGTCCTGATAAAGCAAATCCTTGTAAGCATATTGGGGCTATTTACTATCAGTTAGGCGATCGCTTTAGTGAAGATCCGTTCGTACTATTTCAATTGCGCGGACGCACTAAAGAGCAAATTATTAGTGATTTACGGCATTTACGTAGTATTAGAGTTGAAGCTAACACTACTGAAACATCTGATGTTCAACAGTCAATTCCTCACAATCAATACTCAGTAAAAATAGATTCTTTCTGGCAATATAATGAGCCATTAGAATCATCTTTAGTAGTGATTGCACCATCAAGTAGCGAGACAATATTAGATGTGTTAGGAACAATTCCTTTAGCTAAGGAAGAGGAAAATGCTGTAAATTTAAATTCTGGTGATGTCGTAATGAACTATTTAAATACAGTTTATAAAGATGTTAGCCAGAAAGCCATTTTAGCGGCAATGAATGTTGGGGGGAGTTGACTGGTGGGTAATTGACTAATTTTATTGCATATACGCGCTTAAAAATAAGTATGGCTGCCTTGGACTTGAAACTTGTATTTATTAGAAAGAGCAAAGATGTCAGTCGTCTATAAATTGGAGTCTGGCTTGTGAAGCAGCCCGGTGGCTCCCGATAAGCGACTGCATCAAGCTTAATAGTGAATGAATAAGTAGGTTTGAGACCCCATCCGAATCGGAGATTTGCAGGTCTTTAATTAGGTGGGGTCTAAAAACCTCATCTAATTGCATTATCAATTCTGGATTCTGGATTGTGACTTGTTATTCATTACCAATCATTGAATGCTATAAAAGCAGAGTAATCCAGTCAAATCAACATGGAACTCCAAACTAGAATTATTTCGGTAGAACTTGCCGATGGTACAAGTGTCAGAGTTGAAGCTACACCAATTGGTGAGCGTAAAATAAACTTTCAAACCCGACCTTTTAATGAAGTAACCGTGGGTATAGAATCTCTTACTAAGGAAATTGCAGAAGCATTACACAAAGTTAAGCCTGATAGAGCAAGTGTGAAATTTGGTATAGATATTGGTATTGAATCAGGGAAACTCATACCCTTATTAGTCAAAGGTACTTCTACAGCCAATATAGAGATTACTTTAGAATGGGGTAACTAGCTGCTTTCTAAAGAATACGACTGATCATATTGGCAAACAGTTATTTAGATTTAGCTATGAATACGATAAATTTCCGAAAAAGCGAACGAGTAATTTTAGTTACTAACTTAACAAAAAGATTGCATTTGTATTAATTAATATTCAGACTAGTAAAAAGGAATTCTTCTGTAAAGCTTATCAATAAGTAGAATTATTTTGGCGATCGCAACAATATTGACCGCCAAAATATCTCACTGTCCAAACTCAAGCCTAGCCTGTTCAACTAACTCCCCTGTCACAACTTCTTGCTCTGCTTGACGAGCCAGTTGCTCAATTCGGGCTTTAGCTTGAGCGCGAGCAAAATAGGGAATATTTTTTAATTTTGCCTTAGCTTCCTCTGTCCATCGCAAAACATCTATAAAATTGGACTCACTCATAGAATTCATACCTTTATGTAAACGATGATTAAATCACAGATAGGGAACCACTTTTAGCAAGCTTTTTCGAGTAATTACGAATTACGAACCTGTGCTGAGCGACGCCGAAGCATTACGAATTACAAATTAGTTAAGCATCCCAGTGCCGAAGTTTGCACTTCAAAACAAGGATGCTTAACCATCAAAAATGTTGCATTAACAACAATTCTGAAACTAGCTTATGATGTAAAATTTATGCCAATCAATTAGCAGAAACTTTCAAACTGCTGGGCTGTCCGAGATCACCTTGCAAAACTACACCGCGTTGATTAGCGTGCAGATGCCGCAAAATCTTGTAAATTGCCTCAATTTGGTCGGATGCGCCTGCTTTTTGGGCAAGTTCAGCGATAGAAAGAGCTGTATTTTCTTTTTGCAGAGCCGATACGACTCGTGTTTGCAAATCGAGAATAACGGCAGCAGCTTTTTTACCAGCTTCTACCCCTGGTTGATGGTAGGCGTTGATGTTGACTAAGCTTGCATAAAAACCAACAGCGCGTTCATACAAAGCGATTAATGCACCTACAGTGCGGGCATTAACTTCGGGAATGGTGACTGTAATCGAATCGCGTTGATTTTCATAAAGCGCTTGTCGGGTTCCTTGCAGAAAACCGGAAAGATAATCGCCTGATGTAACTCCTGGATCTAATTCAGGGGATGGGCCTTTACGGTCTTCTAAAACTTCAATGAAAGTAGCAAAGAAATTCGGTACACCCTCGCGCAACTGCTGCACGTAAGCGTGTTGGTCTGTTGAGCCTTTGTTTCCGTAAACGGCGATGCCTTGATGGACAATGTTACCGTCTAAGTCTTTTTCCTTACCCAAGGATTCCATTACCAGCTGTTGCAAGTAGCGGCTGAATAACAACAAGCTGTCCTTGTAAGGTAGGACAACCATATCTTTTTCACCACGTCCATTACCAGAAAAATACCAAGATAAAGCCAACAGGGCAGCTGGGTTCTTTTTTACATCTGGGACGCGGGTGGCGTCATCCATTTCTTTTGCACCTTCGAGCATGGCGCGAACATCGATACCCTGTAATGCAGCTGGTACTAGCCCCACAGCAGATAGTTCTGAGGTGCGTCCTCCCACCCAGTCAAACATGGGAAATCTGGCAAGCCAACCTTCAGATTTAGCAACTTTATCAAGGTTACTATCAGGGCTGGTAATGGCTACCGCATATTGGGCAAAGTCCAAATTGTGACCAGCATAGGCTTTTTTAACTTCAATCATCCCGTTGCGAGGTTCTGGCGTCCCTCCAGATTTAGAGATCACCAATACCAAAGTGCTAGCTAGGTTGTTTCGCAAATGGTTGAGAACGCGATCAATACCTGCGGGATCGCTGTTGTCAATAAAGTGAATTTTTAGCGACGGGTAATCAGAAACGAGCGCTTCCGCGACGAATTCGGGGCCGAGGGCGGAACCACCAATACCAATAGAGATAATATCGGTGAAGCGGCTGGCTCTGGGAGGATGAATAGCACCTGTTTGGACTTTTTCCGCAAAGGCTTCGATTTGTTCTAGGGTTTGGACAATTTCTTGTGTAAGTTCTGGTGTGGGTGCTAAATCAGGATTTCGCAGCCAGTAATGTCCAACCATGCGGTTCTCGTCTGGATTAGCGATCGCACCCTTCTCCAGTTCCGCCATATCCGCAAACGCCTTGTCAAACTTCGGCCGCAACGATTCCACAAAGGTATCATCGAACCGCATCCGACTCACATCTAGGTACAGTCCTAATCCCTCGTGGAAATATAACCAATCTTGGTATCGTTGCCAAAGTGCCCTAGCATCCATAGGGAAATCTCAAGTAAAGTGTTTTTCAAAAACAAGTTTAATGTAAGGTAATAGCGATCCCTGCCTAGCCTTATACAGTTTACAGTTTTAAGTGTTTGCTTAACTCCTCACCTTAAACATCTGGCATAGGGATGACACGCAAAAACTTCACGATTTCACCCCTAATTTCTATGCCTATCAGATAATTATCTAGCGTAAAGCGGTAAAAAATCCCTTCACCATCAAGCTGTCGCAGTTCTGGTAGTCCATGCAACTGCCACTTTTGGGCAAACTCGACAAACACAAAATCATACACCCGCTCGTAAGCAGCAGGTTCTAAATTTTTCAGGTCTAGCAAAAAAGACCTTGCATAGCGCACTTCCAGAGTCACTAGGCGTTATACCATTTTGGTTTGGATTTTAGATTTTGCGGAAAGTCTAAGCAAAGGAAGCCTCCACTCAAACTTTCCAAGACAGATTTTGAATTGTGTTCGCGTAGCGTCTCAAAGAGTAAAGAGCCACTGGATAAGCTTTTAGACGCTCAATTTCTCGCAATCATTATTCAAATTGGGTTACGTTAACCAAAACTTTAGGGTTACTGGTACGAACTCGAAACCACTTCTCTATCAGAAAAACATTAAGAGTCGTACCGCTTCATCATAGGTTAAGACATCCCACGGTTGCTGCGATTGCTTGACTTGTTGTATTGCCCTTAGCATATAAAAGTCACAGTGTAAAGCTTCGAGAATATCCCAAATGCTTTGCAAATCCTCATCGGCTAACTGCTCGATTAAGTGATGCATTCTAAGTCGCAGCAAATTCATATGTCAATTAAGTAGGTCATAATAATGAACACATTAAGGTTGGGCATGGGGCATTGTTTTGGAAACAAGCAGTAAACAATCTTTAATTAATTTGCTTTATTTCCGTATACTTACTTATTACCGAAACAAACTAAGACCAACAATAAATAGTATTCCCATAAAATTCCCCAGGATTAACGGCAATGCAAGACTATCCTCAAGCTAAACTACCCGTAGAAACTGCGAGTGGTTGAGAGTGGGAGAAATGAGGCAGATGAGAATGCCCAATGCCCGATACCCAATGCCCTCTTGACAAATAACTAAATTCATATGGCTGACTATCTAATTTTTTTAGCAATCTCTACAGCTACTTTTGCTCTATTTGCTCTAGGACTCAACTTACACTGGGGCTTCACAGGGTTAATTAACTTTGGTCATATTGCTTTTATGACGCTTGGAGCATACACAACTGTGTTGTTAAGCTTAAAGGGCGTTCCCTTATTAATATCGGCAGCGGCTGGGGCAATTGTTGCCGCTCTGTTGGGTTTGATAATTGGTTTCGCTACTCTGCGCTTACGAGAAGATTATCTGGCAATTGTCACCATCGGTGTTGGGGAACTAATTCGTTTGGTGGTGAATAATCAGGAGTTACCTGTAGGTGATACCTGGACATCTGGGGCTTTTGGTGTGCAAAGTTATCCCATCCCCCTATCCACAGAACCAAATTTGTTGGTCAGATTTGTGATGATTGGGCTTTTAACTTTGTTAACTGCTGTCACTTTTTTTACGTTGTGGCGGTGGATTCGCACTACTCAAATATCTCGGACTACTGATTTAGGTAAAAAGTTGACTAGCAAGCAAGAATTGGCATCGCGCTTGGTAGTAGGAATTTTGTTCGCCCTATTAGCAGCAGCGATTTATGTTTCTGGGGTAATCGCTCTGTATAACTACAACCCAAAAGCGGGTTTAATGTTGGTGTCGCTGTTAGTATTAGCGTTTGTATTCTGGCGGTTAGAAATTTTGGTACGATCGCCTTGGGGTCGAATCCTCAAAGCCATCCGTGAAGATGAAGAAATCCCCAAAGCATTAGGCAAAAACGTCTTTTGGTATAAGTTACAATCTCTCACACTGGGTGGTGCGATCGCAGGTATCGCTGGTGCTTTATTCGCTTGGCAACTCAGCGCCATTTACCCTGATAATTTTCAACCACAACTCACCTTTGACACCTGGATTATAGTGATTTTAGGTGGCGCTGGTAACAATGTCGGGACAATTTTAGGTGCAGTAATTTACTTTGCTTACGATGCGATTACGCGGGAAGTCTTACCAAGAATTGTCTCCCTCGATGAAGCGCGTTTGGGTGCATTTCGGATCATGGTAATCGGTCTCATTTTGATGGTACTGATGATTTGGCGACCTCAAGGTATTTTAGGTAAAAAGGAGGAACTCACCCTTGGTAAATAACCAGTCATCACAACTTCCTCTTGATTCATCGCAACTTCCCTTACTGGTAGCCACTGGACTTTCTAAAAGTTTTGGTGGTATCAAAGCAGTCAACGATGCAAAAATCGAAGTTGCTAGAGGCAGCATCACGGGCTTAATTGGCCCTAATGGTGCTGGTAAAACAACTTTATTTAACTTACTCTCAAACTTTATCCGCTCAGATAAGGGACGGGTAATTTTTGATGGGGAACCAATTCATCACTTACAACCATACCAAATCGCCCAGCAAGGAGTAGTACGCACCTTTCAAGTTGCTAGGACTCTTTCGCGGTTGTCAGTGTTAGAAAATATGCTGTTAGCAGCACAAAAACAGACAGGTGAGAACTTTTGGCAAGTGCAGTTGCAACCGCACATCGTTGCTAAAGAAGAAAAGCAACTCCAAGAGCGAGCAATGTTCTTGTTAGAATCAGTGGGTTTGGCACAAAAGGCTCATGACTACGCTGGTAGTTTGTCTGGTGGACAACGCAAGCTACTAGAAATGGGACGCGCCTTGATGGCTGATCCGAAGTTAATTTTGTTAGATGAACCAGCGGCTGGGGTGAATCCGAGATTAATTGATGATATATGCGATCGCATTATCGCTTGGAACCGCCAAGACGGGATGACGTTTTTAATTATTGAACACAATATGGATGTAATTATGTCTTTGTGCGATCGCGTTTGGGTACTTGCAGAAGGACAAAACTTAGCTGATGGTACACCAGCAGAAATTCAAACTAATCCGAAAGTTTTAGAAGCTTATTTAGGTAAATAACTTATCAGCTAGAAACAAGGAAGCTCAGATTGAATCTGAAGTAGGGGCGTATTACAAACGCCCCTACGAATCTACGAATTACAAATTAGTACAAATTCTTGGCGGATTTTGGCGGCGGTTTCTGCTGCTTGGGCGTCGCTTACCCACTTGCCTAAACCTAATTGATTCCATAACTTTTTTATCCGTAGATAAATTAATAGTACTAGGTTTCCTACAGGCATATCTGAGGTGCGAGGAATAACGTGGAAGTGGATGTGTTTGACTTGTTCCCCCCAAGAACAAACATGAATTTTAGCTGGTTGAACTACCTGTGAAAGTGCTAAACAAGTGCTTTGGATAATTTTACCCAATGCGATCGCCTCTTCTGGTGTAAGTTCTGCTAAATGTTCACAATGTCGTTTGAGTTTGATAATTAAATATCCTGGTAACAGAACAGGGCTGAGAGAATGTTCTACAACCCAGTAATTATCTTCGTAAATAACTCCCCCAGGCGCTTTTACCTTTCCAGCTAGTACATTGCAAGCAAGACACCCTTCCATCAACATAACTAAAACCCACGCCAATAAATCCCATTGTTTCGCTGCATTAACTGGTAACCAATTAACTCTCGTCGTAAGGTAGCGTAGTCAGCATGATAGCACTTGAGAATTTCATTAACCGTGCGTTCTGGGTACTGAACCCCCACTTCAAACTTGTTCGCTAACCACTTGAGAATTACTAGGCGCTTTTTGCGGCTAGCGGGAATTTCTTTGAGGTTGTCGCCCTCAAAATAGTTCTTTAAGACTTTAGTTTCCCAAGCTTCAGTATCCACATCTTCAATCAAAGATGCAATTTGCTCCGGGGCGAAAATTTTCTTGCTGATACTTTGCAAAGCCTCGCTATCCAATTGATATAGACGGCTATTCCCTTCAGGACGCATAGTTACTAAATTCAATTCCTTGAGTTTTGCCAGATGATGAGATACCGTCGGTTCTTTGAGTTGTAATAGCACCGCCAATTCTTCGACGCTACACTCCTGGTTCGCTAGAATACCAACAATCTTCAAGCGGCTCTCGTCTGCTAAAGCTTTAAAAAATTGCAGCAGGTTCTGAAATTGTTCTTTTTTCATAATTTGTGATAAGCAAATTCGACCTCAATCTAATTAGAAAGAAATCAAATTAATTGTGCTGTCCTCCTCAGACGCAGCATGAGCTTTGTCGTTGTTTGTTAATTAATGTTAATTCTTAGGTTTTTTCTGTATAAAATTGAGATTTCTTAATTTGTTCTTTACATTTCGCCGTGTTGTATCCCTTATCAGTTAGAAACACAAGAAGAGGGAGTACTCTTTAACGAGATACTTCGCTTGTACAAGCGGTCAGATTCTTAGGTTTAGACCAAAGTTCGCCGTACATGGCTCTACAAAAAGACAAATTCCCACTAGTAGAAGAAATGGGCAGACTGTAATTAGTCAAGGAGCTTTAATGAAGTATAGAGCTACAACAAAACCACTCTTATAAGTAACTGAAATCTTATTGATTAAAAATCCAAATCTTCTCTACTACTGAGTGTATTTGGATGTGCGATTAGCTTTGTCTGTTGCTTAATCGTTTTTTTTAGAATTGTTCGGCAACATATGAAAGAGTGTAGGTATTATTAAGCTTATGAGCATTACTCAATAAAAATTAGCTGAAGCGAAAAAGGTAATTACCCATAACCTCAAACGTGTTCTCAGACACAACCAAAAATTAGATAAAAATTAAACTTCGATAAGACTAAAAGATTACTGCTAGGTGCTAGGCTAAATTAAAAAATAGCCACACACCTAGCAGTAGAATACACATCAAGAAAATCCTTTGGGAATTTATCTCCTGTGATATTCAGCTAAACTGTTCCTCGGCATCCAAGTTAAACAACATTTGCAGCGTCTGCATACAGCGCCGTCTAGCTTCAACATCTTGCTGCGCTCGCAACTGCACCATCGGGTCATGCAAAATTTTATTAACAATTCCTCGTGTTAAAGCTTCAATTACCTCTTGATGTTTATCTGCAAACTCTGAACCCAATCTCGACAAAGCTTTTTCTAATTCTTGTTCGCGAATAGTTTCGATTTTATTCCGCAGACAGCTAATGGTAGTGACAGTCTCTAGACTGCGCCACCAAATATCAAAAGCATCTACTTCTTCATCTAAAAGTCGCTCTGCTTCTTGTGCCATCTTGCGGCGGCTTTCGTAGTTTTGAGCTACTACCGCCTTCAAATCATCGACATTAAAAGCTTGCACATTTTCTAATTCATTCACGTCCGCATCGACATTACGCGGTACAGAAATATCAAATAACATTAGAGAACACTGGGGTTCTAAAACCATTTCCAATTTAGCGCGGTCAAGTATTGGCTCTGTTGCCGAGGTACTTGTAAATACCAAATCGCTATTAGTAATCACTGACATCATTTCTGAAAGCAGATGAATTTGGATTGGTTGTCCAGGGAAATGCTTTGCCAATTCGACAGCGCGATCGCGAGAGCGATTTACAATACTAATTTCTACAGCACCCTTAGAAAGCAGATGTTGCACCAGTAACCGTGACATTTTACCAGCACCGAGAATTGCCACTCGGCAAGCTGCTAAATTTGCGACTTTCATCTGCGCTAACTCTACAGCTGCCGAACTAATGGAAACTGCACCAGTGCCAATACTGGTTTCAGTGCGAACTCGCTTACCAGCAGTAATTGCTTGTTTAAATAATCGATTCAAAATGGTTTTTATACCGTTATATTGCTGCCCCAGTTTATGAGTAGTTTTCACCTGAGCCAGAATTTGACCTTCTCCGAGTACCAAACTATCTAACCCTGCGGATACTCGCATCATATGCATGACGGCATCATCATGCAGCAGCATAAACAGGTGTTGCCTTAGAGAAGGCACAGGTAATTTACTGTATTCCGAAAGGAACTGAGTGACTTCCCGAATACCTTGGTCTGCTTCGCTGGTAACAATATAAATTTCCAGCCGATTACAAGTGCTAAGGATTGCGACTTCATCAATATGAGGATAGCTGATCAGATGAGCGATCGCGCTTTCGGTTTGTGGTTCTGGAATGCTCAGCTTTTCCCGGACTTCAACTGGGGCTGTTTTATGGCTTAACCCCACCACTGCAATATTCATTTCTTATCAATAATTGGTAATGGGTTATTAATTTCTAGGGAGTGGTGAGTAGGGCGTAGGGAATAGAGAACTCACTACTCACCACTCCCTACTCCCTAACTACTAGTGCAATTGCACTACTTTAGGCTGCTCAAACAAATGAATAGTATCCACAAAACGAGCAGTTTGTGACTGGCTGGAAATAACCAAGCTTTGAGTCCTAGCACCACCTTTAAAGAAGCGTACACCTTGCATGAGGTTACCACTGGTAATGCCGCTCGCAGCAAACAGTACATCTTTACCAGATGCAAGTTCATGAGCATCGTAAACCTTATCAGGGTCATTGATACCCATAGACTTCAAACGGTCAACGTTGGCTTGTCTGCTTTCTCCAATTAAACCTGTTTTGACTACTTCTGGATCGTAGATCAATTGACCTTGGAAGTGTCCACCTAAAGCACGCATTGCAGCTGCAGAAATTACACCTTCAGGTGCAGCACCGATACCCATGAGTGCATGAATATTAGTCCCAGCAAAACCACAAGATATTGCTGCACCTACGTCACCATCGGAAATCAGTTGCACTCTGGCGCCAGCGTCGCGGATTTCTTTGATTAAATCGTTGTGGCGATCGCGCTTCATTACTACTACCACAAGTTCATCAATCCCGCGGTCTAGCGCCTCGGAGAGAATCTTCAGATTTTCTGTGGCTGATTTGTTGATGTCAACTTTGCCCTTGGCTGCTGGAGGTGCTGCTAATTTCTTCATGTAGAAGTCAGGCGCAGCAAATAATCCACCTTTTTGAGAAATTGCCAAAACAGCCATCGAACCAGGTTGTCCGTATGCTACTAAGTTTGTACCTTCACAAGGGTCAACTGCAATGTCAATTTCAATTAGTTCATCCGGGTTACAGAAGTTTTTGGCATCTGGTTGAGTACAGATACCGACTTCTTCTCCAATGTAGAGCATCGGAGCATCATCACGTTCCCCTTCCCCAATTACAATGCGACCGCGCATATAAATTTTATTCATCCGCTCCCGCATAGCTTCGACTGCTACTTGGTCAGCGGTGTTCTTTTCGCCTTTGCCCATCCACTTTGCGGACGCGATCGCGGCTTGCTCTACTACCTCAATAATCTCTAACCCAAGTGTATTTTCCACAGAGTCCGCCCTCTCAAACTGCTTGAATTTCCGTCGTTTTATCTGGCTATTTCAGTTTTCAAGTCTACCAAAGGGCGGATACACGTGGCGGAAAGTTAAGTTTTACTGCTAAGTGGTTACAAAAGTGCCAGTTATGACATTCTTATTTTTACTTCTACTTTATACAGCGTAGTTCATCTTCAAGCTGAGGGTTGCATAACCCATCTACTTAAGTATTGTGTATAAATAAAAACAATTTATTAAATAAAATTGGTAAAATTATTTAAAAAACTAGCTCAACCCAGAAGGACTTTTAACGAGGTTAATCATGTTTATTGACTACATCACACTCATGTTGATCAATATGGTAGCTGGTTTAGTTCTACTGGCTGACTATGTGAATCGTGGAATAGATAGCGCTTATCAGAAAAAATGGATTCCGGGATTTGGGATAACAGGTGCGATCGCATTAACAACTGGTCTACACATGAGTTTCACCTGGCCTATCACTGGTAGCTTTAACATTGCTTTCGGTGAGACAAGTATCCTATTTGGTGTCTTATTCGTTGCAGCTGCGATTTCTCTGTCTCAAGGTTGGGATTTGCTGACAATAGCAATTTATGCTTTCTTCGCTGGTTTAGTGGCAGTCTTAATCGGTATCCGCATCATCAACTTAAATATGACAAAACAACCGCTTTTGTCAGGAGTAGGTTTTATTCTTACTGGATTAGCAGGTATCTGCGCTGCACCAACTCTCTACTGGAAGACGAACCGAACTTGGCGGCTAATTGGTGCAGCTGTGCTGGTAGTAGCTGCTCTAATTTGGGCATTGACTGGATATTTAGCTTATTGGAATCATCTAGAGAGTTTTCAGAAGTGGGTTCCAGCGCCAATGCGATAACAACACCAGCAATGATCTAGGCTAGAGATAGTTAAAATCTCTTTTAAAATCAATATGCTGGATTTTCTCAACCCTCTGTTAAATCGCCATCCAGAGCAAGTAAAAGCCAACGTAGAAATTTATACTTGGCAAACTTGTCCTTACTGTATCCGTGCCAAGTTGCTGCTGTGGTGGAAAGGTGTAAAATTCACTGAGTACAAAATCGACGGGAACGAAGCTGCCAGAGCTAAAATGGCAGAACGTGCCAATGGACGCCGCACCGTACCACAAATTTTTATCAACAATCAGCACGTTGGCGGCTGTGATGACCTTTATCAACTAGATACACAAGGTCAACTAGACCCACTTTTAACCCAAGCTACTATTTAGAAGTTTTCAAAGGAACTGGGATTGGAGATGAGGCAGGAGAAGGCAAGGGAGCAGAAGGAGAAATAACTGTACAGACGCGATTAATCGCGTCTCCTGACTTTTGTACAGACGCGTAGACGCTCGAAGAGCGGCTTCTCGTAAGAGTATAATCGCGTCTCCTGACTCCTTTATTCATCCAAGAATCGCTATAATCTTGAGCCTTGCAATTTTTTAGCGATAAGATTATGTTATCTAGTTACACAGAATATCTTATACACCGCCAATGGATGAATCGTGCCATAGAATTGGCACAATCAGCAGGTGAAGCAGGTGAAGTCCCTGTTGGTGCTGTTATAATTGATTCAGCAGGCAATTTGCTTGCTGAAGGAGAAAACAGAAAAGAACGCGACAAAGACCCCACGGCTCATGCGGAAATTCTTGCTCTCAAGACAGCTGGTAAAAGTTTACAAAATTGGCACCTTAATGAATGCACCCTCTATGTAACTCTAGAACCTTGCCCGATGTGTGCAGGTGCTATCGTACAAGCACGTCTTGGACTACTTGTATACGGAGTGGACGATACAAAAACTGGCGCAATTCGTACGGTTACTAACATACCTGATAGCGCCGCTTCTAATCACCGCCTAAAAGTAATCGGAGGCATTCTAGAGTCAGCTTGTCGGCAGCAGTTGCAAGATTGGTTTGCTACCAAACGACGTCAGAGAAATTAGAGAAATTAACAGACAGAGGTCAAACTGTCCAGCTGTGCAACAAAACTTACGCAAGAGAATCTACGGTGTAACTAGTCAGGCTTTTCGTTAAATTTTACTAGACAATCAGCTGCCACTGTCATGATGGAATTTTATTCTTCATCAAATCCCTGTCAGTACGCACCAGTGAAGACTCCAGCAAATACTAAGGCGGCTCCGACTACTTCGGGGGTTTCTCCTTGGTTAAGCCCTCTGGCGTATTTATTGGGGCATCACTGCCTATTACCATTATTCTTTGGACGGATTAGAATAACCGGACAAAAAAATATTCCCACAAATGGGCCGGTTATCCTTGCTCCTACCCATCGGGCGCGTTGGGATTCATTGCTTTTACCCTACGCCACTGGTCGTTACGTGACAGGTCGAGACCTGCAATTCATGGTAACTATCGATGAGTGCCAAGGTCTGCAAGGCTGGTTTGTCCGTCGTATGGGTGGATTTCCTGTAGATTCTCAGCGTCCAGCTATCACTACTCTGCGTCATACAGTTGAATTACTTCAACGCAGAGAAATGTTGGTTATTTATCCAGAAGGTAATATTTTCCGTGATGGTGAACTTCACCCCTTAAAGCCAGGAATTGCCCGCTTGTCTTTAACTGCTGAAGTTAGTCAGCCAAGGCTGGGAATTAAAATTATACCTGTAGGCATCAATTACAGCGAACCTTATCCTAATTGGGGTACAGATGTCACCATTCACATTGGTAGCCCAATAAATGTAGCAGATTATAAGTATGGCAAGATTAAAGAAAATTCCAAACGCCTCACAGATGATTTAGCAAAAGCACTAAAACAATTAAGCTATCAACAATCAGAAATCGCCCAGAAGCAGACAGTACTGAGTAATCAGTAGTTATTTGTCATTTGTCATTTGTACTTTGTCATTAGCTCAAATTTCTCTCTACGCCTGGAGTGCCTCTACGTAAGACAAAAAATATTTGTGTAACAAGTCTGATGATTAATAACTAATGACTAATTCCCAAGTATTTAATCTCCCGATATCTTGCGGTGCATAATCAATGAGCCACAACTGCCAGTTTCCTTTAGTTGGTAGAGAGAGGAACTGCTTGAGTGCTGGGTACGATCGCATTGTATAAGTTGTTTGTAAACTGGTGCGACGCCCTAAAGTGCGACTTTGTAACAAGACTTGCTGATTACCAGGGGCAATTAAATAAATTTCTAAGTCGCCTAAAAAATCGTGAGTAATGTTAAGTGTTACCTGAATATCTTTGACTAAGCTAGTTTCTGCGATCGCAATTCCACTCTTTATCCCTCGCTGATCGTTATCAGAAATCTCTACCGGATTTGAATTTGCTCCCTGTACCTGTCTTTTTGCACTTGATACAGTCACATCCAACTGCTGCGCTGCTTGCACTGCCCGCGCTGCATTTACCTTGCCATAACCAAACCACTGGCAATGACCACTACCATCATAAGTACCTGCACGTAAACCAAGCTGGGGGTCGGGGTCAGGGTCAACAATCTTATCAGCGGTTTCTTCAAGGATACGTTTGACCTGCTGCGCTGTTAAGTCAGGATTTGCTGACAAAACTAGTGCAGCGACACCTGCAACTACCGGAGTGGCACTTGAAGTGCCGCCAAAGTTGCTGGTAAAGTCGCCAGCATCATAGCCAACGGCTCCTAATTGGTCGGTGGTAAACATTCCCAATCCTGGAAGGGCAGAGGCGATCGCCGGTTGTGTGTAAACAAAACCCGTCTCCTGAAAAGATATTCCCGGTGGGGCATTGTTACTAGGGGCGCACACCGAAATATTTACCCCCCAATTGCTGTAAGCAGCCTTTTTATTCAAGCTAGTGGAAGCAGCAACGGCAATTACATCTGGATGTATCGCGAAACCACTTAACCAGTCTGTATCACCATTTAAAATATTTTTCGGCCAATTTTTCTCATTCACAGTACCGTTTACTGGGCGGTTAGCATTTCCGGCAGCAAATAAAATCACACAACCTTTGCCATTGCGACCTTTGGTGGCAGCACGAGTGATAGCAGCACGTTGGCGCAAAGAAAGCGGGAAGTAAACAGCCGATGCTCCCCAACTGCAAGAAATGACACTGGCTCCTTTGTCGATTGCCCAGTTAAATATATTCTCAATTGATTCATCATCTAAAAATCCTGTGCTGCGAATTGGCATTAATGCACAACCAGGGGCAACTCCGGCAATTCCTGTACCATTTTCTTCTGCTAGCGCTATCCCAGCACAAGCTGTACCATGACTAGCTTCCTTCTCGTTCGGCAGGGGTAAAAAGTCATTTTCTTTTAAATCTCTAGGTGCAACAATTTTTCCACTACCTTGAAAATCTGGATGGTTCAAATCAAAAGAATCATCCACAACAGCCACAATCACAGAACGCAACCCGCGAGTTACATCCCAGGCTTTCTCTACAGAAATATGAGAAGCCGCTGCCAATTCTTTACCACCGTTGTGGTTGAGATACCACTGTTGAGAATAAAGAGGGTCGCGGGGTTTGTAATGTCGCTCAGTTTGCACCAGTATGTTAGGTTCAGCAGCTAAGACCTCTGGTATCTTTTGTAACTGGTTGGCGATTTTGATGGGATTTTCTGTTGCTTGTTTGCTGACAAGAAACACAAAAGCATTAGGAAGACCAAGGACTGGTTTTTCTTGGACTAAGTTGAATGAGGTTGCTATGGTATCAATCTTGGCATTGTTTACTGAATTAGCAAATTGAATTGTGATTTGGTCATTGAGATAAACAAAAGTGCCAGGATTATCCTTAAGTTTATAAATATGACTGGCAAAAACAACATTTTGGTCAGCGCGTGATCGAGACATCGCCGTTTCTAACTGGTTTGGTGCAATCGTGAATAGTTCTAGCTGTGCTTGAGGAATACTCCAGCGCCAAATAGCCCAACTAACCTGAGATAATTGTTGGGGAGGAAAGTCGGCAGTCAAACGGACGGTGAAGCGGTCTAAAGCTTTTTCTAAAATCAGCTCTTCACCACCGCGTTGTAAAACTAATCCCAAGCTGCTTGCTGGTACACCTGTGGTTGAAAAATCAGAGGAATTGATTCGATCGCTCATAAAGACGATTTTAGTTAATTAGTATACAGGGGCGATGGGAACTCTATTGAACCGATTTTCGGTCTAAATCAAAGAAACTTAGGATATAGCTTTGCTTTGTCCGAGACGAAAACAGAGTTAAGATACCCAAAGTTAAATACCTTTTCTATATAGTTGTCACACTAATTGACCCCATGAACACTGCTGCCGCTGTTACCTTGATGCGCTTGACTTCTCTATCAGTCATAGCAGCCTTCAGTCTGCTATTACCTGCTAATGCTCAGGTATCACAGTTACCAGGCACCACTAGCCAACCACAACCAATCGACCCCAACAATCCCAATAACCTGCGTCCTGTAACTCAAAGTAACAGCGTTTTGAGCATTGAAGGAGGCGATCGCCTCATGAAAGACGCAGATCAAGCTGTTTCTGCTCAAAACTACCCCTTAGCTGCCAAGAAACTCCAAGAAGCACGTCAAGTTTACAATCAGCTATCTAATTTTTATCAAGAGTTAAACTCTAGCTTTTCTGGAATTGACAATCGAGTTTCCGATTCCCAACGTCAAAAAGCACTATTAACCGCCCAAAAGCGAGATGAAGCCACCTATCAGTTAGCATTGGTACATAGAGCGCAAAATCAGCCAGAATTAGCCGTACCTTTGTTGATCCAAATTGTTAAAAGTCAAAACCCGACGCGGGATTTAGGTAAAAAAGCCTATCAACAGTTATTGGAGTTAGGTTTTGTTGATGCTCCTTATCCCCGACAAGGTGGTTCATCTTCCTCATCGCAAAAATAAGCAAACGGGTAGTGGGGAAGGTGGGGCCCCCTTTGGGGATAAGGGGTAATGGGGGTTAGGGACTAGGGACTAGGGACTGGGAACTAAATAAACAAGTATTTTTATACTTTGTACACAACAAAGTATACGGCTGTCTATCTTCAAAATTGGTCACTGGTCATAGTTATTAATTTTTTTCCCTAGCTTCCCTCACTCCCCTACTCCCCACTCCCTTTGCTAAAACCAGAAATTGGCAGAGGCATTTGTTATATATCTGTTAATAATAGAAAAGTAAGTTTTTTCAGGAATTGCGATGATTAGTCCGCAGCAGGTTGAGGCAATGATCAAGGCGGAACTACCAGACGCCCAGGTTCAGGTGCAAGACTTGACTGGTGGCGGTGACCACTATCAGGTGACAGTAGTCTCATTGCACTTTGCGGGTAAGGGACTAGTGCAACAACACCAGTTAGTTTACGGTGCGTTACAGCAAGCATTGTCTACTGAAGCAATACACGCTTTGGCAGTAAAAACATATACTCCTGAAGCTTGGCAGACAGCAGCCGTTTCGTAAAGTTAAGAGTTAAGAGTTATGAATTTTTAACTCCTCACTCTTCATTCCTCATTCTTGAACGCAACATAGGAAACAGAAAAACCATGACGCCAGAACTTAAAGAGAAAATTGATAACTTGGTAACACAAAACAAGATTTTGGTTTTCATGAAGGGAAACAAGTTGATGCCGCAATGTGGTTTCTCCAACAACGTTGTGCAAATTCTCAATACATTGGGAGTTCCCTTTGAGACAGTTGATGTTCTATCAGACTCTGAAATCCGTCAAGGAATTAAAGAATATTCCAATTGGCCAACAATTCCCCAAGTGTACATTGATGGTGAATTTATCGGTGGTTCAGATGTCTTAATTGAACTTTATCAGAAAGGCGAATTGCAACAAAAGGTAGAAGTAGCGCTAGCTTCCTAAAATTCCCTTTACTGGGTAAGCTTTGGTTTGCTGCTGACTTTTTGCCTACTAGCTATAGAGCTTATCTAGTGTTTGTAGCACCCTTGAAAACTGGGATAATTGTCGTGTTGTCCTAATTTTCGAGGGTTTTTTGATTTTAATATATTTATACTACAAATACTTGACTTATCCTACAATTAGTAAATTTTAGGTAGGGTTGTTATGGCATTAGCCTAACACACTGTTATATACAGCAGATTTCAACTTAGCGATTAAACGATTTTCGTATTTGTAAAAAAGTGAGAAATAAATGCCAAGCTTCAGCCAGAGCTTGACTAATCATATTTAGGCTTTGCAAATATAGCGATCGCTACACCAGTAAATAATGTCGATAATTTTGCAAGATTTTTTAATATTACTTGTATTACTTAATTATTGTAAAATTTATATCAAATATTTTACTAGTAAATAATATTTATAAGATTGCTATAAACTCAGTAAAAATTATGTTATTGCTTGTTTTTAATGATTTAACGTACAACTAGATGAGAAAAATAGCAATGTAATGTTTTTATAAAGAGTACATCTTGTTCTTGTCTTTAGTTATAAATACTGAGAGCATTTAACTAGCAAAAGACTTTTGTAACAACCAACCATGTTCAATAGATTACCTTGGCAAAAGTTATCTCAAGCTAGTGCCACAACAGCGCTAAGTTTTGCTATTTTGGCTGCTGTAGGAACAATAAAAGCTAATGCTGTAACACTAAAAACATACAGTTTTTCTGGAACATTTGGGGATGCAAGTTACATAAAACCCGCAGAGCCAGATTATGAGATTCCAGATGTAGTAAGTGGTTCATTTGATGGAACATTCACAGTAGATGTAGAACAACTACCTGTTACTACGTATGGTACAAGTGTTGATATAGAAAGTCGGGATGTGAGACTACGGAATTCTAGTGGCGCTATTGTTGCTGATTTCTCTACCTACGCTCCTAGTAGTGTATTTTATGATACTGTGAGGTTCGGATCTGATGCCGGGTATAGTTCCTTATCTTTATTTGTCGAAAATGGCAGCTTTATACCAAGCGCATTCGATGTGGGTCTAGAAACTCCTATTTATGGAGTATATGAGCGGGTTAATGATAAATACTCCCCATTCAAAGGAGTATATGTGACTTCTTTTAGTATTAAACCAGTTCCCGAACCTTTTACTCTTGGTGGTGCAGTAGTTGCTGGTGCTATGGGATTATGGCTGAAGCGTAAAAAGCAAACAAGTTCTCAATCAGTCTAGTTTGGTTTTTGTATACTGTTTCAGGGTGTTCTAACTCAAAAAAGATGCCATTAACCAAAAACTAATGGCATCTTTTTTGTGCAGGCAAAAACAGGTAAATCAAAAACCCCCTCAGTCTTCTTGGTTTTACCAAGAAGACTGAGGGGAAGCGTTTTATCAATACAATAACTCCAAAATTTCACACCACTGCAACCCGTTGCTTACTACAGATAATATGTTATGATCATCTGCGGCAATGTACGGTTACTATAAACTACCGAAGCAAGGGCATTAGTAGTAATCGTGTTGTCGCTGTGGCTGCGTCACAGCAAAATTTGATGCATCGTACAAGTAGCGGCTGGCTTCCTCTTCTAGACGATGAATTAAAAGCGGTTCAATGGCATTACCATGTCGCAGTGCGGCTAAATATCCATCCAAATACATCCGCATATCATCCGTACGATAACCGCGATTCCACAACTCGACGAAGGCGTCGGTAATTCTTTGGTAATAGCGGATGGTTTGTGTGTCTTGGAGCATAACTGCTGTATTAATCTCTTTGGAATGAGAATTGTAAATGATTCACGCCAAAATGTGAAGTCTTAATTTCACATTGGCATCGATTCAAAGTTATTAACTTGACTTTAGATAACACTCCCAGCAGCTACAATCTAGTTAAATCGTATTCCAGAAAACTTGGAATATGATTATTTTACTCAGCTTTTCTTATGATTTTATCTGTCAACAGCCTGATTAGATAGGAGTATGCAGGATTAATTTCTGCACAATGAAATGTATTTTAGCTATGGGCTAAAAGATGCTTTTGGTGGCATTTAGTCAATTAGGTTACATAACTTGTTAGTATCAAGCGATGTACCTTAAAGAACTTTTGATAAGTCTAACAAAAATTTAAGAATATTACTAATCGGCTTTTGGCAAGGCTCCGATTAAAGATATTGCCACTCTTTCTATAAGGAAATGTAAAGATAATAGCAATTGAAGTAACAAAGACTACAAAACCTTGAGCATGGGCTTGTTACTTTGAAAATCATCGACGCTAAGGGGTCTTGCCACCGTGGGTTCGGTTTGTATTGAAATCGTTGAGGGGAATCCCCATCTAAGGTCGTTGCTGGGTTGGCACTTGCAACAACTGGAATACCGGGTGCATCAAGCCGCCAGCATTTATCAAGCAAGGGAAGTATTTTTAACTCATCAACCTACACTGGTCATCTTGGATGCTGACCTACCTGATGGTGATGGGATTGAATTTTGTCGTTGGTTGCATCGCCAGCAGCAGCCTCTGATTTTAATGCTATCAGCTCGTAATAATGAAGCTGATATCGTTGCAGGTTTAAAGGCGGGTGCAGATGACTATCTGTGCAAACCTTTTGGAATGCAAGAGTTTTTAGCAAGGGTAGAGGCATTAATTCGCCGCAAGCGGACACCTACTGCACCAGCTTATTTAGATTATGGAACTTTGCAAATCGATTTAGTACAGCGCCGCGTTCGTTTTCAGGGGGAGTTCATCGACTTAACACCGCAGGAATTTAGTTTGCTGTACGTTTTAGCACAAGCTGGGGGAGTGCCTTTAAGTAGATCGGAATTGTTGCGTCGTGCTTGGCCTGACGCCATTGATAATCCGCGTACCATTGATACTCACGTTTTATCGCTGCGGAAAAAGGTTGAACTTGATCCCCGACAACCTAGTTTGATTCAAACTATCCGTAATGTAGGATATCGATTTAACATGGAAATTTTGAATGTCAATATTCCACAACCACAAACAAAGTTAACGAAAGAAAGATTTAGTAATCAACGTTCAACGCTTAGTACTCAAGTTTGAATGGGGCATAGGGCATGGGGGAGGCAGTATGGTCTTCTCCCAAGGGGAGAGGCTAGCGCCTGCCGTAGGATGCCCTTACCCCTATGGGGAAGCAAGCTACGCGGAGCGTCTCCTTTAGGAGAAGGACTGTAGGGGTTTCCCCAAGTGGAGTAACTGCCGTCATGGGGCATAGGAGAGATAAGGGAGATAAATACTAACTCTTGTACAGACGCGATTAATCGCGTCTCTACCCTTGACTCTTGACTTTTAACCCCTGTCTCTTCTCTAAAATCCAAAATCGTTTTGGGCTTCTGCTTGCATCAAACTTTGTTGTAAATTCAGCCAGTCTATCTCAGAGATTCTTTGATTTGCTAATAAATGTCCCTGTTGTAGGTGTAATAATCGCGTGCAAAACATCTGGACTAGCTCCAGTTGGTTATTTACCATCAAAATCGTAGTTTGATGTGTTTGGTTCATCTCGATTAAGACTTGCATCACACGTGAAGCTGTACCAGCATCCAGGGCAGAGGTTGGCTCGTCTAATAGTAGAATTTTAGGCTGGATGACTAAACTACGAGCGATCGCAACTAGCTGTCTTTGTCCAACTGAAAGTTGCACCTCAGTCCGCCCCAACCATTCACTAGGAATGTGTAGTTGTTCTATCCAGTGACTGACTCGTTGCTCAATTATATCTTTGGGCAAACCACGCAAAACCAAGGGATAAGCTAAGGCTTGCCCAACTGTCATCCCTAATAACTTCGACTCTTGCAATCCAAGTGCCACCATTTGGCGTAGTTGAAGAACAGGAATTTGGCGATATTCTTGATTTTCTAGATATATTTTACCGCTGCTAGGCTCTATTAGGCGGTTGAGGAGGCGTAATAACGAGGTTTTCCCAGCACCGGATGAACCGACAATTGCAATGCGATCGCCCTGGAATACCTCAAAGGAAATATCCTGCAACATGGGGTAACCATGCTGATTACCCGGAAGTTGGGTTTTCAGTTTTGCATACAGATTTACTTGTTCTAGCCGTAGTATGGCTGTTGCTGTGGCATTTTCCAAGGGGACTGGGGATTGGGTACTGGCGATTAGGGACTGGGGAGTAAAAGAGTGGGGGATGAGGGGAATAACAAATGACAAATGACAATTTTAAGTTAATTGTGCAGTCGTTAGGGCTGTGGCGATCGTCCAGCCATCGATTAATAGTAGCAGCAGGGTGAATCCTAGTAAAATTAGGTACATCCACGGCTGCGCTAAAGGGCGAACATCTGTGGTGTCGATGCCTGTCTTTGCTTGCACAATTTGTACAAAACGGGCAAATCCAGCTACACGCATCGGTAATAAATAAGCCTTACCATCTTCGCTAAGGAAATAATAAACTAGCCCTCCTTGACCTGTGGTGCGGGGTTTTAATGCTTTGACTTCTGACCAAGGTAAGAACCAACCTTTACGAAAGAAGCGAGGAACCCAAGCAGGGTAAGTAACTTGAATTCCTTGGTCATCTACTGTTACTCGTTCAGTCAATATCGCATACAGGGCGACTAAGCCGATGCTAATCCCTATCCACAATAATTCTGGTGGTACAGGTGCAGCTGTTACCTGCGCTAAGAAAGGCAATGGAACTGTAAGTGCTACATACAGACTCAACAGGGTAATCCGAATTAAGGGAGAAAGGCGAAAAACAGAAGCTGAAATATTGGCTGAATTTTCTGTCACGGCTCAATCACTATGCTTTTCTTTATTGTAAAGTAGGTGTTTGGCTTACCCCGCCTGCTGCCTATATGGTGTTTCTCATTCAGCAGATATTTAGTAAAGGCGCAGTATTTAAATTAAGGCAAATATTTTTGTACTACAGTCCAACCAGTTAAAGACACCCAGGCAAAGCCTACAAACAGAACAACATTTATACCAATATGTAAAGGTCTAGCCCAAAGTCGTCTGGCACGAATTTGCGTAGCACTCAAAGCAGACAGTAAAACTAACACTACCACTATTAACCCAGCTACTAAGTGAGACGAGTGTCCTAAAGAACCAAAGTGTCCCAAAGTGCCAACAATGCCAATTGCCAGCAGTAGCAGCACTAAACTAACCATGCTGATGCCGATTATATAGTGAAGCGATCGCGCCTTATTACTTCCACCGATAAATGAGAAAAATAAAGGGTACTCCTGCAAAGTTCTCGCCCGAAACATCAAAACGCCAGTGACAGCTAACATCAAATACGCCAACAGGGACAACCCCATCGACCAAGCGGCTATTTTCCATAACCAGAGAAAAGAAGGCAAATTCATAATGATGATTTTAGACGGAAAGTGGAGGAGGGGGAGATGAGGGGGAATAAAAAAGGACAATGACCAATGACCAATGACCAATGCCCAATAACCAATGCCCAATAACCAATGCCCAATGACCAATGACCAATAACCAATGACAAATAACAAATAATAAAAAAGGTTGCTGAATTCAGCAACCCTCTAATTAAGCAAAATTGTTTTTTTTAATTAATCAACTGATGCGAAACCAGCAACTTGTAAGGGTTTTGTACTATCTCCAGCTTTTGTATTAATTGTTTGTACCAATGGTTTGGTATTAATCTGGTCTTTTACTGCTAATGAGTTTGTATCAAACTCATAACTGCCAGGTTCTTCGAGCATAAGGCGCTCACATGGAATCCTATCGGATAAAATTGCGCTTGCCATCATACCCGTATGAATCTCCATATTGGCTTTGAGTGGAGCTTCAAACACAAGGCGCTGCCCTGGAAAAACAACGCGTTCAAAGTACCAATTGGGAATATTGGAGATGCGAGCCACCTGTATTTTGCTCGTGGCATTAATATAGCAGCAGAGAATCTTCCCCGATTGCTCAGGTGGTAGAGAGTCTAATATTTGAGCCATAACTGCTGAGGAGCTTTACGCCACAATTTTAAATTACACTAGCCAAGCCTAACACTGACTGATCCCAGTTGCTGTAACTCCGACTACCATCTGAACCTTTAGAGATTATTTCTATCTAAAGATTTATCTAAGTTATAAAATTTTTGTAAATATATTTGCTACCCGTAAAATAATACACTATAAATGAAAATTTTTGATATTTTTTTCTGTTCAAAAAGCTTGAATTTCCAGAAAGCAAAGAGTCAAGCGATCGCGATCGTGTCGATCCCTTAATTCTTTGTCCATCTAGCGAGTGAGTTTTTCCATTCCATCTATCCTATGACTAATAGGCTGGGATCATCGCTTAATGAATGAACTCAGTGTTATGGTAAAGCTATATGAAAAATTTCTTCATAAAGCCTCTCTATTAGATGCCATGCATATTTTATGCACAGCAATATTAGTGTTTTCCACAGTTGTTTGGAGAATGTCTTTATTTATCAAAAATCGGCTGGAATGTCAAGCATGATGATGATGATTGAGAAAAGCAAACAAACAACAGCTTTAAGAAAAGATATTTATCGAGCTTTCTCCTGAAGATTGGCAAGATGGAAGTTAAAACACGCACAATGGAAAATCGAATTCTTTACGTTCGCCTTCCCTGTAACCCCATCTTTCCCATTGGGGTTATCTACCTGAGTGATCACGTTCACAAGTTATTTCCTGCAATCGAACAGCGGATTTTTGATTTGGGAACAGTGCCACCTTTAGACTACGCCAAGGCGTTAGACCGTTGTATCGATGAATTCAAGCCCACGCTACTAGTCTATTCGTGGCGCGATATTCAAATTTATGCTCCTGTCGGTGGACGTGGTGGTAACCCGCTGCAAAACGCCTTTGAATTTTACTATGCCAAGAATCCCCTTTTAAAATTACGTGGGGGTTTGGGCGGGTTACGAATCTTCATCGCTTACTACCAAGAGTTGTGGCGCAACCAAGCATTAATCAAACGCGGTTTAAAACGCGCCCAACAATATCACTCCGATGCGCGTGTAGTTGTGGGTGGTGGTGCTGTCAGCGTCTTTTACGAACAACTGGGCAAAAGCTTACCCCAACAGACAATTATTTCTGTGGGTGAAGGGGAAACTCTGCTGGAAAAACTTTTAAGTGGCAGAGAGTTTCGAGATGAACGCTGTTATGTTGTGGGAGAAAATCAACCACGACAGCGTTTGATCCACGAACAACCCACACCAATAGAGAAAACAGCTTGTAACTACGACTATATCGAAAGTATCTGGCCGGAATTTAACTATTACCTCCAAGACCAAGACTTCTATATCGGCGTACAAACTAAGCGCGGTTGTCCCCACAATTGCTGTTATTGTGTCTACACAGTTGTTGAAGGTAAACAGGTACGCATCAATCCAGCAGATGAAGTTGTTGCTGAGATGCGCCAATTATATGATCGTGGTATTCGCAACTTCTGGTTTACCGACGCCCAATTCATCCCAGCGCGAAAATTTATCGATGATGCTGTAGAACTATTACAGAAAATCGTTGATTCGGGTATGACTGATATCCACTGGGCAGCATACATTAGAGCCGATAACCTAACACCAGAGTTGTGTGAGTTGATGGCAAAAACCGGGATGAATTACTTTGAAATTGGTATTACCAGTGGTTCTCAAGAACTAGTACGGAAAATGCGGATGGGGTACAATCTGCGAACCGTCTTGCAAAACTGTCGCGACTTGAAAGCAGCTGGCTTCAACGATTTAGTTTCCGTCAATTACTCATTTAACGTCATTGACGAACGCCCCGAAACCATCCGCCAAACTATCGCCTATCATCGCGAACTAGAACGGATTTTTGGTGCAGATAAAGTTGAACCTGCCATATTCTTCATTGGGCTACAACCCCATACCCATTTAGAAGAATATGCTTTTAAAGAAGGCATCCTCAAACCTGGTTATGATCCAATGAGCTTGATGCCGTGGACAGCTAAAAAACTTCTCTGGAATCCCGAACCCCTTGGTTCATTCTTTGGAGAAGTCTGCTTGCAAGCTTGGCAACAAAACCCTAATGACTTCGGACGGGAAGTCATGAAAATCTTAGAAGAAAAACTGGGTTGTGCCGACTTAGAAGCCGCTCTTTGTGCGCCAATGGAAACAAAAAACAAACAGTTAGCAGCTGTTTGATAAAATTCGCAGAATCAGACAAGAGCATATTTAATCTCCTTGTCTCTCTTCTGCTCCCTGCCATACTTTCCCTCTGCGATTCTTTTCACCCAATCCCATGTTAGAAGGTTCAATTCTACAACAGTTAGAAATAGCTCATCGCCATAGTACCAGGCCAATTCGATTTGGAGTGTACTACAAAAATACCCTAGTTTCTCTTTGCCATGCCTTAGAAGACCACATCTTAACCAATGATGGTGAGCCTTTGGTCATCACAGCCTTTCAACAGGGCAAATGGTATTTGCAAGAAGCTCAACGATATGCAGACATCGCCCAGCACAGCCACAAAATTGCCATCATGGCTGCCCTTGATTCTGGGTTTAGTGAACATTCTACTAGTCAACTAGACAACGTAGAGTTAGTAGGATTAAATCCAGATGATCCAGTAGCGCAAGAGTGGCATTTGATTATCCTGTCGCCAAACTACACAGCTATGGTAATTTGTCAAGAGTTATCAGAAGCTGATTATGGCAGTACTGGAGTACCAACATCAGACTTAGAGCGTAAATTCTATGGATTGTGGACATTTGAGCCACAGTTAGTGCAAGAGACAGCACAAATAGCGATCGCCCACATTAAACAATACAATCCAGAATTAGCAGAAAAACTTACAGCATATAAACAAGAAATTGTACCATCTATTACCAGAGCTGAAAACTTGAGTGCAGTTGTCTCCCGCGTAGTAGATTACCTCCAAACTGGACAGGATAGTTTATCCTTACCCACAGCGCTTAGCCAACAAGCCCTAGACCGTAACTTGGTTTCTAACGAAATCCAAGCATTTTTGCGGATGGCGCAACTGATGGATATGGCAGATGTCAACAATCCAATGGCAGCAACGGAAGTAGTAGTACTTTCTGAAGCAATGGGACAGCTTTTGGATCTTCCGGCATGGCAGATTAAAAGATTGCGATTGGCAGCTTTACTGCATCGCATAGATCCACTACAAAAAGCAGAAAGCGTCCTCGCACCTGGTACAGCTACACGCTATCAGGAAGATGCCCCTAGTACTCCCTTAACTTGTCCCTTAGTACCGGGGGCGCAAGTATTGCGAACTATGCCACGACTGCGAGCAGTTGCTCAAATAATTACTCACCAAACCGAGTGGTGGAATGGCACAGGGCAACCAGCAGGTTTAGCTGGAGATGAAATTCCCCTAGAGTCGAGAATGTTGTCATTATTGGCAGACTTTCAGTGGCGATTAAATCAGCGAAAATTGTCAAATCAGAGCCGAGAACAGATATTTACTGAAGCTTTGGATGAGTGCAGACAACAACAATCCACCCGCTTTGACCCTAAACTTGTAGATACCCTAGCTTTGTTAGTCATGGGCTTGCAGCAGGGACTCGACTTACCGCTAATGACACCCAAATTCAGCGCCGGTATTTGGCTACTTGATTCCCGATGGGATAGCCACAGCAAGACTAGTGAAGAGATTGGTAGTTACCCCAAATGAATATTGAAGCCATTAGATTAGGAAAGCTAAAACAACTCCCAGGAGCCAATTTAGAAGACGAGGAACTCTCCCAACTTGATTTAAGCCGGATTAATCTGGCTGGCGCTACTCTTGTTGGGGCTAATTTCAATGCTTCCAAACTTGAAGGTGGGCATTTAGAGGGAGCGAACTTAATGGGGGCGAACCTCCAAGAAGCTGACTTGCGGGCGAACCTGATGGGAGCAAACCTGATGCAAGCAGATTTAACAGGTGCTGACTTGCGGGGTAGCAACTTGCGGGGCGCTAACTTGATGGGAGCGAGACTCAGCGATGTATCCTTGGCGGGTGCTTTCTTGAGTGGCGCGAATTTGATGAACGTCAACTTACAAGGCGTGGACTTGCGAGGCGCTGACTTGCGGGGTGCAAACCTGACGGGGGCAAATCTCAAAGGTGCAGACTTGAGTCGCGCTGATTTGCAAGGGACTTTGTTGAGTGAAGCAAATCTCGAAGAAACTGACTTGCGGGGGGCGAATTTAGCAGGGGCGAATTTGACAGGGGCGAATTTGCTCTGTGCAGAGTTAGAAGGTGCAAATTTGAATGGCGTTAATTTGAATAAGGTATGTTTAGTGGGTACAGTGCTTGAGAGGGATTCGTAATTGGGAAAAGTGCAGTATCTTTTACAGGAGACGGCATAAGTAAAATAAAAGCGATCGCCTTTTATAAAAAGCGATCGCTACAACTTTACAAATTCAACTCAAATTGGATACAACTCTTTAATTTTTCACTGTCCGTCCCCGTACCCCCAATGCCAGCACACTCATCAACACGACCCCCATCAATCCTTGAAGGGGATTATTATTTACACCAGTCACCCAATCAGCAACCTGACCAGAAGATTTTGTTATTCCGCCAACATTAATAATGTAATAGCCCCAAACTAAACCACAATGTAGACCAATTGGTAAACCTAAGCGTCCACGACGCCACCGCTTGGCCCATACTTGCGTTAACCCAAGCAGTACTAAAGCTGGGAATTGTGGCAGTGTGTGAATAATTGCCTCCAGCGGCTTGATAAAATGCAATGTAGCAAATGCGATCGCATTTGTCCACAGTGCCACACCCGGCTTGTAATCCCGCTGTAACTCATCTAGCAACCAGCCTCGAAATAATAATTCTTCGGCAAATCCAATACCTAAGCCAACAAGTAAACCCTCTAAAATTATTTTCAACAAGAAAACTTTCGGTTGTTGCCAAACCAGCCAACCCAATAAACCTTGTATGCCAAAAAGTATGAGAATATTAATTATTCCCATAGCCAAACCACGCACTAAATCCACACCATTTTGTCGCGTGAATTCTAAGCCATAAGTTCGCAGTATTTGCGGCTGTTGGTAGACATACTTACCCCATAACGTAAGTAAGAAAATAAACTCCACATATAACACAACCATTGTCAAAATACTTACTAAGTTTGAATCATCCACCAGTAAGTAAATTGGTGCAGCCAAGGGCAACCATAGCAGCAATAACATTAAAATAAAACAACCCAGCCTGATAGGGGCAGGGCGCTGGGCTAAATGGAAAATGTTTATTTTCATAGTAAATAAGTCAACAATCACCAGTCAATTTCTTGTGGAAATTCAAAATTGAATACCCCACATATAAATCAGTTGGACTCCAGACTATGGCTATTGACTCTTGACTCTTGACTCTTGACTCTTGACTATTCGTCAGGTTCAATTGTGCTGCTTAAACCATGACTTTTCAATGTTTCGGAATAGAACTCAGCGTGTTCCTGGGCGCAAGTAATGACTAAAGCTAACCCGTTAGTGTGGGCTTCCATCATAATACTAACAGCCTGGGGCTGGGTAAGGTTCGGCACAGTGGTTATCAGTACCTGCACTACATACTCCATAGGGTTGTAGTCGTCGTTATGGAGCAAAACGCGATACCGAGGCGCGAGCTTACGGGATGTGGAACGCTTTTCAATGGTTTCAACTGACACTGCTCTTTGCTCTTTTCTCGTAGATTTACTACAACAAAATTCCTGCCAAGCGATCGCTTAACAGTTATTTACTTATTGTATAGTATTTCTATCCAAATACGCTGACACTAGAGTTTTTTACTGCCAGAATTTGAGTACAGCAGTATTATCCAGGAATTTATAGACGTATGTCTAAGATAGTGTTAGTGAGACAATGTTACCCTAATTTAACAGAAGTTTACTAAAAAGTAGCGTCTTCTTTACCCTTGCCTTTTTGCGTTACAGGAGTTTGCCTTGAGCTTAGTGCATTCTCGCTTTTAAAATTAAGGAAACTGCTAAACAATCCTTGCCGTTGCCCAAGCTGCGTAATGATTCATATGAGCCTAGATTTTCAACCGGGACAAATTGTGTCTTTAGAGCATGGCGACAGTAACCTGTATGCAGAAGTCATTCAAGTTGTAGTTTCCCGCCAATCGTGTTGGGTGCGTCCTTTAGTGCTTGTAACTCACATCCAAGAACCACCTATAATCACCGATTTGCGAGATGCTTCTGACTTACTTTGGCCATTACATTTATTTCGTCCAGCCATAGACACAGAAGTAATTACTTTTTTGAGTCAAGTTTTGGCAAAAGAACCAAAAAATGAACCTGACTCAGTTGCTAAACTGCAATTAAATCAGTTTATTCAGCAATTTTGGCAAGCATATCAACAGGGACTGGGAGTTGGGGATTAGGTATGGGGCATGGAGAGTGCTGAGTTAGGAGTCGTACAGACGCGATTATACTCTTACGAGAAGCCGCTCTTCGAGCGTCTACGCGTCTTTACAAGAGTCAAGAGCTAGTTTTCTTATCCCGCTTACCCTAACTCCCCAGTTCCCAATCACTCATGAGCCGTAACGAATACCGATATATTTCATCCATTGGATGCCTTCTTCTAGCCGTTCATCAGGGATAGTTAAAGCGATCCGAGAAAATCCCTTCCTGGATGCACAAAAGTGCCACATTTGTCAAGCAACAGAGATACAAATTCTGTTGAAGTATATCCTGGTGGAACAGGTGTCCACACGTAAAGGGTAGCTTTAGGCGGCTCAAGTGGCCAACCTAGAGATTGCAATCGTTTAACTGTGATGTCGCGGCGACTTTGGTAAGCTGACATCACTGCCTAGAGTTCTGCTTCAGTAATGCTAAAGTAAGCAGCGATCGCACAGGCTTAAATTTCTTTAAACACACCAGTTCTTTAAACACACCAGAATCAACGTTGCTTTTTACCTGTGTCAACCCAATAATAGCGATCGCATTACCAACAACAAAACCAACGCGCCAGTCTGTCATATTGTATGACTTGGACAAACTGTGAAACTCAACCGCCACATCCTTTCCGCCTGGAACTTATAACACACTTGGTGCTTTGTAGGCATCGTATGCCATTTCTGAGTAGGCGTGGTTATGACATAGCAAAATATCGTACTGCTTACAGAAAGCTACTAATTCCTCAAAAAAATCTAGCGTTGCCACTGCCCCAGTAGGATTATTGGGGTAGTTAATCCACAACAATTTTGCCTGCCGGGCAACTTCTTCCGGAATCATGTTCAAGTCAGGCAAATAATTATTGTCCGCCTTCAGGGGCATAGCAAAAGACTCACCACCCACGAAAATTGTTGAAGTGCGGTACACAGGATAATCAGGATCTGTTACTAACGTGTAGTCTCCTGCTTCCACAAAGACTAAGAAAGTAAAGTAGTAGGATTATTCTTGAGTAAACTAACTGCATTTAGGTAAAAACCTTGATTGCAAATCAATTAAGATTAGTATCCCCAGCTGGGAACCAGCTGCACTCGACCAGCATCCATCTCTGCCATTAATAATTCCAATGCTTCATAGTCAACATCAGATATGTAACCCAATTCCGTCAATTCTGAATTGATTTCATTTTCTATTTCTGGAGTTAGCTTTTTAATATCAAGAGCTTTTTCTACTAATTGACGAATAACGTACTTAGTTCTCATAGGTAATGAACCAATTATATATAATACTAAATTATCCTCGATTATCCTCGATAAGCGTAAGTATAAATTGTGATCCAATATCAAAACTTTAGTGATTAAGATCACAATCTACTTTAATAATTCACTTGTTATCAAGGCTGTAATCTGGCATTGGTAACTATGATTATGAAAGCATTTAACCTACACCTAGCTTTAGTTAAATCGGCTTGAGTGATAGACTAAGCAAGCTTTCTCAGCATAGTTACGGATAATTTGTTGACTTAATGGCTGTCTATGTTGATTGTTTTTGAACTCTGGTAAAAAAAAAGTATATATAAATACATTTCAAACTGTATTTAGGACAATCTTTAAATAGAACCACTAAAGCAATAAAGATTCAGCAAAGAGACTTAAGACGTATGGTCGATGCAATAGAAAAGAGTTTATGTTCAAATAAACTTCAGGTTGACGCTTCAATAACTTTTAATAGGTAATAGGATGTAGCTATGCAAGCAGTACTTAAATATCCCAAAATTGCAGTTATTCGTCCCCACGGCGCTCTCAACGCTGCTAACGCCTTGGAATTTGAACGAGATTTGACCACAGCTTTGGCACAAGATGGAATTTCCGTCTTGGTAGTGAATCTAGCGGCAGTAGAATCTTTAGATAGCGCAGGCTTGATGGCATTGGTCTCTGCACTCAAGCTGGCTGGAAGTTTAGGACGGGGTTTCCAGCTTTGCTCTATTTCTCCGACTCTGAGAATTATTTTTGAAATGACTCAACTCGATAGGATTTTTGAAATATTGGAAGACGAAACTGAGTTACCAACAGAAAATCTCACAAGCGGCTTGTGCCGTTAGCCAATCTCCTAGCTTAATGAGGCTGAGAAGTTTTGTTACATAAATTAATGCCTTTATACCCAAGAGTGAATATATAACTTTTGCAAAGCTGGAGTAAGGAGCATACTTTATGTAAATTTGCACGATTTAACTCTGTTGGGAGACCTAATCAATGCTAAGGTTGGAGGTGAGTAGCTGTAATTAAGGTAGCTAGAAGATAGCACAGTGGCTGTTGCAGTTGAACAATTAATAACATCGGATATTTTAAAACCAGCGCGTTACCTGGGTAACGAACGCTTAGCTGTACACAAACCTTGGGACACAGCAGCAATCCGCTGGGTGTTAACCTACCCAGAAGTGTATGAAGTCGGTGCATCCAATCTGGGGCATATCATTCTCTATAACGTTTTGAATGCCCAGCCGCGTCAATTATGCGATCGCGCTTACCTACCAGGCCCAGACTTGGCAGAGAAGCTACGCGCAACAAATACACCCTTATTTGCCGTAGAGTCAAAGCGATGGCTCACGGAATTTGACATTTTAGGCTTTAGCCTCAGTTACGAACTAGGAGCAACCAATATTTTAGAAATGTTGGATTTAGCCGGAATTCCTCTGACGTGGCGAGAGAGGCAAGGGGGCAGAGGAGCAGAGGAGCAAGGGGGCAGAGGGGAAGAAATTCCCAATACCCATTCCTCCTTATCCTCAGTTACTAGCCCCCAGTCCCCATTTCCCTTGATTTTTGCGGGTGGACAAACGGCAACATCGAATCCTGAACCTTACGCTGACTTCTTTGACTTTTTTGCCCTTGGAGATGGGGAAGAATTGCTGCCTGAGATTGGCTTGGTGTTAGAAGAAGGCAAACAAGCAGGATTAAGTCGAGAACAAGTACTACTGGACTTGGCACAAATACCAGGCGTATATGTACCCCAGTTTTACGACATGGCAGAAGATGGCTCAGTTCATCCGAATCGCCCAGATGTGCCAAAACGAGTTCTACGAAGGGTTGCAACGCCCATACCAGCCTATTCCATTGGGCTAGTTCCTTATGTGGAAACCGTGCATGACCGCTTAACAATCGAAATCCGGCGCGGTTGCACTCGCGGCTGTCGCTTTTGTCAACCAGGAATGCTCACCCGACCGGCACGAGATGTAGAGCCAGATAAAGTAGTAGAAGCAATTGAAAAGGGGATGCGGGAAACTGGTTACAATGAGTTTTCCCTACTATCTCTAAGTTGTTCCGATTATTTGTCCCTACCAGCGGTGGGGATGGAAATTAAAAATCGTCTCAAAAATGAAAATATTTCTCTGACTTTACCAAGCCAGCGGGTAGACAGATTTGATAAGAATATTGCCAATATCCTTGGCGGTACACGTCAAGCTGGACTGACCTTTGCTCCAGAAGCTGGAACCCAGCGGATGCGAGATATAGTCAATAAGGGTCTGACAAATGAAGAATTACTACGGGGTGTAAAAACTGCCTGGGAGCAAGGCTGGGATAAAATCAAGTTGTATTTTATGATTGGCTTGCCGGGGGAGACAGATGGCGATGTTTTGGGTATTGTGGAAACGGTAAGCTGGCTACAACGAGAATGTCGAGGCAAAGGCAGAAAACCTCTAAACTTTAACTTGACAATATCTAACTTTACGCCTAAACCCCATACGCCTTTTCAGTGGCACTCAGTTTCTACCACTGAGTTTAAGCGCAAGCAAAGCCTACTGCGGCAAGAATTCCGCCGCATCAAGGGAGTAAAGGTGAATTTCACCGATGTTCGCATTTCGGCAATGGAGGACTTTATTGGACGAGGCGATCGCACTCTTGGCAAAGTGCTACGCCGTGCCTGGGAATTGGGTGCAGGAATGGATTCCTGGTATGACAATGTAGATAAGGCTTTTACAGCTTGGGGAAGTGCGATCGCCCAAGCTGATCTAGACTGGAAATACCGCCAAGTAGAAAACGGCGAGTGGAATCTTTTTCACGCAGAGGCGCAGAGGCGCAGAGGAGATGGGGGAGATGAGGGAGTAGTATCTTCCTCATCCCCCTTATCCCCCTCACTCAATGCTCCCTTGCCTTGGGATCATATTGATACAGGAATTGACAAAAAGTGGCTGCAAGAAGACTTGCAACGCGCTCTAGAAGCGGCAATTGTACCAGATTGCTCTTTTGACGGCTGTTCTCACTGTGGCGTCTGCGGTACTGATTTCGGACATAATATTGTTATCGAAGCGCCTGCTATTCCAGAATTTGCTGGTGATTTTGTTCCCAACACAACTAAAGCACAACGACTGCGAGTTTGGTTTGGTAAGCTAGGCAATATGGCTTTGCTTAGTCATCTAGATTTGCTACGCTTGTTTGACCGAGTTGTGCGACGAGCAGGTTTACCAGTCGCTTATACTGGTGGGTTTCATCCTTTACCGCGAATTTCTGTGGCAACTGCCCTCGCTTTAGGAGCTACCAGTAGTGGCGAAATTGTGGATTTTGAGTTAACTGTACCAGTGGAAGTCGATACTTTCCGGGAACAGCTAGCAAGCCTTCTGCCAACTGATATACCTGTGTATCATGTAGCACAATTGGATTTAAAAGCTAGTGCTGCTTCCCAACTGCTAGCAACAGCAGAGTATTTGATCACCGTAGCAGCAGATAATGAAACCACACCTGCACAATGGCAAGAGTGGGTTGATGCAATCAAAGCTAAAGAGGAGATGTGGTACGAGCAAACAACTAAGTCAGGCAAGAGCCAGTTAATAAATCTGCGCGATCGCTTATTTGAACTGGAATTAGTAGAAACCCACAGCAACAAAGCAGAGTCCATATCTGTGATGCGTTATGTAGGTAGCTATCGCCAAGATGGTTTGATATTGCGTCCCGAACAAATGCTGTCTATGCTACAAATTATCGCTAGTGCAGATTTTCAACTCATACACATTCACCGCAATCGGTTAGTTTTAGGTGTATAATCCATAAAGGGTAACTTGCTGGTAGTTGCCTCTGATGTGGCACATCATGGGAATTGATTTTTAGCAAGGTTGCGTTAGAATGGGGTGAAGAGAAATTTTCTGGCGCTGCATTGAACAAACTGATTCAATACCCTCGTACATAAGAGGGCGATAGCAAAGATATTAGAGTGCAACTTCTAGGATTTTATTCCAGACAAAAAGTAAGCAGATTAAAGAACACTCTCTTTATAGCTACCTAGTGAATCAGTAATCAACAACAGTCTCCGTCAGCTTCTCTAACTCTATGTTTTTTAAAACAACTGCTGAATGCCTAATCCACAGTAGTGCTGAGTATTGAGTCACGGAACTTCTGAGCAGCAAAAGCCGCTTCAGATGCTTCTCGCTGAGTTACCGAACTTCAACAGCCCGCGTTAGCCGCCGCTTGGAGTTCTTGCTGAGTGAAACCCTTAAGGATGAATGAATCCGGGGAATAGAAGACAGAACTAGTTTCTTTTTCTAAACGACTACAGTCGGTTGCTCTAAAAACAAGCGTGCTGAGTCAAAAGTTCACTCAGGACTTTGAACTTACAACTCAGGACTCTCTTCGGTGAGAGTATTGCATCAAAAATCAACCACGGACGGTTGATTTAATTGCTTAAACAATATGCAGCCGTTCTGGAATAATCAGTCGTGTAAACCAATCACAACCTCAGTAGCTCTTTAACTTTGAGCTTAGATACGCAATTTTTATTATCAGTAGCGCCTTTTAGGGCTGGCAGGGGCGAGAGGCATAACGAACCTCCAAGCCTATTGGTGCTGCCAATTTTTGAGGAAATTGAATGCCAAAACAAATTATTATCGCGGAGCAGCATCAAATTGCTGCCGTATTTTCTGAAGATCAAATACAGGAACTCGTAGTTGCTACAGGACATCACCAAATAGGTGATATCTATTTAGGTGTAGTAGAAAACGTATTACCAGGGATAGATGCCGCTTTTGTTAATATCGGAGATCCCGAACGTAATGGTTTTATTCATGTAACTGACTTGGGGCCGTTAAAACTCAAGCGCACCGCTGCGGCAATTACGGAACTATTAGCACCACAGCAAAAAGTTTTGGTGCAAGTGATGAAAGAGCCGACGGGGACAAAAGGCCCCAGGCTAACAGGTAACATTACTTTACCTGGACGTTACGTAGTATTAATGCCCTATGGCAGAGGTGTAAATTTATCCCGGCGGATTAAAAGTGAAAGTGAGCGTAACCGCTTACGGGCGCTGGCGATTTTGATCAAGCCGGCGGGGATGGGTTTGCTAGTGCGTACAGAAGCAGAAGGCAAACCAGAAGAAGCGATTATGGAAGATTTGGAAGTGCTGCAAAAGCAATGGGAAGCCATTCAGCAGGAAGCACATTCCACCCGTGCGCCAGCACTGCTTAACCGGGACGACGATTTTATCCAGCGCGTATTGCGGGATATGTACGGCGCAGATGTCAATCGGATTGTCGTAGATTCCAGTACTGGTTTGAAGCGGGTAAAACAGTATTTGCAGAATTGGAGTGGAGGTCAGACACCGCAGGGATTGTTAATTGACCACCATCGCGATCGCTCTCCGATTTTAGAATACTTCAGGATCAATGCTGCGATTAGAGAAGCCTTAAGACCCAGAGTAGACTTGCCTTCTGGGGGCTACATCATTATCGAGCCGACTGAAGCATTAACCGTAATTGATGTCAACTCCGGTTCCTTTACGCGATCAGCAACAGCTAGAGAAACAGTACTGTGGACAAACTGCGAAGCCGCAACAGAAATCGCTCGCCAGTTGCGTCTGCGAAATATTGCCGGGGTAATCGTTGTAGATTTCATTGATATGGAATCACGGCGCGACCAACTTCAAGTCCTCGAACACTTTAACAAAGCACTCAAAGCAGATAAAGCTCGTCCTCAAATTGCCCAACTGACTGAACTCGGTTTAGTAGAATTGACCCGCAAGCGTCAGGGACAAAACATTTACGAATTGTTTGGTGACACTTGCCCCACCTGTGGCGGTTTAGGGCATACAGTACGTCTGCCAGGAGAAAACGACAACAGACTGCCAATACCAGTAGAAATACCAGAGCGTTTTGTATCAGTACCTCACAGAGAACCACGTCAGCCAGTTGCCCGGACTCCAGAACCACGAGAAACTTATGATGGTTTTGGCGAACCATTCGATGGCGACTCAGAATTGGGTAACCTAAATCTAATCAACCATCCTAGCTATCAAGAACTTGGCGATAACAACAAACGCCGTACCCGTAATCGTCGGCATCGCATTGGCATCAATGGGGTGAATGGGAAAGATGAAGGGCGGGTTAGTGCCAATCCCTTAGCTTTTGTTAACGAGCCAGACTTAGACCTTGATAACGAAGTCGAACTAGGAGTAACACCAGAGATACCTGCACCCACCCTAGGTAAATCAGGTTGGAGTGAAAGATCAGAGCGTACTAAAGTTATTAAGACAGACCCAGTAAAACCAGTGGTAGAACCACCGGAGATTAGGACTGTAGAGATGACGCTGCCTGAACAGGATATCTTTGCCTTAATGGGAGTCTCTCCTTTAGTGAAGTTAGAGCAAGAGGTCAAAAATCCCAAGTCTGTGATTATTAACGTCATTCAGCCTGGGCAATCAGCGACAACGACGCCAACTGAATCAAACTTAGACTCGATTGTTCATGAAAGGGTAAGCACAGAAGTAACCACAAGCAGGATACCTGTACCAAAGGTTGTTGAGCAACCAGAACAGAAATCTTTCTTGCCAGAGATAACTGAGCCATCAGGATTTACCACCAACTCTTCAGAACAGTTCAGCAACGAGGATGAAAATGAAGCCAACAGCGCTTCCACTGCTAACCGTCGCCGCCGCCGTCGTTCCTCAGCGAGTGACGAAAGTTAATATTACCTTATGGTAAAGACAGAGCAAACTGACGCTGCTCTTTTGTCACCTATACCTTCAAGTGAATCCTGCTGGCTGGAGTTTTCCACCTTGTCAGGTCTTCAAGGGCTGGTTACAGGCGTGGATGAAGTAGGGCGAGGCGCTCTCTTTGGCCCTGTAGTTGCAGCAGCTGTAATACTGCCAGCTGATGCTTTGCCAAAACTGATAGCAGCTGAAATCAAAGACAGTAAAAAACTCTCTAGTTCTCGTAGAACTCTGCTAGCGCAGCAAATTTGTGGGCTGGCGACAGACTGGAAAATTGGCTTTGCTTCAACTGCTGAAATTGACCAGATGAATATTTTGCAGGCAACACTGTTAGCGATGAAGCGGGCTGTGCTGAAGCTCTCCGTACAGCCTGCTGTCTGTTGGGTTGATGGCAATCAGCGAGTAAAAGACTTACTAATACCACAACAAACGATCGTGAAGGGGGATGAGCGATCGCTTACTATTGCTTCTGCTAGCATTGTTGCTAAAGTTTGGCGTGATGATTTGGTGCTGCGTCTGGCATCAAAGTACCCAATGTACGACTTGGCTCGTAACAAAGGTTATGGCAGTCCGCGGCATTTACTAGCTCTACAACAGTATGGCCCCTCTCCTCTACATCGCAAGTCTTTTCGTCCTTGTCAAACTTAGTGCTGAGGAGGCAGCGCAACTCCGTTGGACGGGTTTCTCGGTTGTGGAGCAAGTGCCGTCGCCTTTGTAGACTTAAAGCAACTGGCGTTGCTGAGTGATTAAATTATTACTCAGGATTCAAAATGGGTAATTCTGCACTGCCATCGTCAAGGTTTGTGAATTTAGTTTGTGATATTACCCAATGACGATAATCTGCCAGAAGTTGATGTAGTAATCGTTGCTTGACCGTCAGTAGTACACTCTTGAGTAGCCCATTGCCAGTGGCTTCTAAAATTGGCTTGGGAGTGAATGAAAATGGCGGTGGTAGCTCAACCTGTACTTCTAAATCTGCTCTTCCTTGTAAACGAGTGCCGCTGCTTGTTTGATGGGGAGACAAATAGCCTTTTAAATCTAAGGAAAAGCGCTGATTAATATATTCGAAACCACGGATTTCACAACCTAGCGATCGCAAACAAATCGTTCCATTTGATTCTGCCCAGACTCTCATGTCTACAGTTGGTTGAATACTCAGTGACATAAAAGTCAACGGACGCATTTTCAAGCGAAATACTTCCTCTGAAATGGCTTTTATGCGGCTATTATCGACCAAAGCCTTAACCAGACGTTCAGGCTGACGCAAGTAGTGCTGAATAGGGATAGGCTGCTGTGGTACAGCAATTTCCACCGATTGAGAGGCAGTAAACTTGGTAGCCATGAGGTGAATTAAAGGAAGTAATTGTTTGATACTTCTATTATTAATTATTTTTTTATATTTATATTTTTATTTAGTGGAAAAAATATTTATTATACCTATCTGATTTGAAAAACTATATTTTTTTATAGTTATCCTTCACTATTGAGATAGTTTTAAAAATTGTGTGGACTATCTTGAGAAAGATAAATTATATCAATGAACAGGTACTTGTTTAGCTTAAATAGCCAAGATTCTTTGAAAAATACTTGAAAACTAGGATTTCTTAGACTTTGCATTACCTTAATATCAGGTAGACTAGCCTAATGCAAGTAATTGGATAAAAGAACCCGATCAATTAAATAAAGCAAGTAATAAATAGTACATTGCAAGCTTTTTATTACGGTTGCATATTTATATCTTTATCTAATTATTGTTCATTAAGGAATTAAATTGGCTTGTATTTTTTTAGGACTGATTTCTTTTAGACCTTTAATAAATTGTTAGATGTAAATCAACTGACATCGCGTTCATGAAGAACCGCTATCACATACTTTTACTACTGCTATGGTTAGCGATTGGCACTAGTCTACGCTTTGGGCGTCTAGCATCTCTACCCCCTTGGACTGATGAGTGTGCCACGTTAGTTTTTAGCTTGGGCAATAGTTTTCGCACAGTACCACTCAATCAGATCATTAGTTCAGATGTTCTTTTGCAACCATTGCAACCTATCCCAATAGCTGGGATTAGCACAGTTATTAAACACTTATTTAATGAGAGTACTCATCCACCGTTCTATTTTGTGCTAGCTCATTTCTGGATGAAAATGTTTTCGCCTATAGGTGAACTAGCCTCAATCTGGGTGGCGCGATCGCTCAGTGCTTTTTTCGGGGTAGTATCAATACCTGCCATGTTTGGCTTTGGCTATTTAGCCTTTCGCTCAAAGTTGGTAGCTCAGATAGCAGCAGCAATGATGGCAGTTTCGCCCTACACTGTTTTCTTGGGTAAAGAAGCCCGTCATTACACTTTAGCAATTTTGTTGGTGATTGCTTCTTTATGTTGCTTTATTAAAGCAATTCAGGCTATCCATCGACAGCAATCTCTGCAAATGTGGGTAGTATTCACCTGGGTAATCATCAATAGTTTAGGAGTGGCAACTCATTATTTTTTCACCCTAACTTTGTGTGCTGAAGGCTTTGTATTGTTAAAGCAATTTTGGCTAACAATCAAGCAGAGAAAATTTGCCCTAGTGCAATCTAATTGGTGGCGTATCTTGATAGTTGCTATGGGTACTCTGATTGGTTGCCTCGTCTGGATACCTACTTTGCAAAATATTCCTGGTAATGAACTTACAACCTGGATTGTAGCTAGTAATACTTATACTAGATGGATAGAACCAATAGGGCGATTACTACTTTGGATTATGAGTATTCTCTTACTATTACCTTCAGCAATTACAAACTTACCTTTGGCGATTGTAGTTGTTTCTGGTGTAGTAACAATGCTATTTTTACTTTGGAGCTTGCCTAATCTCATTCATGGATTAAAACTCCAGCAGCAAGATGCTGATTCTCATCTAGCTATTCAAATTTTAAATGAGTATGTTATCGGGGCGATCGCTTTGTGTTTGTGTTTTACCTACATTCTAGGTAAAGACTTAACTTTAGCTGCTCGTTTCCAATTTTTCTATACTCCGGCAATAATTTTACTCTTGAGCGCTGCATTAGCTGGCTGCTGGAACCAAGTACAGAATTTAAACAAGTATCACCATAAATTCTGGTTTCTGAGAGATAGGAAAGTTGCGGTGAGCATAATTTGGTTAATGGCAGTGCTTGGAGGAGTGACAGCAACCTGGAATCTAGGCTACCTGCAAAATCAACGTCCTGATATCCTCGCATCTATTATCCAAAAAGCATCTCAAGGCGATGTGCTAATTGCTACTACCCACTTGCACCACGGGCAAACTGGGAGAATGATGGGCTTAGCTTGGGAGTTTCAAAATTTGCCTGCCCAAAATTTACAGTTTTTCCTGGCTCATAAAGATTCAGAAACTAAAACTTATACTCAAGCTTTGCAAGTATTTCAAGAAAAACTATCAGTAATCCCACGACCTCTAGACTTGTGGTTAGTTGAATTCCGCACTAAAGTCGATCTGGAATCTCAGCACTGTGTTGCAGACAAGCAATACGGAAAATCTGCTGGTGAATACAGCTACAAACTGTATCATTGTGCTACCCAAAAGCAAAGTACGTAGTCATAAGTTGAAGAATTCAGAATGCTTTTCCGTTGTGGATTCTGGCATAGCCACTGGTTATTTTGCACCAGATCAAAAATTTGGTAAAGGATTTAAATCCGTTCATTCATCCATCAGTTGTACAGAATTTATGATTTATGCTGAATTCTGACTACTGAATTCCTTGTTATTAAAAAAGGCTGGGTTTACCCACAAGATAGTTTATAAATTTAACAGATAACTCATAAATATTATGACTACATCCATTGCTCATTTAGGGCCTCCAGGCACTTATGCAGAACAAGCAACTGTTTTTTATGCCAACTGGCTAGTCAACAAGACGGGAATTGAAACTGTCTTATGCCCTTATCCCAGCATTGCCCAGTCACTCCAAGCTGTTGCTCAAGAACAAACCCAGTTAGCTGTTGTGCCAGTAGAAAATTCTATTGAAGGAAGTGTAACCATGACAATGGATACACTATGGCAGTTAGAGAGTTTGCGAATTCAGTTGGCTTTAGTCATGCCGATCGCCCATACATTAATTTCTTACGCCACTGATTTAGATGGCATTAAAACTGTATATTCTCACCCGCAAGCACTGGCACAATGTCAGGGGTGGTTAGAGATGTTTCTTCCAAGTGTCCAGCTGATTCCAACTAATTCCACAACAGAGTCGTTACAACAACTGGAAAGCAATAGAACCGCAGCAGTAATCGCATCTAGCAGAGCCGCTCAACTGTACAATCTGCCCATACTTGCCAACGGCATTAATGACTATCCAGAAAACTGTACTCGCTTTTGGGTAGTAAGTAAGGCTGATGCAGACACTAACTACTACATATCTTCAGCAGGTGCTAGCCATACGTCAATAGCTTTTAGCGTGCCTAAAAATGTACCAGGAGCGCTGCTTAAGCCCTTGCAAGTATTTGCTCAATTAGGGATTAACCTTAGCCGAATTGAATCTCGTCCAACGAAGCGATCGCTAGGGGAATACTTATTTTTTGTTGATTTAGAATCAGATGTAGCCACACCACAAATGAAATCTGCTTTAGCAGATTTATCCTCATACACAGAAATTTTAAAAATTTTTGGCGCTTACAATGTCTTATCAATCAGCCCTCTTTAATCAGTAGTCAATAGTCATCTAATCTCACTAATAACTATTGACTCTGGGGGTATCTTCTTTTCCTATCAGAACACACAAATGAATACTAACTATCAATCCTGATTAAAAGTGTCTTTGAGTACAGAGCGAGCTGCCAAGTGATTACGAGTAGAAGTTAAAATTTCTGCTTCCCGTTCTAGACGAGCGGCAGTATCTTGCATCTCTAGCAATGACTGCTGCTCTGCCGCAACACCGTAGAGGTTGCTCGCTACCCAATAAGATAGCTCTGTTGGCAAATCCGGTAAATCTTCTGGTAATTCGATGTTTTGTTCAGTTAATTTAGCGGATAGCCGCACTACGTCTCGCAGCAGCTGTTCAACCTCAGAAGACAAAGGGCGCAAATCTTTGGTAGGCGTATGGTCTTCAATCCACTCAACTAAGCCAACGCGGTATGGCTTTTCCCGAACATACTCTAATACTCGAAATCTTTGCTGCCCCAGTGTCAACATCTTCATGCGGTCATCTGGTAGCCGTTGGTGGTGAATTATTTCTGCACAGCAACCAATCTGTGCAATCGAGCCTTTTGTTCGATCTTCCATCAAGACCCCGAACCTGCGATCGCTCTCCAAAATCGTGTTCATCATGATTCGGTAGCGAAATTCAAATATATGTAGGGGTAATGGTCTTGTGGGAAACAGAACTACTTCGGGTAGCGGGAACAGAGGTAGTTCGCGAACTGCAATTTTAGAAGATGATGCCATTGTTACTTTAGTATAAATTTAATCTTTAAAATTTATTCTTCTCTGCTTTTCCCGTACTCTTATTACATCTTATCATTTGTTTTACGGCTAATAAAAAGCCCTGAGATAAATTTCTTCAGGGCTAGGTAAATATTCATACAAAAATTGAGATTTAAAAATCAAGAGTAAAGAAGTTATAACTCTAGACTCTTGACCATTGACACTTGACTAATAACTAATTAAAGTTTGACTTCGATATCTACACCTGATGGCAGATCGAGTTTCATCAAGGCATCAATAGTTTTAGAAGAAGGCTGATAGATGTCAATAATCCGTCGATGGGTACGGGTTTCAAAGTGTTCCCGTGAATCCTTATCTACGTGAGGCGATCGCAGCACACAGTAAATCCGCCGTTTAGTTGGTAAAGGAATTGGGCCTATTGCTGTAGCATTGGTACGATTAGCTGTGTCTACAATCTTCTCGCAAGATGTATCCAATAGGCGTCGGTCAAAAGCTTGTAAGCGAATTCTAATTTTCTGCTGCTGTAGAGTTGCCATCTTTAATTGTCCAGGTTCGGAGTAATGGGGGGACTGGGGACTGGTGACTAGGGATTGGGGATTGGGAAACCAATCTTTAATTCCCAATGCTCAGTATCTATATATTGAAGGAAGAGAAAGGAGCAGAGAGGCACTATACCATCTCTGCTCCTTTTTTCTCAGAGCAAAAAGGTGCTATTTACTTGAGGATTTTGGAGACGACACCTGCACCAATGGTGCGACCACCTTCGCGAATAGCGAAGCGCATTCCTTGCTCAATAGCGATTGGGTTGATCAGTTCAACGGTCATCTTAATGCGATCGCCTGGCATCACCATTTCTGCTTCACTACCATCATCGGAGGTGAAGGCTTTAATTGTGCCAGTTACGTCAGTAGTCCGTACGTAGAACTGGGGACGGTAGCCAGAGAAAAATGGAGTTTTCCGACCACCTTCTTTTTCGGTTAGAACGTACACTTCACCTTCAAATTGGGTGTGAGGTGTAATTGAACCTGGTTTAGCTAGTACCATACCCCGTTCAATATCAGCCTTTTGGATACCGCGAAGCAGTACACCTGCGTTATCCCCAGCTAGACCTTCTTCGAGGCTCTTCTTGAACATCTCGATCCCGGTAACGGTGGTGTTGCGAGTGTCTCTAATTCCTACTAGCTCGACGTTATCACCAACTTTGACTTTACCCCGTTCAATCCGACCGGTGGCAACTGTACCACGACCTGTGATTGAGAACACGTCTTCTACAGCCATCAAGAAGGGCTTATCTATATCCCGCTCTGGAGTAGGAATATATGAATCTACAGCGTCCATAAGTTCGTAGATTTTGTCTACCCACTTATTTTCACCACGTTGTGTTTTAGGGTTAGCAGTCATTGCTTCCAATGCCTGTAAACCAGATCCTTTCACAATGGGGATATCATCGCCAGGGAAATCGTAGCTGGAAAGTAGTTCTCTAAGTTCCAGTTCCACCAATTCCAGCAGTTCTTCGTCGTCCATTAAGTCTTCTTTATTCAAAAAGACAACGAGACTGGGAACGCCGACCTGTTTTGCCAGCAGGATATGTTCGCGAGTTTGGGGCATGGGGCCATCTGTTGCAGCTACGACCAGAATACCTCCATCCATCTGGGCAGCGCCGGTGATCATGTTCTTCACATAGTCAGCGTGGCCAGGACAGTCTACGTGAGCATAGTGCCGCTTTTCGGTTTCATACTCTACGTGAGCAGTATTGATGGTAATACCCCGCGCCTTTTCTTCTGGTGCGTTATCGATTTGATCGTAGCCCTTAGCTACAGCCTGACCCATAGCTGCCAAGGTCATGGTGATGGCTGCTGTCAAGGTAGTTTTACCGTGGTCAACGTGGCCAACTGTACCGATATTAATGTGGGGTTTATTCCTTTCAAACTTTGCGCGTGCCATGAATGCTCATTTCCTTATTTTAACTAAGCGTTCCCTTTGCTTTTTGCAATGATAGTTTCAGCTACGCTGCGAGGCACTTCTTCGTAGTGGCTGAACTCCATTGTGAAGATACCCCGACCTTGGGTCTTCGACCGGATATCAGTGGCGTAGCCAAACATGGTCGCCAGTGGAACTTTGGATGCCACCTTAGCGAGTCCCTGTTCAGTGCTTTGGCTTTCAATCTGCCCCCGACGGGAGATGAGGTCGCCAATGACGTTCCCGATAAAGTCTTCAGGAACTTCAACCTCAACTTTCATCATAGGCTCTAAAAGGACGGGTGAAGCTTTCAACACTGCCTCTTTCATCGCCATTGAACCAGCGATTTTGAAAGCCATTTCTGAAGAGTCTACATCGTGGTATGACCCATCAACTAGCGTTGCTTTCACATCAATCAGTGGATATCCAGCTAAAACACCGGATTCACAGCTTTCTTTCATTCCCTGTTCTGCGGGGCCTACGTACTCTTTAGGTACTGTACCACCGACAATCTTGGAAACAAATTCAAAGCCCGTACCAGGTTCTCCTGGCTCCAAATCGATCACGACGTGACCATACTGACCTTTACCACCGCTTTGGCGAATAAATTTGCCTTCAACTTTGTTGACGGCTTTGCGAATCGTTTCGCGGTAAGCTACTTGCGGCGCACCAACATTCGCTTCCACTTTAAATTCGCGTAACATCCGGTCTACGAGAATTTCTAAGTGTAGCTCTCCCATCCCTGCAATCACGGTTTGGTTGGTTTCCGGATCGACGCTGACGCGGAAGGTGGGATCTTCTTCAGACAAGGATTGCAAAGCTTTAGATAGCTTATCCATGTCGTTTTTGGTTTTGGGTTCAACCGCTACCGAGATCACAGGCTCAGGAATGAATAGAGATTCCAGAATCACTGGTGATCCTTCATCACTAAGTGTGTCACCTGTTAAGGTGTCTTTCAATCCCAATGCAGCACCCAAATCACCCGCCCGCATTTCATCAACGTCAAGTCGTTCATCCGCTTTTAAAATCACCAGACGGGAAATCCGTTCTTTCTTGTTCTTGGTAGCGTTGAGAACGTAACTACCTTTTTTCAGAACACCAGAATAAACGCGAACGAAGGTGAGGCGACCGTATGGGTCAGCCATAATCTTGAATGCCAGAGCAGATAAAGGCTCATTGTCATCCGCGTGGCGCTCAACAGTATCGCCATTTGGCAATGTGCCTTGAATTGCTGGTACATCAATTGGTGCAGGCAGGTAATCTACAACTGCATCCAGCATTAACTGTACGCCTTTGTTTTTAAATGCTGATCCACAAAGTACTGGCACAATCGTACCGGCAACTGTACCCTTACGTAAGGCAGAACGGATTTCATCTTCTGTAAGTTCTTCGCCCTCGAAGTACTTAGTCATTAGATCGTCATCGGTTTCTGCCACCGCTTCTACAAGCTTGGTGCGGTATTCTTCTGCTTGTTCTTGCAATTCTGCCGGAATATCCGTTTCTTCGATATCGGTTCCTTGGTCGTTGTTGTAAATGTATGCACGCAACCGCACCAAGTCAACAATGCCCTTGAAGTCGTTTTCACTACCAATTGGTAGCTGAATGGCGATCGCATTTGCCCGCAAGCGATCACGCAACTGATCGTGAACTCTGTAGAAGTTCGCTCCTGTGCGATCCATCTTGTTGATGAAGGCGATCCGAGGTACTTTGTAACGGTCTGCTTGCCGCCACACTGTCTCGGATTGTGGTTGTACACCGCCCACAGAACAAAATACTGCGATTACACCATCCAACACACGCATGGAACGTTCAACTTCAATTGTGAAGTCTACGTGGCCAGGAGTATCGATAATGTTAATTTGATGATCTTTCCAACTGGTACTGATAGCTGCAGCAGTAATGGTGATTCCCCGTTCCCGCTCTTGCTCCATCCAGTCCGTTACAGCGGTTCCTTCATGAACTTCGCCGATTTTATGAATTATTCCAGAGTAAAACAATATTCTCTCTGTTGTCGTGGTTTTGCCCGCATCTATATGCGCCGCAATCCCAATGTTGCGTACTCTCTCTAGCGGGATCGTACGTGCCACAGCTGCCTCCTATAATTTTTGCCTCATGATATCTTGTATATTACTCTTTGTTAAGATTCTATACTTTTACGGAAAACCGCCTTTTCTTCAGAGATACACGATATACCGCTTTGGAAAGGGCGATATATCGCTTTTCTACTTAGTAACGATAATGAGCAAATGCTTTATTTGCTTCCGCCATCCGGTGCGTTTCTTCACGCTTCCGAATCGCATTTCCAGTTTCGTTGGCAGCGTCCATTAACTCATTTGCCAGCCTGCTGGCCATTGTGCGTCCTGGTCTAGACCGAGAAAATTGCACTAGCCAACGCAGTGCTAGGGTAGTACCCCGTTCTGAACGAACTTCCATTGGTACTTGATAGGTTGCTCCGCCAACTCGCCGAGCTTTTACTTCTACCAAAGGCGTTGCATTCCGCACTGCTCTTTCAAAGGTTTCTAAGGCATTACCGCCAGTGCGTTCCTCAATAGTTTTCAATGCCTCATACACAATCCGCGCGGCAAGTGATTTCTTGCCATGACGCATGATCCGCCTGATAATCATGCTTACAAGGCGACTGTTATACACTGAGTCAGACGGAACTGGGCGCCTTTGAATAACACCACGACGAGACATACTTCACCTTTAAATCGGATTTGGCAACGAAATTATATGCTATCAAACACCGGAAACTAAAAGCGACGGGTTCCACCGCTTTATAGGTTTCTCAATTTTGTCTTTCTTTAAGTTGCAGCGATGCTGACCTATGGAATTGCTACCTGCAACTAAACACACAATACGACCACAGTATAAACTTTAATATTTAAATTAAAATCTGTTGTCGCTTACAGGATTCTGCTTAAAACTTGATGCACTTGCTCGCTTAGTGCCGTGTGTGACTTAGTTTTTTGAAACAGACGCAACAGCTTTCATGACTGTTTTTCCAAAGCCAACGCTGAGCTTTTTCTATTACTCAGCGTTTTTGAAGAACGACGATTAGCCGCATTGAATGCGATTAATCGCCTAATCCTACTTTTTCGCCCCTTCTTTCGGACGCTTGGTTCCATACTTGGAACGACCTTGCTTGCGGTCTTTGACTCCGGCTGTATCTAAGGTGCCGCGGATAATGTGGTATCTCACGCCCGGTAAGTCCTTAACCCGACCGCCACGAATCATTACAACTGAGTGTTCTTGCAAGTTGTGGCCAATTCCTGGGATGTAAGCTGTAACTTCAAACCCAGAAGTTAGCCGTACTCTTGCTACTTTACGTAGAGCTGAGTTAGGCTTTTTAGGTGTGGTCGTGTATACTCTGGTACAAACCCCCCGACGTTGAGGGCATTGCTTCAGAGCTGGGGACTTTGTTTTCTGACGCGCTTTTTCGCGTTCGTTCCGTATTAGCTGCTGTATGGTTGGCATGAGTTACAGCGCGTAAAGCTGCTTAGGGTCTAAGTTTTAACAAATCCTAATTATAACTTTTTTTATGGTTTTATGTCAATTATCATTTTATTCTTTGTAAATACCAATGACTAATGACTAATGCTGAAGGAATTGCCACAACCACAGGTGGCGATCGCTTGGGGATTGTGGAAGCGAAAACCACCACCCATCAAATCCTCTGAATAATCTAGTGTCAAACCGTTGATGTAATTCAAGCTTTGGGCGTCTATGACTACTTGAATCCCATCCAAATCAAAAACGCGATCGCTAACTTCTTCTGCTTGAGCAAATGACATTTCGTAGAACCATCCGGAACAGCCACCAGACTTAACAGCCAATCGAAATAAAAGGTTTGGCTGCTGCTTAGATTTTATTCGCCCGATTTCACTTGCGGCTGCTTGACTCAGATGAATCATGGAATTAGTTTTTTGCCATATAGTAAATCATTTTGTTTTCCATCAGTTTGGGAGTGTTTGTATGTTCACTCTCCACTTGGATGAGTATCGCTAATCCCGGCTATAGCTATGTATTATTTTGATTTGCACATCTACATTTATCTAGTAGATAATTATTTTAGCACTATGATGCAACAAGTTCCCACCTTAACCAGGCAGGAACTTCTTGTGTGCAGAAGTTATAAAGTACTTGCTTGCACAAAAATATATTCAGTTTTAAATAAAAGCCTTTTTTGCTTTAGTAGAGCTTTGTTGATTTTAATCCTTAGTACGGGCGTAGTCATCTTGGTAGCGGATGATATCATCTTCACCTAGATACTCGCCATTTTGGACTTCAATCAATACTAAGGGAATCACTCCAGGATTCTCTAAACGATGAGCTGTACACTGAGGTACATAAGTTGACTGATTGTTGCCTAGCAATATTTCTTGCTCACCACAAACAACTCTAGCTGTACCAGAGACGACAATCCAATGTTCGCTACGGTGGTGGTGCATTTGCAGACTGAGGCGGTGTCCAGACTTAACTTCTATGCGTTTAATTTTATATCCACGTCCTTCTTCCAATACTGTGAAAGAACCCCAAGGACGCAACTCAGTTGCCGCAACTCCTCTGGAAGTGATAGCTGAAGGTAGGTGTAGAGTGTTATTCTGTGTGGTTTCTTGATATTGAGCCATAATTACCTCATTTGGAGACATAACAAACCGTTCGTACTCTTAAGTATTGATGAAAAAATCTTGTTTGGCGCTATCGTGCAACCTTGAAAATCAGCAATCTAATCCCACCTCGATAAAGATAGCAAAAGCAGACCTGATGGTGTAAACCACTACTACTAAAACTGTTAAGTCTATACCAAGTCTTCATTAAGTTAAATGACAGCTTAGTCTAAACTTTAAAAAAGTATGAGGCATTGAGAGTGCTGAGTTAGGAGTTAGGAGTTAAGAGTCAAGAGTAAGTTATTTCTCCCCCTGCTCCCCGGTCACTGAGCGTAGCCGTAAAGCCTGCGGCATAGCTGCGCTTAGGGCGCAGCCTCTCGTAGAGAAGTGCTGCCCCCTGCCTCTGTGTCCCTCAATCTCCCTAATCCTCAATACCTCATGGCTGCTGTTGTAGGAAAATACCAATGCCGTTGTGAACGCGAGCAGCAGTATTAGGGGAACGGTCGAGTAGTTGCCCTCCTAAGTAAAGACTAGTAGAACTACCACCGTCCAAATTTAGGGCATCCACACATCCTAGCAACTGCATGAGTTGGGCGTGTTCTGCTAAGGTAGGGCCATAACCACCAGCGCGATTGTGTACGGCAGCAATCATCAAAGTGCCTGTTGAGGTTGTGCAAATACCGCTACGAATAGCCTTTTCTGCAATAAAGGCAGGACTGAATTTTTCGCTTTTGGCATCGAGAACAATTTGACCGTTTTGCACTAACAACGGCCCAGCTCCGACAATGTAAGGGTAACGGCTAAAATTAGCCGGAGTAGTGGCGCTAGTAATACTTACTGCTGTGCCAATAGGTAGCTGTGAAACAGTAGTGGCAGCGTTGCCGCGTAAGGTTAGCAAATAGCCATCGTGGGGAATGGGAAAGGCAGTCTGTCCTCCTTTGCCACCTGGTAACTGATTGATAATTTGGTTGTTCTGGACAACAAGAATGATTTCGTTATCTGTCAGGGATGTGTAGGTTGCTCCCCAAACTGGTGTATAACGAGCAATACCAGCCTGCACATAACCGCTGTTGAGAAATAAAATTGGTAATCGCAGGTTATTTGCAACGAGCAATGTTTCTTCTAAGGTAAGGCGACCAAAGTAAAATTGTCCAGAATCATTCCAGGCGATCGCACCTCGGTTAAGAATCGGGCCTGATAACCACTGCCCATCTCGACGAATCGCACCTAAGGGTAATCTGTTATTGCGGTTAAAGTAACCACCGTTAATTGCAGCTACCGCTAAGTAGCGTTGTGCTGTTTGAATTAAGGGAGCAGTACCAGTAAGAGTATCAAGGTTAGTCCATATGGGTTTCAGCGTCAGCCCAAATTTGCGGGGATTGACTTCCAACCAAACCACAGGGAAGCGGTCTGTACCTAACTTGATAAAATGCTGTCGCCAACGTAACCCTGTTGCCCAAGTTATATCTCGCTCTTGTAGGGCATCAGGTCGAATATTAATAATCAGACGATTGGGGTTAGCTACAGTATTAATTTGAGGAGATTGACCAAAGGGAACGCTTAGATGAATAACTGTTCGGTTGTTAACTACCTCCACTTGTGTAATTAGTGGTTCAGGGGCTGGTGATGATGGGATTACTGGTGCTGGTGTAACTGGTAATAATTGTTTGAGCTGGTCTGGCAGTGATGGAGGCGGTGCTACTGGTGCTATTGGCGGCAATGGGGTATAGCGTTCTATTAAAGCAGTATCGGCTATTCCATCTAGGGTAATTGTCCACTCTCTATTTGGTGGTGCAGTTGATTGAGAGGTTGGCGTGTCTGGATCTTGTGATTGAGTTTGCTGTTTTTTAATTGGTAAACCTTGTGTAAGTTGCCACGCAGTTGGACGATCTAAATCGACGACAACACGAGCCGTTTGTAAAGTCGCAACATCTGCATCTGAAGCTAGGGGACTCTGAACAATATTTGTCACTCTCGCTTTTGGGGCGACAATCACCAAAGTGTTAGCATTGGGTTGTATCTGCCATCCTACAGTTTGAGCAAAATTACTAATATCTAGATATCGATATGCTCCTAACAGGCGGGTGGCTAAAACCAGCGGTTTTGTCACTGAAGAGAACCACTGTACTGGTTGTTTAGCTGGATTATTGCTGTTTAAAAAATCTACCCCTATTAACTGCCTAAATACCCCGTCACTAAGATGTGTTGTTACTTGCTTACTAGTTCCACGTTGCTGTAACCAAGCTCCTGGTAAAGTGCGACCATTAAAAGAAATTTGATTGCCAGAATATAGCACCCCCGGTAAAGAAGATGCAGGTGATCGCGTGGCGGGCAGTGTCGAAGGCGATCGCGGAGTCACAATTGGTAATGGTTTGGTATTAGTTGGAGGTTCTTGGGCGTTAGTAGCACAGGTAGCAGTTAAGCACAGTGTTGTTAAAAATATTGGTGATACAGTAGCCTGAAATAACTTGCTATTACCAATAAGGGCAATAATATTGAAATATTCTTGTCTGCAACAATTTAGCATTTTTACCATTATTTACTACGTACTTTTGAAAGTTATCACTGAAGTTGCAAGCTGACTAATTATTTGAAGATATTAAGAAATCATGATTTTGCTTTTGAATAAATGTGATATCTTATATGTTGGATTGCTATCTCTTTTAAAGCAAACAAGCAATTTTACTAATAAAGCACTCCCACTAGGTGTTTTAACTATTACTAATTTCAACCAAACATGGTTGCTACTTCAGTGAAGTTTAGTTAGTAGTAAGACAGGTGGCAACACGTAAGCAGCAAAAATAAAAATCTAGACGACAACAGAGATATTTGGGAATTGTCAAATGGGTATATAGTGTAATACGCTGAATTTTGTTGCAGAATCATGATTATTGCGGCACTCATTAGAGTCAAGCGTTCAGTTTAAATTCTGTTTTAGGTAAGCAGTGACAGGCTCTACCAGACTATCAGGATGCATCTGGAATAAGGGAATTGAGAAAATACTTAGCTTCACGATATAAATAGAAGACTACCAGGGCAATAAGATTGTCCGGGCGTAGGTGTTTTGTCTAACACCGCATAAACACATAAAAAATAACGCAATAATTTTAACACGGGTGTACCAAAAAGCAAATCCGAAGTTAAAATTTTTTTTCCCTAAATTTCAGTCGTTGTGTATTTCTCTATAACTAAATTTAGTTAGAAATTTTTCTCATAAGCAGCGGCAAAATTGGTAACTCAACATTTCATCAGGAACAGGGTATGAATAATAAACAGATGCATCAAGATCAAACCGTTACGGAGGATATTTACTCAAAAGATACTTACCAAGGGCAAAGGTGGTTAGTAGAAGAAAGAGATGCCTGTGGTGTAGGTTTTATTGCTCATCGCCAGAATCAAGCCAGCCATGAAATTGTGGTAAAAGCTTTAGCTGCTTTAACTTGTTTAGAACACCGCGGAGGTTGTAGCGCAGATCAAGATTCTGGTGATGGTGCGGGAATATTGACAGCAATCCCTTGGGAGTTGTTCCAACAAGACTATAGCCAAAGAGGGCAGGAAGTTTCATCCACTGATAATGTGGCTGTAGGAATGATTTTTCTACCACAGAATCAAGAAGCAGCACAAAGAGCTAAAGCAAAA